>NZ_CP016616.1:4552500-4875160 GCF_002741015.1 Microvirga ossetica | reverse complement strand
TGCCCCTGGTCGATCCGGAAACGTCCCCGGCCACGTCGAGCAGGGTGACTTCCGCGGCAGGGAGCGTCAGCGCGCCGCCACGGCGGGGAAAGATGTCGAAGGTGAAGCGCTGGCCGACATAATTCCGTCCGCCCGAATTCTCGCCGATCGTCACGCCCTGGCTTTCGAACCGCATCACCTGTGCGCCCTGCACATCCGGGATACGAACCCGCGGCGGTCTCGGCATCGTGCCGGGGAAGAGCACGTCGACATAGAGTTCGACCGCCTGTCCGACGACGGCTCCCTGCGCCGGGTCGAGCGCAGTCTTCACGACGACATCGACCGTCTGGGCGCGAGCAGGCAGGGCAAGGGCGATAAGACCGACCGCGAGAGCGTTCCGGACAACCATCGCGGAATCTCTCAACAATCCCGCCCTGAGACGCTCCAACGCCACCGCGGGAGATTCGCGGGCTGCGCGGGTCGCATGTAGGCGGTCGGCATCGTCATGCGCATGTCTCCCGGACTTGAGCGGCGTTTTCCGTCCTGCTGCGGGCGGGGCGGGTCGGCTCATTCGCTCGAAAGCATCTTTCCTCCGAGGGATGAGAAGCAATCCCGCCCCGGCCGGAAAAACCCTCGCCTTCGCTGAAAAAACCCCGACACCGCCTCCCGCAAAACCCAGAACCGACGCTTCGCGTCACGGTTCGACGAGCTTGTTGCGGATGGCGTAGCGGACCAGCGTGGCGGTGGAGTTGGCATTGACCTTGCGCATCGCCGAGGAGCGGTGGCTCTCCACCGTCTTCAGGTTCAGCTCCAGAATCTGCGCCGTCTCCTTGTTCGAATGCCCCTCCGCAATCAGCTGCACCACCCGCCGCTCGCGTGCGGTCAGCACCCCGTTGCCGGCATGGCCCTGCGCCAGATAGGCGGCCAGCAGCGTCTCCGACACACGGCCGGTGAAAAACGGCTTGTGGCGCGCCAACGACTCCACCGCCGCGATCAGGAACCGGCGCGCATCCGACTTGAGCAGGTAGCCGCGCGCCCCCGCCTCGAGCAGCTCGCGCACCAAAGGCTCGCTCTCGTGCATGGTGAAGATCAGCACCTCGGTCTGCGGCTGGAAGGCCCGGATCTCGCGCGTCGCGTCGACCCCGTTCATCGACGGCAGCTGGTAGTCGAGGATCGCCACATCCGGCTTGGTCTCGGCCGCCAGCTGCACCGCCTGACGGCCGTCCTCGGCCTCCGCCACCACCTCCCAGCCCGGCTGGCCGCCCAGGATCGTGCTCAACCCAGAGCGCACCACGTCATGGTCGTCGGCAATCAGGATACGCGTCATGGGCCCGCATGCCTCCGCGAACTTTCTCTATACCGTGAAAGCTCGACTGCAGCACTTGGGGAAAACCCTGAAATGTCCTCGGGGAAATCCGCGCCGGGGTCGTTGCGACGATGGATGGCAACTTCGCGCAGCTCGCCCGACATCCGGCCCTCCTCAAGCTTCCGCCGGGCCAAGTCATTCACGAAGCCGGCGAGACGCTCCGATACCCTTATTTTCCTCACGACGGTCGTAAGCGACGGAAGATCCGCCGAGATGGTCGCCTTCGGATGCGACACACTTTCGGCCTCGTCAGCGCTCTCGTGTCCTCCAAATCCATCGGACGCTATATCGTGCAGATTTCGGGCAATGCATCCCGGATCGAACCCAACCGGATGCACGAAGCCGGCCACGGCCTGCGAATGTTATGAAATCATCCGCCGAAAGTTCGATGAGCTCAAGCCCGCCTCAAGCCATGGAGACATTGATTCCGGCCGGAACCGCCACAGGTAGAGGAGCCTACGCCAACCCCTTCGAGCGGGTCATGTTTTGATCAAGCGGCTTTTCGATCGCGTCGTCTGGACCGACAGCATCGTCGACAGAGGCCTCATCGCCACCGCGATGACGGCAGCTTTGGCGGCCGTTCTCCTGTGCAGGCAGCTTCCCTGAATGACGGCCGTCAATCGCGGACGGTCGTCCTGATATCGGAGCAGGGAATGACCAGGACTGGGCGGAGATCCTCGCCGACGATCTCGATCATGATGTCGCTGCTATAATCCGGCGGCATCGCGGCCCAGCCTTTCAGGAGCTTCTCCGCCACCTTCAAGGCTTCGATCCGCGCGGCGGCGATATCGGGCAGCTCGATGCCGCTTGGATCCTCGTTGATGCCGAAATGGCTTCTGACATCGATGTAGTAGCGCGGCACGATCGTTCGCCTCGGGAACTCTGGATCCGACGGCGGAACTTTCCGCCATCCTTATCCATTCATGGTAGCCCACATCGGAAATCGGGAACATTCACTCTGAATCCCCTCTGCCCTATTCGAAAGGAGGGCTCTTGCGCATCGTGCGGACCCAAAGGGCCGCGGCGAACGATGCGCCATAAGAAGGAGAGGCTTCATGACGCGGACCCGATCGATGCAATTCAGCATTCGTCTCTCCGCCTTCGAGAGATCATGTGATAGAAATTAACACCAATACCCAACCGCACCCGGAGTTTCGATGCTCTTGCCATGGATGAAACTGGCGACCGACACCACGATGCTTGCCTTCGAAGCTCAATCGGTGATCTGGACCCGCCTCTCCCGCGCCGCCATAGGTCAGGGCTCGCATGCCGAAAACCTTCTGATGGTCACCGAAAAGATGTCTGCCTTCGCAGAGGCGGCGGCCACCATCGCGACAGGTGGGTCTCCTCATAAAGTGGTGAAAGGATACCGGCGAAAGGTGCGCGCCAACGTCAAGCGCCTGCATCACAAATAGGACTATATGCGGCAAAACGTCTTTTTGCGCCAAGTATTCTAGTAGAAGCTAGGCCGTATTGTCGTGAGCGGAATACTTGCAGGGCAACGCAATTCGAAACCGATTCCGGTTTTCACGTGCCTTCAGGACGACGGTTTCTCAAGCTTAGCCATTGTCCCTACGTATTTTCCGCTATTCCATCTCGCGATAAATCTGCCTATAGACTGAATTTATTGATGCGCAGTAATTCAAGACAACGTTCACCAAAGATATAGTTCATAACACTGCCGTGCTTGGGGGCTGAGCACGGTTGTAAGCCGCGGGGCCGGTCGGAAGACCACTCGCGGCTTTTCTTTTTCTATGCTTTCTGCGTGACGGCGAACGTGCCGAGGGCATCGACAATGCGCTTCCACGCTGCTTCGGTCCCGGGCATCCCGAACCGCAGAAGCTCAGAATCGTGCTGGAAGCGACGCACCCAGATGCCGCGATGCCCCAGATGGACGAACAGGTCCGGTGCCCGGCGGCTCTCCAAGAGGCGATAGAGGCTCGTGCCGCGAAGGGGCCGATCAGCAACCGGCTCCAGCAATGCGTCGAGCCGGACCGCATCGCCTGCACGGGCCGTTCCAGCCGCCTGCCGCCACTCGCGATCCCGCAGGGCCTGTCGCCCGATGGCGAGCGCGGGTCCCGAGACCGCCCAGGGACCCAGCATCGTCCGCAGCCGCATCGCCATGCTCTCGGAGGCGATCGCAAAGCCGAGCCGGATCCCGGCAAGCCCATAGGTTTTGCCGAACGAGCGCAGGACGATGGCATTGTCCGGCAGAACCGGCACGAGGGTCTCGCCCGCATCGAAATCGGCAAAGGCCTCGTCGACCACGAGCCAGCCGCCGCGCCGCCGAAGCCGGCCCGCCTCCTCGAGCAGAACCGCGCGCTCGAGCGTTCTGCCGTCCGGATTGTTCGGGTTGACGAGGACGAGAATGTCCGCCCCGCCGATCTCATCGAGCGAGGATACTTCGGCCACTTCATGCCCTGCCCCGCGCCAGGCATGGGCGTGTTCCGCATAGGTCGGGCCGAGAACGGCGATGCGCGAGCGCGGCCACAGGGTCGGCAGAAGGCTGATCAAAATCTGCGTTCCCGGCGCAGCCACCACGTTCGCGACACTCTGCGCCGCGTAGGCCTCGGCGGCGGCCTCCTCCAGATCCCTGTGATCGGTGGGCGACGGCAGCCGCTCGAACGAGAAGGCTGGCAATGCGGGCGTCGGATAGGCTATGGGATTGATCCCCGTCGACAGGTCGATCCAGGGCTCGGGCGCCTGCGGAAAGAGCTGCCGGGCCTCGTCCAGGTCGCCCCCGTGCCAGATCCGCGCCTCACTCATCCGATTTCCCCATCGATCGTCCCATGGCCTTCTCCGACAGCCCGCTGATCCTGCTCCTCGCCCTCGCGGCGGAGGCGGCCATCGGCTATCCGGATGGCCTTTACACGCGGATCGGGCATCCCGTCACCTGGATCGGGCGGCTGATCAAGGGGCTCGACCGAGGCCTCAACCGGGGCGAATGGACCTTCGGCCGCCGACGCGCAGCTGGAATTTTGGCGCTCCTGATCCTTCTGACCATCACCGGTCTGGTGGCCTGGGCTCTGCAGAGCCTGCTTCTGCCGCTCGGCATGATCGGCGTTGCGGTTCTGGCGATCCTCGCCAGCAGCCTTCTCGCCCAGCGGAGCCTTCACCAGCATGTGGCGGCCGTGTCGAAAGGCCTGCGGGAGGGCGGGATCGAGGGCGGACGCAAGGCCGTGTCGATGATCGTGGGACGCAATCCCCAGAGCCTCGACGAGGCGGGCGTGTCGCGCGCCGCCATCGAAAGCCTCGCGGAAAACTTTTCCGACGGCGTCGTCGCCCCCGCCTTCTGGCTCGGGCTCGGCGGATTGCCCGGCGCCGTGCTCTACAAGGCCACCAACACCGCCGACAGCATGATCGGCCACCGCACGCCGCGGCACGAAGCCTTCGGCTGGGCGGCGGCGCGCTTCGACGATGTCGTCAACCTGCCCGCCTCCCGCCTCACGGCGCTCCTGATCGCTGCGGCAGCTTGCCTGCATCGGGAAGCCTCACCCCGAGGCGCATGGCGCGCCGTTCGGCGCGACGCCTCCCATCACCGCTCACCCAATGCCGGATGGCCCGAAGCCGCAATGGCCGGGGCGCTGGGATTGCGGCTCGCCGGACCGCGCGTCTACGGCGACATGCGCGTCGAGGATCGATGGATGGGCAACGGGCGCGCCGAGGCGAATGCCGACGATATCGACCGGGCGCTCGCGCTTTATCGCACGGCCTGCGGATTGCTCTTCGGTTCGGCCGCCGGCCTGACGCTGCTCGCCTGGCTCATCGCGCGCTGAGGGCTAAGAGCCGCTCGCAATCGAGATGCGCCTCCAGATGATCGGCGAAGCGGTCGAGAATGTCGTCGACGAGCGCTTCATAGGCGAGATCGCTCGTCTCAGCTCCCAGCAATTGAAGCCAGCGCGCCCGCTGCCGGTCGACGGAAAACAGGCCGTGCACATAAGTGCCGGCCACGCGCCCATCGGGCGAGACCGCGCCGTCGAGCCGGCCATTCTCCAATCGTGCGAAGGCACGCCGGGATGCGTCGAGCCCTGAGGTCTCGCCAATATGCATCTCGTATCCGGAGAACGGAGCACCATCGGGAATTGTCGTACCCGTCACGGCCTCGAGCCGCTTCTTCGCGGTGAGCGTGGTCGCGACGTCGAGCAGGCCGAGCCCCTCCACCGAGCGTCCCGCCTCGCCCTCGATGCCGAAGGGGTCGTCGATGCGATTGCCCAGCATCTGGTAGCCGCCGCAGAGGCCGAGCACGCGCCCGCCGCGGCGGGCATGCGCTTTCAGGTCGATGTCCCAACCCTGCGCGCGGATGAACAGAAGATCGTCGATGGTGGTCTTCGAGCCCGGCAGCAGGACGAGCGCCGCCTCCGCCGGCAACGGCCGGCCGGGCTCGACCAAAACCACCTCCATGCCCGTCTCCTCGCGCAGGGGATCGAGATCGTCGAAATTGGAGATCCAGGGCGTTACCGGCACGGCGACGACGACGGATCCTTTGCGCCCCTCGCGCCTGAGCCCGAGACCGTCCTCCGCCGGGAGCCGCGCAGCATCGGCAAAATGCGGCACGAGACCGAGCGCCGGCCAGCCGGTACGTTCCGATACGAAGCTCATGCCGCTCTCGAACAGGGCCGGATCGCCGCGGAAGCGGTTGACGATGAAGCCGCGGATCATCGCAGCGTCCGCCTCGTCGAGCACGGCCTTGGTGCCGACGAGGCTCGCGATGACGCCGCCCCGGTCGATGTCGCCCACGAGCACCACGGGCACGTCAGCGGCGCGGGCAAAGCCCATATTGGCGATATCGCCGGCTCTTAGGTTCACTTCAGACGCAGAGCCCGCGCCTTCGACGAGCACGAGATCGGCCTCGTCAGACAGCCGCGAAAAACTGTCGAGAACGGCTTCCATGAGACGCGGCTTCCAGGACTGGTATTCCCGCGCCTTCGCCGTTCCGACGACGCGGCCCTGCACCACAACCTGCGAGCCGATCTCGCTCTGGGGTTTCAGCAGCACCGGATTCATGTGGACGCTGGGGGCAACGCCGGCCGCCCGCGCCTGCAGCGCCTGGGCGCGGCCGATCTCTCCGCCATCCGCCGTGACGGCGGCATTGTTCGACATGTTCTGCGGCTTGAAGGGCCGGACCTTCAGACCCTTGCGCGCGAAGACCCGGCACAGGCCCGCCACCAGAAGCGACTTGCCCACATTGGAGCCGGTGCCCTGGATCATCAGAGCGCGCATCAGAACTCGACGCCTTCCTGCGCCTTCACGCCGGCCGCGAAATGGTGCTTGACCAGAGTCATCTCGGTGACGAGGTCCGCTGCCTCGATCAGCTCCGGCTTCGCGTTGCGGCCTGTGACGACCACATGGAGACCGGGCCTGCGCTGGCGCAGGGTTTCGACCACCTCGGCCAGATCCAGGTACTCGTAGCGCAAGGCGATGTTGAGCTCGTCGAGCACCAGAAGGCGGATGTCCTCGCGCGCCATCAGCTCCTTGGCCTTGTCCCAGGCGCGTTCAGCCGCCGCTACGTCGCGGGAGCGGTCCTGGGTCTCCCAGGTGAACCCCTCGCCCATGGTGTGCCACTCGACCTGATCGGAGAGTCGGTTAAGCGCCAGGCGCTCGCCGGTCTCCCAGGCGCCCTTGATGAACTGGACCACCCCCACGTGAAAGCCGCGGCCGAGCGCCCGCAGCATGAGCCCGAAGGCGGCCGTGGACTTGCCCTTGCCGGGGCCCGTATGGACGATGAGGAGCCCCTTCTCGACGGTCTTCGAGGCGACCTCCCGGTCCTGGACCTCCTTGCGCTTGATCATCTTGGCGCGGTGGCGCGCGTCTTCGTCCTGGCTCATTCGAGACCTGCCTTCGCGTGAGAGGGCTGCACCATGAACAGGCGCGAGGCCGATTTCAAGGCCGGTGCTTCGGCATGGTCAGGCTTGAAAGATGCCCTGCGCCCCGGTAAGGATGTCACAGACGGTGCCCCGGATACGGGGTGAAAAGGGAATGCGGTGAGACACCGCGGCTGCCCCCGCAACTGTAAGCGGCGAGCCTTCGCTCCAAATGCCACTGGAATGACATTCCGGGAAGGCGGTAGCGCAAGGCATCGACCCGCGAGCCAGGAGACCTGCCGTCATCGTGCAACCCAAATGCCGCCGGAGGGGTGGCCAAGAGGTATCGATGTCGACTCTGATCAAACAAGCCTACGTCACGACTTCGTCCCAACGTCTCGTCACCGTTTTCACGGCAGCGACCTTCGGCCTTGCGCTCGTTTTCATTTCGGGCTTCGCCTCGCCCGAAACGCTGCACAACGCGGCGCATGACTGGCGCCATTCGCATAACTTCCCCTGCCACTGAGAGTGGCTGCCATGATATTGCGGGTATTGAAGGCGGCTTTGGTCGCCGGGTTTCTGGCTGCTTGCGTAGCTGCAACCCTCCAAACTTTCCTGACGTCTCCCTTGATTCTCCAGGCCGAGACATACGAGAAGGCCGCGGCGCCAGAGGCGCATGCCTCCGGATACGGCGGCCTGGTGCAGTTGGCTCACGTGCATTCGGCTCAATTACATCTGGCTCATGGGCAACATGCCCACGCCGATGCTGCGGAAGAGGGTGGATGGGAACCCGGCGAAGGCTTTCCCCGGGTAGCCTTCACGGCCCTTGCCACGTTGGTCAGCGGTGTCGGCTATGCAGCGATTCTTGCAGCCTTGCTTCTTGCTGCAGGTCGAGAATTCAACCCGCAAACCGCATTGCGGTGGGCGATCGGCGGCTTTGTCGCCGTCAATCTCGCGCCTGCCGTCGGGCTGCCTCCTGAGCTTCCCGGCATGGGGGGCGCGCATCTCGCAGAGAGGCAGATCTGGTGGGTCTGCACTGCCCTCGGAACAGGCCTCGGCCTCTACCTGATGACGAATGTGCGCCATCATGCGGCTATCGGCATCGGTCTCCTGGCAATAGTGCTCCCTCACATCATCGGGGCGCCTCATGCGGAGGCTGCAGCGAGTGACGTTCCGGCCGTTCTTGCCGCACAATTCGCGGCACGCTCGCTTGCTGTCGCATTCGCCTTCTGGGCGACCCTTGGACTAAGCCTCGGCTGGTACTGGGTGCGGCAGGAAGACCGCACGAAATCAGGACTTCTCTCTCAGGCGGCTTCGGTTACCGGCGAACGCAAGGCCGTTTAGCCCATGACCTCATCCCACGAGGAGATCTGCCTGCATGTCTGCGTCACCTGCCGTCAGGCGGGTGGCCCGGACGACAGGGAGTTCCGGCCCGGTGCGATCCTCCACCGGGCCCTGACGGAGGCGCTCGCCCATCCCGACGCACCGAAGGTGCGCGTGGAGGCGGTCGAATGCCTTTCCGTCTGCAAGCGCCCCTGCACCGTTGCGATCTCCGGTCCGGGACGCTGGACCTACATCTATGGCGACCTGAACCCGGAAACCTCGGTCGAGACCATCCTCGACGGGCTGCGCCGCTACGCGGCGACGTCCGATGGCCTTGTGCCCTGGCGCGAGCGCCCGGAAGCCTTCCGCAAGGGCGTCGTCGCCCGCATTCCTCCTTTCAAGACCAACAGCGCGGCCTGAGCAAAGCCGCCGAAAGGCGCACTTCATGAGCGACCTGAAGAAGATTCCCTGCACCATCGTCACCGGATTCCTAGGAGCCGGCAAGACCACCCTGGTGCGTCACCTTCTCGAGAATGCCGGCGGTCGCCGCATCGCCGTTCTCGTCAACGAGTTCGGCGATCTCGGCTTCGACGGCTCCTTCATCGAGGGCTGCGGCATCGAAGGCTGCACGAAAGAAGACATCGTCGAACTGCCCAACGGCTGCATATGCTGCACGGTGGCCGACGATTTCGTCCCGGCCCTGAACACGCTGCTCAACCGGCCGAACCCGCCCGAGCACATCCTGATCGAGACCTCGGGCCTCGCCCTGCCCAAGCCCCTGGTGCGCGCCTTCAACTGGCCCGACATCCGCTCCCGCGTCACGGTCGACGGCGTGATCGCCGTGGTCGACGGCCCTGCCGTCGCCTCTGGCGCCTTCGCGGATGATCCGGATGCGCTCGCAGCGCAGCGCGCGGCCGACGCTTCCGTCGATCACGAAAATCCGCTCGAGGAGGTGTTTGAGGACCAGCTTCTCTGCGCCGATCTCATCATCCTCAACAAGACCGACCAGATGCAGGCCGGCGACAAGGGCAAGGTTCTCGCCGAGATCGAGGAACACCTGCCCCGCGCCGTGAAGGTGATCGAGACCGCGCACGGCAAGGTGGACCCGACCGTTCTTCTCGGCATGGGCGCGGCAGTGGAAGCCGATCTCGACGCACGCCCGTCGCATCATGAGACCGCCGAGGATCACGACCACGACGATTTCGACAGCGTCGCGATCCCCGTCGATCCCGTCGCCACGCCGGAGGCGCTCGTCGCCCGCGTCGAGCGCGCGGCGGAAGCGGCCGGCGTGCTGCGCATCAAGGGCTTTGCTCCCGTCGACGGCAAGCCCATGCGCCTCGTGGTCCAGGGTGTCGGCCAGCGCGTCGCGCATCACTTCGACCGCCCCTGGAAGGCCGGCGAAGCGCGTGACGGCCGCATGGTGGTGATCGGCCTGAAAGGTTTCGACGTGAAGGCCGTCGAAGCCGCTTTGCGCGCAGGATGACATGCACCTCCTCCCGGTCACAGCGATTTCCCTCGACGACGGCTCGGAGGCCACAGACCTCCAGCAGCCGCCGGGGGATATCGTCGTCCTCTCGTTTGCGGACAGTGACCTCGGTGCGCTGGCGGCTGCGCATCGTTTGAAGGCATGCGGACCATCGCTCCGCCTCGCCTCGCTGCGCCGCCTGCGCCATCCCCTTTCCGTCGATCTTTATATCGACAAGACCGCCGCCAAGGCGCGCTTCGTCCTGGTGCGCTGCCTCGGCGGGCTCGATTACTGGCGCTACGGGATCGAGCACCTCGCGAAGGCCTGCCGCGCTCACGGCATCAAGCTCGCGGTGCTGCCCGGCGACGACCGCCCCGATCCGCGGCTCTCAGCTCATGCGACCGTGCCGCAAGCTCTCTGCGACGAGCTGGAGGCCTATTTCCAGGCCGGCGGCATCGACAACATGCGCCGACTGCTCGCGCGGATCGGCGTCGAGATTGGTGAGACGGACGCAGTCGCTGAGCCACAACGCGCGGCTCCACGGGCCTTCGCGTGGGTGCCTGGAAGTTTGATTACAGACAGGCCTTCAATTCACAGACCTCATCCTGAGGAGCAGTCCTCAGGCTGCGTCTCGAAGGATGAGGGCAGTGGGATTGAAATCGGCAGAATCGCTAAACCGGAATCCATCCTCGCCTGCCTCTCCGGCGAACGCCCCCTCGCCTACCTTCTCGTCTATCGCTCCGCCGTTCTCTCCGGCGACACGCAGGCCATCGAAGCTCTCGCAAACGCTCTCGTCGAGCGCGGCATCGATCCGCTCGTGCTCGCGGTCTCGAGCCTGAAAGACTTGGAAGCAGTGGCTGTCGTTCGGCGCACGATCCAAGCACGCCGTCCCGATATCATCCTGACCACGACGGCGTTCTCATCCCGCGACGATGCAGATTTCGTGCTCGACGAAGCCGGCTGCCCGATCCTGCAAGCCATTCCTGCAGGCAGCGCGAAAGAAGCGTGGGAGGCTTCTCCGCGCGGGTTGTCCGCCGCCGATCTCGCCATGCAGATCGCCCTGCCGGAATTCGACGGCCGCATCGCCGCCGGTCCCATCTCGTTCAAGGTAGAAGAGCCCGCAGACCCGGCGCTCGCCTTCTCGCGCCGGGTGCAGGCACCGGATGCGGCCGGCATCGATGCCGTGGCCGATCAGGCAGCCGCATGGGTGCATCTTGCCCGCACGCCACGGCGCGAGCGACAACTGGCGCTCGTGCTTTCCGATTATCCCGCCCGCGGCGGACGGGCCGGCTTCGCGGTCGGGCTCGATACGCCAGCCAGCGCCTGCGCGATCCTCGGTGCGCTCGAGGAAGCCGGATACACAGCCGGACGAGATTTCACCGTCGATGAGCTGATGCCGCGTCTCACTGAAGGCAAGGCTTCGTTCGCCGTTCCGCTTTCCGCCTATCGCGCCTGGCTCGACAGCCTGCCGGCAGAACGGCGTGCCGCCATCGACGGGCGCTGGGGGGAACCCGAGGACGATCCCGCCTTCGCCGACGATGCCTTCCGCTTCCGCACGATCCGCGCCGGAAAGATCCTCGTCGCGCTTCAGCCCGACCGCGGTCATGGCCTCGACCGCAAAGGGTTCTATCACGATCCCGAATGCCCGCCGAGCCATGGCTACCTCGCCTTCTATTGCGGCCTGCGCGCGCTCGAAAACATTCACGCGCTCGTGCATCTCGGCACGCATGGCACGACGGAGTGGCTGCCCGGCAAGGCGGTGGCGCTCTCCACGCAATGCTGGCCGCGCCTCGCGATCGGTGCGGTTCCGGTGGTCTATCCCTTCATCGTCGACGATCCCGGCGAGGCGGCTCCCGCCAAGCGCCGCATTGGCGCCGTGACAATCGGCCATCTCACGCCGCAGACGATGGGCGCAGGCCTTCACGGCGAGGCAGGCGCCCTGCGCGAGTTGGTGGAGGAATTCTCCTCAGCCCAGGTGCTGCACCCGGGCCGCGCGCAACTCGTGGCGAAGGAGATTCGCGAGCGTGCACAAACCAGCGGATTGGCCGCCGCCTGCGGCGTTGACGATGCGATGCCGATGGACGAGGCGCTGACCCGTCTCGACGCGCATCTCTGCGATCTCGGCGAGGTGACGATCCGCGATGGATTGCATGTCTTCGGCAACTCCGCTGAAGGCTTCGAGGCCTGCGCCGCCGGCGAGCGCGAGGGGTTGCTGAACGCTCTCGACGGCCGCTTCGTCGTGCCGGGCCCGTCCGGTTCGCCCTCGCGTGGGCAGACCGATGTGCTGCCCACTGGCCGCAACCTCGCGACCCTCGATCCGCGCGCGATCCCCACCCGCGCCGCCACGGAGCTCGGCTGGCGCGCGGCGGCGGAAGTGGTGCGTCGCCATCTGCAAGAGGAAGGCGACTGGCCACGCCGGATCGTGATGGACCTGTGGGCCTCGCCGACGCTACGCTCCGGCGGCGAGGACATCGCCCATGCGCTGGCCCTCATGGGCGTGCGCCCGACCTGGGACCATGCCTCCACCCGCGTGACCGGCTTCGAGATCGTGCCGCAGCCGCTCCTCGACCGCCCCCGCGCCGATGTGACGATCCGCGTTTCCGGCGCATTCCGCGACACGTTCCCCGACCAGATCGCCCTGCTCGACCAGGCGGTCCGCGCCGTCGCTGCGCTGAGCGAGGATGACGCATGGAACGAGCTCGCCGCCGCGCGCCGGCGGGGAGAGAACCTGTCGCGCGTCTTCGGCTCCGCGCCGGGCACCTACGGTGCGGGCGTGGCGGCGCAGGCGCTCGATGGCGAATGGACAACGAAAGGCGATTTCGGCCGCATTTATCTCGAAGGCACCTCTCATTCTTTCGGCTCCGGCGGCGAGGCCCATTCCGATGAGAGCTTTTCGCACAGGGTCGAGCAGGCCGAAGCCTTCGTGCATGTGAGCGACGTCGCCGAGCGCGACATCCTCGACGGCGATTCCGCCGCGGACGCCATCGGCGGCTTCGCGGCCGCAGCTCAGGCGCTGGGTCAATCCCCTGCCCTCTACAGCCTCGACACCAGCAATCCGCAGGCTCCGAGAGCCCGCACGCTGCCTGAGGATATCGACCGCCTCGTGCGCGGACGCCTGACCAACCCGCGCTGGATCAAAGGCCAGCTGCGACATGGCTGGCGGGGTGCGGCCGAGATCGCGCAAGGCGTCGATGCGCTTTTCGCCTTCGCCGCGACGACGGACGCGGTCTCGTCCGCAGGTTTCGATCTCGTCTTCACCGCCCTGATCGCCGACGAGCCCGTCTGGCATCGGATTGGGACCGTCAATCCGGCGGCCGCCCAGGCCATCCGCGACCGCTTGGCAGATGCACGTGTGCGCGGGCTTTGGGAGAGCCGCCTCAATTCCGTTGCAGCCTTTTTCGCCGATGGTCGGAAGGAGGCCGCCGAATGAGCGCGCATCCTGTCAGCGAAAGGCGCCGCGGCTGGTGCCCGGGCGTCCGCCGCCCGATGGAAACCGGCGACGGCCTGCTCGTGCGCCTTCATCCGTTCGCCGGCAGGCTCACGGCAGACCGGGCGCGTTTGATCGCCGAAGCTGCGCGGGAATTCGGCAACGGCCATCTCGACATCACCGCCCGCGCCAACCTGCAGATCCGAGGCGTGAGCGACGAGACCTATCCCGGCCTGCTCGCTCTCCTGGAGCGCGAAGGCCTGGTCGAGCCGGAGGGCGAAGGCCCGAACCGGCTCACAATCGTATCCCCGCTGGCCGGTCTCGACCTTATCGACCATTGTGACGCGCTCGCCCTCGCACAAGCCATCGAAGACAGGGCCGGTCGTCTGGACGGATTGCCTGCGAAATTCTTCGTCGCCGTCGATGGCGGCGGCTTGATGCCTCTCGATCCCATTGGCGCCGATCTTCATCTGGTCGCGACAAGAGAAGACTATGCCATCGCTTTCGACAGCGCCGCATCAAAGGGCTTGCATTGGATCGGCGCAACCAGTCCTGCCTGCGCTGCCGAAGCCGTTCTCCCTATCCTTGCGGACTTTGCGGAGATGAGGCTCAAGGGCAGAACGCAAGCGCGCCGGCTGCGCGATCTTGAGCCTGTCCTCGTCGCGGAACTCGCGGCCTCGGCCGAACTCGCATCCGCTATACCACCCATCGAACGTCCAGCCGCTCCCCGTGCCGGCTCATTCCAAATGCGGCACGGTCATGCCGTCCTCCTAGCGCTTCCCTTCGGCCGCTGCAGCACAGCGCAACTGGATCAGGCAGTGGAGTGGAGCGAGCGTTTCGGCCAGGGCGAAATCCGCCTGTCCTTCACGCGCGGCATCCTGCTGCCGGGTATTGCGGGCGAGCATGTCTTGACCCTGCTTGCGGAAGCCTCCCGTGCCGGCTTCATCATTGACCCAGACGATCCCCGCCTTTCGCTGATCGCCTGCCCCGGAAAGCCGGATTGCGGAAGCGCCTTGACGGTTGCTCCTGCGGACGCTTTGCGGCTCGCGAGCACTTGCAGCGATCTTCTGAGGCAAGGCACCGTGGTCCATGTCTCCGGCTGCCCGAAGGGCTGCGCCCATCCGGGCGGGGCGGATCTCACACTGGTCGGGCGGGACGATGGCCGCTATGACGTCGTGCCGAGCGGCACCACCCGCGACGCTTCTTCTCTTCACCTCTCCGTCGACGAGATCATGACCCGTTTATTGCCGACAAAGACTTCTGCCGACCTGCACCGCGCCTTTCCGGAGAATATGCGATGAGCGCGCCCCGCGAGTATATCCGCGAGGGCGCCGAGATCTATCGCCGCTCGTTCTCGATCATCCGCGCGGAAGCCGACTTGTCGCGCTTTTCCGGCACGGCGGAACGCGTCGTCGTGCGCATGATCCATGCCTGCGGCATGACCGACCTGCCGAAGGACATCGATCTGTCGCCGGATTTCGCCGAAAGTGCGGAAGCGGCCTTGCAGCGCGGCGCGCCGATCCTGTGCGATGCCAAGATGGTGGCGAACGGCATCACGCGCGCGCGCCTGCCAGCAGAGAACGAGGTGATCTGCACCCTCGACGATCCGCGCGTTCCCGGTCTTGCCGCGGAACTCGGCAACACCCGCTCGGCCGCAGCCATGGAGCTGTGGCGGGAACGGCTGGACGGCGCGCTCGTGGTGTTCGGCAATGCGCCGACCGCCCTCTTTCATCTCCTCGAGATGCTCGATGCCGGCGCACCGAAGCCCGCCGCAATCATCGGCATCCCGGTCGGCTTCATCGGCGCGGCCGAGTCGAAGGAGGCGCTGTCGCGCGACGGACGCGTGCCGTATCTCGTCGTCCACGGGCGGCGCGGCGGCAGCGCCATGGCGGCGGCGGCGGTCAACGCCCTCGCGAACCCGGTCGAGTGACGCGATGGTCCCGCAAGATCCCATCCGTCTCTTCGGCTTAGGACTTGGCCCCGGCGATCCGGATTACATGACCGTGCGCGCCCGCAAGGTGCTGGAGAGTGCCGACCGGCTCGTTCATTTCTGCAAGCGCGGGCGGCGCGGCAACGCACGCGCCATCGCCGATGCCGTCGTCGGCCGGAATCCGGATCGGGAGATCGCTCTCGCCTATCCTGTGACGACGGAAATCCCGGCAGAGCATCCTGATTACGCTGCTGCTCTCAATCCCTTCTACGAGGAAGCCGCAGCGCGTCTGCTTGCCGAGGTCGAGGCTGGCTATACCGTCGCTGTCCTCTGCGAGGGCGACCCCTTCTTCTACGGCTCCTTCATGCATCTGTGGTGGCGCCTGAAAGACCGCGTCCCGGTCGAAGTGGTGCCGGCTGTCACGGCCATGTCGGGCGCCTGGACCCGTGCCGGCGCGCCGATCACCTGGGGCGACGACGTGCTCACCGTGGTACCCGGAACATTGCCCGAGGCGGAGCTGACGCGACGCCTCTCCGGCACCGACGCAGCCGTGGTGATGAAGCTCGGTCGCAATCTGCCGAAGGTCCGCGCGGTGCTGAAATCCATAGGCCTCCTGGAGCGCGCGATCTACGTGGAGCGCGCTACCATGGCGGAAGAAAAAATCGTTCCGCTGTTGGAACTGCCTGAGGGTTTCGACGCGCCATATTTTTCCCTCATCATCGTGCCGGGACAAGGGAGGCGCGTATGAAAGGACTTCTCACCGTCGTCGGTCTCGGCCCCGGCGACCCGCGCTACCTGACCCCGGCGGCATCGGAGGCGCTGGCCTCCGCCACGGATCTCGTCGGCTACGGGCCTTATGTGGACCGCGTGCCGGAACGGCCGGGCCAGCGCCGTCATTCGTCGGATAACCGCGTCGAGCTCGACCGCGCGCGCTTCGCGTTCGATCTTGCCGCCAAGGGTGCCCACGTCGCAGTCGTCTCCGGCGGCGATCCCGGCGTCTTCGCCATGGCGGCCGCGGTGTTCGAAGCCGTCGAGAGCGGCGATCCCGAATGGCGCAGCCTCGATATCCGCATAGAGCCCGGCATCACGGCGATGCTGGCGGCCGCGGCCCGCGTCGGCGCGCCGCTCGGCGGCGATTTCTGCGCCATGTCCCTCTCGGACAACCTGAAGCCGTGGGAGGTCGTCGAGGCGCGGCTGCGTGCGGCGCTCACCGCCGATTTCGTCGTGGCGCTCTACAACCCGATCTCGTCGGCCCGGCCCTGGCAGCTCGGCGCAGCATTCGAGATCGTCAGCGAAATGCGTGGCCCCGACACCCCGGTCATTCTGGCACGCGCCGTGATGCGACCGGACGAGCGGATCAGGATTCTGCCGCTCTCCGAGGTGGAAGACTCCATGGCCGACATGTCGACGATCGTGATTATCGGCGCGACGACCACGCGGCAGATCGAGCGGCCGGGGGGCGCGGCGCCTTACGTCTACACGCCGCGGTTCTACGGGGTGCGGCCGTGAAGACGTTCGAGCCAATCAAGAGCGGCCTCGGCACTCGCAACCTCCTCGACGCCATGGGGCTTGTCAGGTCTTGCCACGACGATGACCGGCAGGCCGAGAGCCCGTGCGGCCGCGATCTTCGGATAGGTCGCAGCACCACCGGAATTTTTGGTCACGACCACGTCGACGCGCTCGCGCTCCATCAGTGCGCGCTCGGCGGCTTCGTCGAAGGGCGCACGGTCGCGGATGGCGATCACGTTCGGCACCGGCAGCGCATTGCCGATGGGCTCGATGGTGCGCACGAGATAGGTGTGCTGCGGCGCAGTGGCGAAGGACGCGAGTTCGAGACGACCTACGGTGAGGAAGACGCGGCGGGGTGCCTCCCCCAACGCATGAACAGCCTCTACCGTGGAAGCCACGTCGATCCAGCGGTCGCCATCCTGCGGCTTCCACGGCGGGCGGCGCAGGGCGAGCAGCGGCACTTTGGCCTGCGCGCAGGCCTCGGCCGCGTTGCGGGACATCACGGCCGCGAAGGGATGCGTGGCATCGACCACCGCCTCGATCCGCTCCCGCTCCAGGAAGCGGGCGAGCCCCTCCACGCCGCCGAAGCCGCCGATACGGGTCGGGATCGGCAACGGGCGCGGGTCGCTGGTGCGGCCGGCCATGGACACAAGAGGTTTGAAGTCGGAGCTGTCGGTCAGAAGCGCCGCGAGCGCGGAGGCTTCCGTCGTGCCGCCCAGAATGAGGATGCGCATGGGTCCTTTTTCTCTGAATTCCGAGGCTGAGTCGAGCATGGCGACGACGGCTCCCTGGCTGACCATCATCGGCATCGGCGAGGACGGGCGCGCGGGGCTATCACCCGCCGCCCTCGCCGCCCTCGACCGGGCGGAGTTCGTGATCGGCGGCGCGCGCCATCTCGCGCTTGCGGTGCCTCTGTCCGCTCGGACGCAGACCTGGCCGAGCCCCTTCGCGGAGGGCTATCCGATGATCCTTGCCCGCCGTGGCCAGCCGACCTGCGTTCTGGCGACGGGCGATCCGTTCCATTACGGTGTCGGCGCGGAGCTGGCGCGGCTCGTTCCGGTGGACGAGATCCTGTGCTTTTCGCAACCCTCCGCCTTCAGCCTCGCCGCTGCGCGCGTGGGCTGGTCGCTGCCGGATTGCGACTGCGTGAGCCTGCACGGCCGGGCGCTGGAGCGGATCGTACCCTTGCTGCAGCCCGGCGCCCGCATCCTCGCCCTGTCATGGGATGGGTCGACACCGGGAAAGCTCGCACATCTCCTGACGGCGCGCGGCTTCGGCGCCTCGACGATGACCGTGCTGGAGGCCATGGGCGGCCCGCGCGAGCGCATCCGTCATGTCGCAGCGAACGACCTCGCCATCGCTGACATCGACCCTCTCAACACCATCGCCATCGAGATAGCCGCCGCAAGCGATTCCCGCATCGTCACCCTGGCCCCAGGACTGCCGGACTCTTTCTTCGAGAACGACGGCCAGCTCACCAAAGCCGAAATCCGTGCGCTGACCCTCTCGGCCTTGGCGCCGAAAGCCGGCGAATTGTTGTGGGACATCGGTCTCGGTGCCGGCTCCATCGGCATCGAATGGTGCCTGCGCCATCCGCGCAACCGCTGCATCGGGATCGAAGAACGGACTGAGCGCGCAGACCGTGCGCGCCGCAACGCGCAGGACCTCGGCGCGACGGCTCTCGACATCCGCATCGGACGCGCGCCGGAGGCCCTTTGCGATCTGCCGGCGCCAGATGCCATCTTCATCGGCGGCGGAGCCTCGGAAGCGGGCGTGTTCGAGGCCGCCTGGGCTGCGCTGAAATCCGGCGGGCGCCTCGTCATCAATGCCGTCACCCTTGAAACCGAGACGCTTCTCGGCGTGCTCTACGCGCGGCATGGCGGCACGATGCGGCGCCTGGCGGTCTCCCGTCTCGAGCCTGTCGGCGGCATGCACGGCTGGCGGGCGGCAATGCCGGTCACGCAATGGGTGGTGACGAAGCCATGATCGTGGCAGGGGTGGGATTCAGGCGCAGCGTCGCCGCAGACGAGATCGTGGTTCTCGTGGAGTTGGCGCTTGAGCGCGCGTCCCTTGCGCGCGATGCACTGGACAGGCTCGCGACCATCGCGGCGCTCGCCGAGACGCCTGCGTTCAAGGAAGCGGCGCGCCGGCTCAACGTGACGGCGATACCGGTGACCGAATCCGCCCTCGCCGAGGCGGCACCGCACGTACGCACGCAATCCGCGCGCTCGATCGCGGCGCATGGAGTCGGATCGGTCGCGGAGGCGGCGGCACTTGCGGCCGCAGGGTCTCGCGCCAGCCTCATCGTCGAGCGCATCGCCTCCCCCGCCGCAACCTGCGCCCTTGTCCGCCTGGAGACGCGCCCATGAAAGTCCACTTCATCGGAGCAGGTCCCGGTGCTGCCGATCTCATCACGGTGCGGGGCCGTTCGCTCGTCGAACGCTGTCCCGTCTGCCTCTATGCCGGATCCATCGTGCCGCCGGAGATGCTGTCCTGGTGCCCGCCCGGCGCGCGCCTCGTCGACACTGCGCCCCTCGACCTCGACGCCATTGCCGCCGAATACCTGCGGGCGCATGAGCGGGGCGAGGACGTGGCGCGTCTCCATTCCGGCGATCTCTCGATCTGGAGCGCTATGGGCGAGCAGTTGCGGCGCCTCGATGCGCTCGGCATCCCCTACACCATCACGCCCGGAGTCCCCGCTTTCGCCGCCGCGGCAGCGGCCCTCGAACGCGAGCTCACCGTGCCCGAAATCGGGCAATCGCTGGTGCTGACCCGGACCTCCGGCCGGGCCTCGGCCATGCCGGAGACGGAGCGGCTTGCCACCTTCGCCCAGACGAGGGCGACCCTTGCCATTCATTTGTCGATCCATGTCATCGAGCAGGTCGTCGAGGACTTGCTTCCCTCCTACGGCGCCGATTGTCCCGCCGCCGTGGTCTGGCGCGCGTCCTGGCCGGACGAGCGGGTCATCAAGGGGACGCTCGGCACGATTGCCGCCATGGTGCACGCCGAGAAGCTGGAACGCACGGCGCTGATCCTGGTCGGCCGGACGCTCGCGGCAAAAGATTTTCGCGAAAGCGCGCTCTACTCGACCGATTACGACCGGCGCTTCCGGCCCAATGCGCGCGGGGACAGCCGATGAAACGCAGGGCTTCAGACGACCGGATGAAACGGCATGCGGCCGACGAGCTTTCCGTCGCGGTCGAACACCACGATTTCGAGGGCGCTCTCGGCACCGCGGAGAGCTTTCGCCGCCGTTTGCCACGCATACCGCGCCACCACGTCGCCGAGTTGCAAGCCGAGCCTGTTCGCGATCTCCAGCACCTCGAGCGCCGTATTGGCGCCCCGCGCCTCCTCGACCGCGGATGGCTCGGCCCCGGCTTCCGCCAAGCGCTCGGCGAGCCAGGCAAGGTCGACCGCACCGGAGCGGGAATGCAAATCGAGCAATCCCTGTCCGAGCTTCGTCATCTTGGCGATGCCGCCGGCGATGGTGACCTTCGGCACCGGGTTGCGGCGCAGGTATTTCAGCATGCCGCCGGCAAAATCGCCCATGTCGATCAGAGCCTGTTCGGGCAGGTCGTAGAGGGCCTGCACGGCCTTCTCGGAGGTCGAGCCCGTCGCTCCGGCCACGTGGTCGAGTCCGCCGGCGCGGGCGACATCGATGCCTCGGTAGATGCTGTGGATCCAGGCCGAGCAGGAATAGGGAACCACCACGCCCGTGGTGCCGAGGATCGACAGACCGCCGAGGATGCCGAGACGCGGATTGAGCGTCTTCTGCGCAATCGCCTCGCCGCCCGGAATGGAAATCTCGACCTCGATATCCGTCGGCCCACCGACGCTGCGCGCCGCCTCCTCAAGGTTGTCGCGGATCATCTGGCGTGGCGCAGGATTGATGGCAGGCTCGCCCGGAGGCAGGGGAAGTCCGGCACGGGTGACTGTGCCGACCCCCTCGCCAGCCCGGAAGGTCACGCCGGTTCCGGGCATGCCGGCGCGGATCGTCGCGATCACCAGAGCTCCGTGCGTCACATCCGGATCGTCGCCCGCGTCCTTGACGATTCCAGCCCTTGCCCCGCCCTCGAAGGGTTCAGCGATAGCAAGGGAGAAAGCCGGTCGTGCTCCGCCGGGAAGCGCGATCTCGACGAGGTCGGGAAAATCGCCTGTCCGCCACCCCAGATACGCCGCCTTGGCCGCCGCCGTCGCGCAGGCGCCCGTGGTCCAGCCACGGCGCAGCGGTCCGGCGGGTTTACTCTCATCCATGCGCTCTCTTACAACGTCCCTATGAATTCCAACAGCCATCTCGGGGTGGCCGGCCATGCCCGGAGGTCCGCGTGACCGCCCTGTCCCGCCTCTCGCCCCCCTTCGCACCGGGCACGGTCTGGCTCGTGGGCGCAGGTCCGGGCGACCCCGGCCTTCTCACGATCCATGCCTTGAACGCCCTCGCGATGGCAGACGTCATCGTCTACGACGCGCTGGTCGACCCGGCTATCCTTTCCTTCACCCGCGAAGGCGCCCTCCTCGAATTCGCCGGCAAGCGAGGGGGCAAGCCCTCGGCCATGCAGAAGGACATCTGCGAGCGGCTGATCCAGCTTGCCCGCGAGGGCAAGCGCGTGCTGCGGCTCAAAGGCGGCGATCCCTTCATCTTCGGGCGCGGCGGCGAGGAGGCCTTGGCCCTCTCGGATGCCGGCATTCCCTTCCGCATCATTCCCGGCGTGTCGAGCGGGCTCGCCTCGCTTGCCATTCACGGCGTGCCGGCCACCATGCGCAAGACGAACCACGCGGTGATCCTCGCCACGGGCCATGCCGCGCCGGACGCCGAGATCGAATGGGCCTCGCTTGCCCGCACCGGCGCTCCCATCGTGCTCTACATGGCCGTGTCGAGTCTCCCCTCCATCGTGCAGGGGCTCATGGAGGGAGGCCTTGCCGGCGATACCCCGGCGCTGGCGGTGCATGGCGCCACCACCTCGAAAGAATGCGTGATCGAAGGCACGCTCGCGACCCTGCCGAAGCTCGCCGAGGACGGGCTCATCCGCTCCCCCGCCGTGGTCGCCATCGGCGCCATCGCGGCCTTCCGCTCGGCTATCGCCAACCATCTGCTCGAGTTCGGCAGCGAGGCGGCCCAGTGAGCCTCGGCCCCGGTCTCCTCATCGCTGCTCCCCGATCCGGATCGGGCAAGACGACCATCGTGCTCGGGCTGCAGCGGGCGCTCGCCCGCCGCGGAGTGCGGGTGCGCGGCATGAAATGCGGCCCGGATTACATCGACTCCGCCTTCCACGCGGCCGCGACCGGCGCTCCGAGCTTCAACCTCGACAGCTTCGCCATGACCAGGTCCCTCCTCGGCGCCATCGTCTCCGGGGCTGCCAAGGAGGCCGATCTCGTCATCGCCGAAGGCTCCATGGGCCTCTTCGACGGCATCCGCCAGGAGATTGGCCGCACGGGAGCCAGCGCCGACATCGCCGCCCTGTCCGGCTGGCCGGTGGTACTCGTGCTCGACGTGTCCGGACACGCGCAGTCGGCCGCCGCCGTCGCGCTCGGCTGCGCCCGGTACGATCCGCGCATTACCGTCGCCGGCGTGGTGCTGAACAAGGTCGCGAGCGAGCGCCATCGCAGGCTGGTCGAGGACGGCATGGCCCGCATCGGGCTGCCGGTGCTCGGCGCGCTTATGCGCAATACCGACCTCGCCCTGCCCGAGCGCCATCTCGGGCTCGTCCAGGCCAGCGAGACCGAGGAGCTTGACGCAAGGCTGGAGCGCCTCGCCGATGCGGTGGAAAGCGCGGTCGATCTCGACCGGCTCACGGCTCTCGCCCGCCCCACGCGGCTCGATCCGGCCGAAGGGGCCATACCCTTGCCGCCGCCGGGTCAGCGCATCGCGCTGGCCGCCGACCGCGCCTTTTCCTTCGTCTATCCGCATGTGCTCGCCGGCTGGCGCGCGGCGGGCGCGGAGATCGTTCCTTTCTCTCCCCTGGCCGACGAGCCTCCGCCAGCCGATTGCGACGTGTGCTGGCTGCCGGGCGGCTATCCGGAACTGCACGCCGGCCCCATCGCTGCTGCGCAACGCTTTCTCGGCGGGATGAGAAGCTTTGCCGAAGCCAAGCCGGTTCATGGCGAATGCGGCGGCTACATGGTGCTTGGCCGCTCCCTCGAGGACGGAAACGGCGTCGTGCATGCCATGGCGGACCTTCTGCCGGTCGAGACCAGCTATGCGAAGCGCAAGATGCATCTCGGCTACCGGGTCGCCCGCCTCGTCGCGGACGGCGTATTGGGGACGGCCGGACAATGTCTCGTCGGCCATGAATTCCACTATGCCTCGGTCGTCGACAGCGACACGTCGCCGGGGGCCGCCTTTGCCACGATCGCGGATGCGGAAGGCAATGGTCTGGGCGCTACCGGCCATCGCAGGGGGCACGTCACCGGCAGTTTCTTCCACGTCATCGCGCCCGGGTAATCGCGCCAGGGGTTATCGCATGTTAATGCGTCCCGGTCCGGTTCGTATTTTCCTACCACCATCCTCGGATCGAGAAGCGACATTGTGCCGTCGTGCCGGGAAGAAACGATGAATGCCATCGTTTCGCCTCAGGCATACTTCTTCATCCGAGCCGCAACCCGTAAGGGGTCGGGGAGAACGATCAAGCTTGACGGACGGCAGGCGGTATTCCTGATTGGCCTGCTGCCCTTCGGGCTCCTGTTCATCGCATCCCAGGGTCTTGGAGGAGCCGGTGAAAGAGGCATTCCATATCGGGCAGCTCGTCCGGATCGCGCGATCTGCCGCGAGCGATGGGGACTACCGCACCTATTGCATCGTCTGTCTCGTCGTCTCCGAAGACGACGACACTCCCGCCTATCGCATCAAGAACACAGTCGGCATCGAGCATATCGTCAAACCCGACCAGATCGAGCCGGCGGCTCATACGGCGGTGCCGTAGGATTCGCCTCGTTCCTTCCCCTGCAGCCTATTAGCCCATGGTATCGGGTGGCGGCACCTTGCCGTCCCCTGACCGGCACGACAGAATACCTCCCAACGAAGCCCGGATAAGGGCGCTGCCGGATCGGCTCGGCAGGAACGCAGTGGCATTCGACCATGCGTTTGAGGGAACGGAGCCAGACCGCGCGGTCACGATGCGCGGGTGTCAGGGAGGGATGCCGTTGACGACGGCTGCGGATGCGCGCGCGGACACATTTCCCAAGCTCCTGGTGCGCAACGCGCGTACCCGACCGAACCGCACTGCGTTTCGGCACAAGGACCTCGGCATCTGGCAATCCTGGACCTGGGGCGAGGTGCATGAGATCGTCCGCGCCTATGCGAGCGGGCTGCAAGCGATCGGGTTGAAGCGTGGCGGCAAGATCGCAATCGTCGGCTACAACCGTCCCTATCTCTACTGGACCATCGCCGCTGCCCAATGGATCGGCGCGATCCCGATCCCGGTCTATGCGGACTCGGTCGCGGAGGAGATGGCCTATGTATTGGCCCATGCCGAAGTGACCCACGCGGCGGTGCAGAACCAGGAGCAGGTCGACAAGATCCTCTCCGTCTCCGAGCAGCTGCCGCAGCTTGAGCATGTGCTCTACGACGAGCAGAAGGGCCTGCGGGATTACGACCACAGCCGTCTTCACTCCATCCAGTCCATCGTCGAGGAAGGACGCGCACGTCTCGCGGAGCCGCAGGAGGCTGAAGACATCGAGCGCGCCCTGCAGGACGGCAAGGGTTCGGATCTCGCCATCATCCTCTACACATCCGGCACGACCGGACGCCCGAAGGGCGTGATGCTGACCTCGGATGCGGTGATCGCGGCTGCGGAAATCGGCTGCGATTTCGACAAGCTCGACGAAACCGACGAGATCATGGCCTATCTGCCGATCGCCTGGGTCGGCGATCATATCTTCTCCTATGCGCAGGCCTTTCTCGCCGGGCTATGCGTGAACTGTCCGGAGAGCCCGGAAACCGTCGCGGAGGATCGGCGCGAGATCGGAGCGACTTACGTCTTCGCGCCGCCGCGCATCTTCGAGAGCATGCTGACGCTGACCATGGTGCGCATCGAGGATGCCGGCACGCTGAAAAGGCGTATGTTCCAAACCTTCATCAATCACGCCAACAAGGTTGGCGAGAAGATCCTGAACAAGGAACCGAATGTCGGCCTGTGGGACCGCCTCCTCTGGCAGATCGGCAACGTGCTCGTCTATGCGCCGCTGCGCAACCGCTTCGGCATGACGAGGGTCAAGGTCGGCTACACGGCGGGAGAGGCCATCGGCCCGGAGATCTTCCGCTTCTATCGCTCCATCGGCGTGAATCTGAAGCAGCTCTACGGACAGACGGAAGCATCCGTCTATATCACCATGCAGCCCAACGGCGAGATCCGCGCCGACACCGTGGGCCGCCCTGCCCCGCAGGTCGAGATCCGCATCGCCGATAACGGCGAGGTTCTCTACCGCTCGCCGGGCGTGTTCGTGGGCTATTACAAGGATGACGAAAAGACGGCCGAGACGAAGACGCCGGACGGCTTTGTGCGTTCGGGCGACGCCGGGTTCTTCGACGCCAGCGGCCATCTCAAGATCATCGACCGGGCAAAAGACGTGGGCAAGATGCGCGACGGCGCGCTGTTCCCGCCGAAATATGTCGAGAACAAGCTGAAATTCTATCCCAACATCAAGGAAGCGGTGTGCTTCGGCGACGGGCGCGACCATGTCGCCGCCTTCATCAACATCGACCTCGTGGCGGTGAGCAACTGGGCCGAGCGGAACGGCGTCACCTATGCCTCTTATCAGGAACTGGCAGGCCATCCGCTCGTCTACGACATGATCGAGAAGCATGTGGACGAGGTGAACCGTTCGCTCGCCTCAGAGCCGCGCATGGGCGGCGCGCAGATCAAGCGCTTCCTGATCCTGCACAAGGAACTCGATGCGGACGATGGCGAGCTCACGCGTACGCAGAAGGTGCGCCGCGGCTTCATCGCAGAGCGCTACGCGCCGCTCATCCAGGCTCTCTACGACGGCTCGACGGAGGCCGACATATCGACCGAAGTCACCTTCGAGGACGGGCGCAAGGGCGTGATCTCCGCGCGGGTGAAGATCAGGGACATGAAGGTTCATCCGGCAGCAGCATCCGGACATGTTCTGGAGGCTGCTGAATGAGAGCGCCGGACAATCCCGTGCTCGCCAAGGGCGACGTGCTGCTCGCGGTCGACAACGTGTCGCTGGGCTTCGGCGGCGTGAAGGCGCTGACCGACGTGTCCTTCGACATCCGCAAGAGCGAGATCCGCGCCATCATCGGGCCGAACGGCGCCGGCAAGACCTCGATGCTCAACTGCATCAACGGCTTCTACTACCCGACCGAAGGGCGCATCATCTTCAAGGGCGTCAAGCGCCCGAAGATGCGCCCCCACGAGGCGGCGCGCGGCGGCATCGCCCGCACGTTCCAGAACGTCGCTTTGTTCAAGAGCATGTCGACGCTGGACAACATCATGGCGGGCCGCTCGATCAAGATGCATTCGAACTTCTTCTGGCAGCTCCTCCGCCACGGCCCGGCCATGAAGGAGGAGGTCGAGCACCGCCGCTTCGTCGAGGAGATCATCGACTTCCTCGAGATCCAGCACATCCGGAAGACCCCCGTGGGGAGGCTTCCCTACGGCCTGCAGAAGCGGGTCGAACTCGGGCGCGCGCTTGCCATGGAGCCGGAGCTTCTGCTGCTCGACGAGCCCATGGCCGGCATGAACCTCGAGGAAAAGGAAGACATGTCGCGCTTCATCCTCGAGGTGAACCAGCAATACGGCACCACCATCGCCCTCATCGAGCACGACATGGGTGTGGTGATGGATCTTTCCGACCGGGTCGTGGTGCTCGAATACGGCCGCAAGATCGCCGACGGCACGCCCGCCGTGGTCAAGGGCGACCAGCGCGTGATCGATGCCTATCTCGGCGTGGCGCATTGAGGGCGCGATGATGGACATGTTCTTCAAGGTCTTCATCGAACCCTTCGTCTTCATGGTCGAAGCGCCGGATCTGCTGATCCAGACCCTCTGGGAAGGCCTCGTTTCCGGTGTGCTCTACGCGCTGATCGCGCTCGGCTTCGTCCTGATCTTCAAAGCCTCCGGCGTGTTCAATTTCGCGCAAGGGATCATGGTCGTGTTCTCGGCCCTGATCCTGGTGGGACTCTACGAGAAGGGCGTGCCGGCCTTCCTCGCGCTCGCTCTCGCCGTTCTCGCGATGCTCGCGCTGGCCGTGGTGGTGGAGCGCGTGGTGCTGCGCCCCCTCGTCAACCAGCCCGACATCATCCTCTTCATGGCGACCTTCGGGCTGACGTATTTTCTCATCGGCTTCGGCGAGCTGATCTTCGGCGGCAGCCCACGCGAGATGATCACGGACCAGCTCTTCCTGCCTCAGGGCACCACGGAGATCGACGCCTTCGGCGGCTCGATCCGCTTCCAGCATCTCGACATCGCTGCCGCCGTCATCGCGTCGATCATGATCGGCCTGCTGGCGGTGTTCTTCTCGAAGACGCGCATCGGCCGCGCGCTCCGCGCCGTGGCAGACAGCCACAAGGCGGCGCTTTCAGTGGGCATCTCGCTCAACCAGATCTGGGTAATCGTGTGGTTTGCCGCCGGCATCGTGGCGCTGGTGGCCGGCATCATGTGGGGCGCGCGCTCGGGCGTGTCCTTTTCGCTCCAGATCATCGCCCTGAAGGCGCTGCCGGTCCTCATCCTCGGAGGCTTCACCTCGATTCCCGGCGCCATCATCGGCGGGCTCATCATCGGAATCGGCGAGAAGGTCGGCGAGTTCTACTGGGGCCCGCTCGTGGGCGGCGGTGTCGAGACCTGGCTCGCCTATGTGATCGCCCTCCTCTTCCTGCTCTACAGGCCGCAGGGTCTGTTCGGCGAAAAGATCATCGAACGGATTTAGGAGACCTTTTCAGTGCTCTACCGCGAGGCCGGCCAGTTCAAGACCAACTACGTCGCTGACAGCGCGATCTTCCCGCTGCGCGAGGACCGGACCGGGCTCGCCCTCATCATCCTCGCCGCCTATGCCCTCGCCTTCCTCGGCAACAGCTTCCTGCTGCAGGCGGTGATGATCCCGTTCCTGATCTTCTCGCTCGCCTCCATCGGCCTCAATATCCTCACGGGCTATACGGGCCTTCTCTCGCTGGGAACCGGCGCCTTCATGGGCGTCGGAGCCTATGCCTGCTACAAGCTGATGACGGCGTTCCCGGGCGTGAACGTCATCGTCTGGATTTTCGTGTCGGGCTTCTTTTCCGCCGCCATCGGCGCCCTGTTTGGCCTGCCGTCGCTGCGCATCAAAGGCTTCTACCTCGCGGTTGCGACGCTCGCGGCACAGTTCTTCCTGCAATGGTGCTTCATCCGCATCCCGTGGCTGGTGAACTACAACGTCTCCGGCGCCCTCGATGCGCCGCTTCGCACGCTCTTCGGCATCCCGATCATGGGTCCGAACGCCACGCCGCAGACGCGCTATCTCGTGGTGCTCACCATCGTGATCGCGCTCACCTGGATCGCCTCGAACCTGGTCCATGGCCGCATCGGGCGCATGTGGATCGCGATCCGCGACATGGATCTTGCAGCCGAGCTCATGGGCATCCGCCCGCTCCAGACGAAGCTCCTGGCCTTCGCGGTCTCGTCTTATTACTGCGGCGTCGCCGGCGCGCTCCTCGTCTTTCTCTGGTATGGCGGCGCGGAATACGACGTGTTCAACATCAACCAGTCCTTCTTCATCCTGTTCATGGTGATCATCGGAGGTCTGGGCAGCCTCATCGGCTCGTTCTTCGGCGCCGCGCTCATCTTCATCCTGCCGATCGTGCTCGGCATCGTGCTGCCCGCCATCTTCGAGCCCTTCGGCATTTCGATCGCCGCCGACGTCATCGAGCACCTCCGCTTCATGATCGTCGGTGCGCTCATCATCTTTTTCCTGATCGTCGAACCGCACGGCCTCGCGCGGCTCTGGCAGATCGGCAAGCAGAAGCTCCTGGTCTGGCCGTTCCCCTACTAACGGCGGGCCAAAAGGAGACGAGACACGAAACAAGAATTCGGCTTCGGCCGAAGCAACGGGAGGAAACGCAAACATGTCGTTTCGCAAATTAGGTCTTGGATTAGCCGCCGCGACGATGCTCGCGGGCATTGCCCTTCCTGCCTTCGCGCAGGACTCGGTCTATATTCCCCTCTTCACCTACCGCACCGGCCCCTTCGCCGGGTCCGGTACGCCCATCGCCGACGGCATGCACGACTACCTGCGCATGCTGAACGAGCGCGACGGCGGCATCGGCGGCGTGAAGCTCGTGCTTGAGGAATGCGAGACCGGCTACGACACCAAGAAAGGCGTCGAATGCTATGAAGCCGTTAAGGGCAAGAACCCGGTCGTGGTCAATCCGTGGTCGACCGGCATCACCCTGCCGCTGATCCCGCGCGCCTCCGTCGACAAGATCCCGATCCTGTCCATGGCCTACGGCCTCTCGGCCTCCGCCCGCGGCGACATCTTCCCCTGGGTCTTCAACCCGCCGGCCACCTATTGGGACGGCATGTCGATGATCATCAAGTATATCGGCGAGAAGGAAGGCGGCCTCGACAAGCTGAAGGGCAAGAAGATCGGCTTCCTGCATCTCGATGCCAGCTTCGGCAAGGAACCGATCCCGCTGCTCCAGGAAACGGCGAAGGAGCTCGGCTTCGAGGTGGCGCTCTATCCGGTCGCCGCCCAGGATATGCAGAACCAGTCCTCGCAGTGGCTCAGCGCCCGCCGCGACCGGCCCGACTATATGGTCATGTGGGGCTGGGGCTCCATGAACGGCGCTGCGGTGAAGGAAGCCGTGCGCTCGGGCTATCCCATGGATAAGTTCTACTCGGTCTGGTGGCCGGGCGAGGACGACGCGCGGAGCGGCGGCGCCGGCGCCAAGGGCTTCAAGATGCTCAACTGGCATTCGGTGGGCGCCAACTTCCCCGCCATCCAGGACATCCAGAAGCACGTGGTCGACAAGGGACTGTCGAAGGCTCCCAAGGACAAGGTGGGCGAGCTTCTCTACAACCGCGGCATCTACAACTCGCTGCTGATCGCGGAAGGAATTGCCCAGGCTCAGAAGCTCACGGGCAAGAAGGCCGTGACCGGCGAGGATGTGCGCCGCGGCATGGAGAACATCAAGCTCGATCCGGCGCGCCTGAAGGAGCTCGGGCTCGAGGGCTTCACCGATCAGCTGGCTCTCTCCTGCGCCGATCACAACGGCCACCGCGCCGCCTTCATGCAGGAATGGGACGGCACGAAATGGGTGAAGATCTCGAACCCCATCGAGCCGATGACCGACCGCGTGAAAGGTCAGCTCGATGCAGCCGCGAAGGACTACGCCGAGAAGAATGCCGGCTGGCCTAAGCGGACCGAGACCTGCGACAAGGCGAGCTGACCGGAACGCCATTAACCCTCTCTCCTTTAGCGGGAGAGGGTGACCTGCAAAGCAGGTCGGGAGAGGGGCCGAGCTCGTTCGGTGACTTCCCCTCTCCCGGCTCACGTTCGTTCGCCACCCTCTCCCACGAAGGGGAGAGGGCTGGGAGATCCATATGACCGCCGCCGCTCAACCTGTCTCAGCCGCCGAAACCGTCCTCACGGTCAACAACATCGAGGTCGTCTACGACCACGTGATCCTCGTGCTGAAGGGCGTGTCGCTCCATGTGCCTAAGGGTGGCATCGTCGCCCTGCTCGGCGCGAACGGCGCCGGCAAGACGACCACCCTGAAAGCGATCTCCAACCTGCTCCATGCCGAGCGTGGCGAGGTCACGAAGGGATCGATCGAATTCAACGGCGAGCGCGTCGACAAGCTCTCGCCCAACGAGCTCGTGCGGCGCGGCTGCATCCAGGTGCTGGAGGGCCGGCACTGCTTCGGCCATCTCACCATCGAGGAGAACCTGCTCACGGGCGCCTTCACGCGCCGCGACGGCAATGCCGCCATCCGCCGGGACGTCGAGGCGATCTACGACTACTTCCCGCGCCTCAAGCAGCGGCGGACCTCGATGGCCGGCTACACCTCCGGCGGCGAGCAGCAGATGTGCGCCATCGGCCGCGCGATGATGTCCAAGCCCTCGATGATCCTGCTGGACGAGCCGTCCATGGGGCTGGCGCCGCAGATCGTGGAGGAGATCTTCGAGATCGTGCACAAGCTCAACGCGACGGAGGGCGTGTCCTTCCTGCTCGCGGAGCAGAACACCAACATGGCGCTGAAATACGCCACCTACGGCTACATTCTGGAGACCGGCCGCGTGGTGATGGACGGTCCCGCCCAGATGCTGCGCGAGAACGAGGACGTGAAGGAATTCTACCTCGGCGTGTCGGAGGGCGACCGCAAGTCGTTCCGTGCCGTGAAGAGCTACAAGCGCCGCAAGCGCTGGCTGGCGTGAGGGTGCGGCGCGGCCGGACCCTACTTGACGCTATGTGATAACTATTCCTACCGTCGAAACCCGTGAGTGCTCGACGACTCACGCAGTTTCTTCCTGGGGGCAATCAATGGACTTCGGACAAGCGATCAAAACCTGTCTCAATAAATACGCGACGTTCTCGGGGCGCGCGCAGCGCTCCGAGTACTGGTACTTCTTTCTGTTCACGGCTGTCGTCAACATCGTGGCGAGCGTTCTCGACGCGACGATTTTCGGTGACATGGCGGTCCTTTACGTGATCGCCACTTTGGTTCTTCTCCTTCCCAGCATCGCTGCCGGCGTGCGGCGCCTGCACGACACGGACAAGTCCGGCTGGTGGCTCCTGATCAGCCTCATCCCGGCGATCGGCATCATCGTTCTGATCGTGTTCTTCTGCCAGCGCGGAACCGTGGGTCCGAACCGGTTCGGACCCGACCCGCTGCAGGGATCCCTTTCGAGCACGCATACAGCCACTGCCTGATTCTCTTGCCGCACGGCAGAGGCACGCCATCTTTCGCCTGTCGTCGGGCCATATCCGGACCTGACGGCAGGCTTGAAGCAGACAACCTTTCAATGAGGGCAGGCTCTTGGCAGATCACTACGACGATCTCGAAACCCGCGACCCTTCCGAGCGCGAAGCCGCTCTGTTCGCGCGCCTACCGGACATCCTGAGACAGGCCGCCAAGGCGCCTGTCTATGCCGAGCGGTTGATGGGGATCGATCTCGCCGGCGTCACGAGCCGCGAAGCACTCGCGAAGCTGCCCGTGCTGCGCAAGGCGGAATTGCCGGGCCTGCAGAAGGCTGCCCTGCCCTTCGGAGGCTTCGTCTCCGGTGCGCCGGGCTCGTTCGGCCGTCTCTTCACCTCGCCCGGTCCGATCTTCGAGCCTGAGACCTCCCTCCCCGATCCCTGGCGTTCCGCGCGCGGCCTCTACGCTGCCGGCTTCCGCAAGGGCGATGTGGTGCTCAACACCTTCAGCTATCATCTGACGCCGGGCGGTTTCATCATGGATTCCGGCGCGCGCGCTCTCGGGTGCGCGGTCATTCCGGCTGGCCCCGGCAACACGGAGCAGCAATTCGAACTGATCGAGGCCTATCGTCCGGCCGCCTATTGCGGCACGCCGGACTTTCTCAAGATCCTCCTCGACGGTGCCGCTGCAGCAGGACGGGACCTGTCCTCGATCAGGCGGGCGCTCGTGTCCGGAGCGGCTTTTCCGAAATCGCTGCAGGAGGAGTTCTCCGCAAAAGGCATCGAGGCCTATCAGGCCTATGCCACGGCGGATCTAGGCTTCATCGCCTATGAGAGCGCAGCCCGCGAGGGTCTCGTCGTCAACGAGGACATCATTCTCGAGATCGTGCGACCCGGCACGGGCGATCCGGTTTCGGAGGGCGAGGTCGGAGAAATCGTCGTGACGACGCTCGATCCGCATCATCCCTTCATCCGCTTCGCCCTCGGCGACCTGACGGCCGCGATGGCGGGAGGGAGCCCTTGCGGCCGCACCAATATGCGCATCAAGGGCTGGATGGGACGTGCGGACCAGGCCACGAAGGTCAAGGGAATGTTCGTCCGGCCGGAGCAGGTGGCGGAGATCGGCCGGCGCCACCCCGAACTCGGCCGCCTGCGCCTTGTCGTCACCCGCGAGGGCGAGACGGATGTGATGACGCTGAACGCGGAAACCGCGGTGCCGAGCGAAGCGCTTGCATCCGCGGTCGGTACCACGCTTCACGGCATCGCCAAGCTGAAAGGTGAGGTTACTTTCTCGTCTCCTGGCAGCCTGCCCAATGACGGCAAGGTCATTGCGGATGAGCGCCGATACGATTGATCCGTTCTGTTATTTCGGCAATCCAGCTTTGCAGTAATGCAAAAAACGGCCAAGCTTCAATGGGTTGAACGCCGGACTCGCTGTTCATATGCTCAAGCTTGTGAACGATTCGAAAGAAACCGGAAAAACGGTAATAAGTCCAAAAAGAAAGAGCACCCGTTTGGGTGCTCAAAGGTGTCCGGCCGTAGGGGCAAAAAGACCGGAGATGCCTATAAACGTCGACGGGCAAAGTAGGTTCCGAAGATTTTTCAAAAAATACTACAGCCAAGCCTGCGCCTCATTGAGGTCACGTTTTCGAAGTCTGGCTGAGCTTCCCGTGGGGGCAAGCACGGGCCGGGGGCCGCGACCAAAGATCCTCTCGGAGGACGGTCGCGGCCTTTCCCATTTTGGTCCGACCGGTCGCAAGCATGGCCACGCATCGGGCCAATGAAAAAGGCCCGGATCGCTCCGGGCCTTCTCGAGTGCTATGTTGTGTGGGCTCAGTAGGTGCCGAACTTGAAGTTCAGCTTGGCCCGAGCGACGAAGAATTCGTTCTCGTTGTTCTGCGTCGCCGGCGCAATCAGTGCGATGGGGTCGCCACCAACCGGCGTGAAGGTGCCGACAGTGCCGTTGAAGAGGTTGTCGTCGTCGCTGTCGACGCTGATCCACAGACCCTCGAGGCCGAAGGTCACCGCCGAGGAGCCGAACCAGTTCACCGGCAGAGCCCATTCGACGCCACCACCGGCCACCCAGCCGGTGTTGTTGTCCGTATAAGCCAGACCGCCGGTGGCGTAGATCAGTACGCGATCAAAGGCGACACCGGCGCGGGCGCGCAATGTGCCGAACCAATCCGACAGGTTGTTGTCGAAGGTGCCGGGCACGAATGTGCCGGGCGTGCCGAGCGGAATGAACGCAACCGTCTCGTCCTGATTGGTGTCGGCCCATTGGATGTCGGTCTCAACACCGATCACGAAGGAGCCGATCTGGTAGTTGTAGCCGATCTGACCGCCGCCGGTGAAACCGCCGTCACCGTTGTCGGGGAAGAACAGCGTGCCCGGCACCGCACCGTCGAGAATGACGGTCTGCCGGTTGCTGTCGCGCCAGCCCCAGCCGGCGTTGACACCAGCATAGAAGCCCGTCCAGGTGAAGATCGGAGCCGCAATGATCGGTGCCGGAGGCGGGGCCTGACTGGGAAGATCCGCCGCTGAGGCAGCGGCTGCAGCAAGCGTGACGCCTGCAACCCCTGCTAGGAGGCTAATTACGCACTTTCTCATAACCGTAACCCCTTAGTGTGAGGACTCACGGTGAAAACTTACGCTTCTTCCGCAGAGGAATGCTATGGCAAAGCAGCAACACTCATTAAGTCACGCGATACTCAAGAGGCGGAAAAGTAGTACCACTTTAGGATAAGAGAATTTTGTCAAAGCAAATAGAAATAATTCTCTTAAAATTTTATTTAAAGCAATTTGACATTACTTGGAAGGCATGCCCTAATATTCATGTTTTCGGCTTGACAACCGAAGGCGAGGAGATCACTCAACCCTGCCCTCTGGGCGGGGTTTTTTCTGGGAATGGTCGGACCCCGGCGCTGCGGTCAGAGATCGCCCAGAAGCAGCTGCGCCTGTTGGCTTCCCTTCCCGCCCTGCCGCTTTCTATCGGATGACGAGACGGCTTTCGTCTCTCGCTTGTCGGAGTGCCTTGCAGTGGCAGGGTGAGACATCCGCGCCTTCGCCTTGTCCCGCGCGACCGCCTCCGGCGCTGCAGGATTGTCGTCGAGCCACTTCCCGCGCTTGATGACCTCGTTGACCCGCCCCTGATTGACGCTCAGCTGGAATGCAATCTCCTGCTGGGTCATCTCCGTCGTGGCGTGGAGGTCCAGGATCTGCCTGGCCAGTTCGGGAGTCATTTTTCTGCCGGCGATACGGCGGGCGGGGGCGATCGTCCTTGTGGTTCGGTCCCGCTCCCGAAGCTTCTGCAGGATCGCGAGAGCCATGTGCATTCCCTGCTCGCGCAGGGCATCCTCGAATTCCTTGAGCGTGGTCAAAACGAGCGCACTCCTTCAAAGAAACGGCGTCCCGTGAGAACGGTGCCTTAAGCCTTTCCCCTCTCCGGGACGCTTCAACGATTCCAACGGCCACGCTGCGGCTTGGTTTCAACGCATCCGCAGCCGTTCAGTCCTCTTCCTCCTTACAGGGCCAGCCTTTGGGCGCGTTGAGCCCGGCGGGAAGCTTGGTCTGCTCCGTGCCGCAGGCGATATCGATCTGGGCCTGGCTCAACCCGCTCACACCGGACAGGTCCGCACCGCCGAGCTGCGTCAAGTAGAAGTAGGCCCCCGTCAGGTTCGCTCCCTTCAGATCCCGCCCTTCGAGCCGCGATCGCGAGAGATTGGAATAGCTGAAGTCGACACCGGTCACCCGCGCGTTCTGGAACAGGACCCGCGCCACCTCCGCCTTTGACATGTTGGCGCCGGTGAGATCGGCGCCGCTGAAGTCGGAGCGGTTCAACTCGGCTTTGCTGAAATTGGAACCCGCCGCTTTGACCTGAGCGAAGTTCGAACGGTTCATATCCGCGGCGCTGAAGTTGGCGCCGGTTAGATTGGCCTGCGCGAAATTGGCCCGCCAGCCGAGCGCCTTGGTGAAATCCGACCGCGAGAGATCGGCCCCTTCGAACCGGGTGCGGCTGACTTCCGTCTCGCTCAATTTGGCTCCGGCCATTCGCGAAGCGGCGAAGTCGCTCAAAGTGAGAAGCGAGCGCTGGACGACGATGCCGGTCAGGTCCTCGTTCGTCAGCATGAGGCGCGCCTTGGAGCACCCCGACCAGTCGACCCCCGGTGCCGGCGCGTCCTGGCATTTGGCCATGGCCGGGCCTGCGCAAACGCATATGGCCAGCAGAACTCCTGCAATTTTCACGGAACACGTCCTCCAGCAGCTCCTCTCGGAACGCTTCTGTCCTAAATAGGCTCCGCCCCAGTCCCGAGGAGGCCTCGCCATCCAACTTTCATGAGATCGGTGAGAGACTCGACTTCCCTTCTCTATAGTCTAGCTTTTCCGGCGATTCCTGTGGAGTAAAACCATGCGCCCTTCCGTAACGTTTCCCGCTATTCTTCTTGCCGGCCTCGTGCTGAGCGGCTGCGTCGCCTCCACCGCACCTGTCGGCGTTCTGCCGCGCGATCCCGTTCCGCCCCCGCCTTCCCTGGCCGGCACGACGGCGGGCCGCCCCTCGGCCAACCAGGGAAACGCAACCTCGGCGCGGCGTCGGGCCCTGAGCGTACCGAGTGGGACGACCATGCCGCGCCCCTGACGGACGGCCTCTCTCTCGCGTCGAAAGCCCACAATGCCCGACAGGCAATCCGCGTGGGTGCGTGGACGTCCAGATGCGCCCAAGCATGAGGATGGACACTCTCCTTAAGAGCATCTCATAGTGCGCCAATGCGTAGCTGGCGCGGATTCCTGTCCTGATGCTATATGACGTAACGATAAGGAAAAACTGCGGGTGAATCTTCATGACATGGGTTGAGGCAATCGGCTGGTTCGGGGCGGCTCTTGCCATCACGGGCAGCGCGATGAAGACGATCATCCCGCTGCGCTGCATCGGGATCGGGGCGAACATCTGCTCCCTGGTCGTCTCCACCTTCCTGGGCAATATCCCGGGCGTCGTGGCCAATCTGATCCTGCTGCCGATCAACAGCGTGCGCCTGTATCAAATGCTCGGCCTGATCAAGCGCGTAAAGCAGGCCTCGAAGAGCGACCTTTCCATGGAATGGCTCAAGCCCTTCATGACCCGCCGCAAGACGACGGCAGGAGAAATTCTCTTCGCCAAGGGCGACGTTGCCAACTGCATGTTCTTCACGATCGCCGGGCGCTTCCGCCTGAAGGAGATCGACATCGAGCTGCTTCAGGGCCAGGTCGTCGGCGAGATGGGCTTCATGTCCCCGACCAACACACGCACGCAAACCCTCGAATGCCTGGAGGCAGGCGAAGTGCTGAGCATCTCCTATGACGAGGTGCGCCAGCTCTATTTTCAGAATCCCGAATTCGGCTTCTACTTCCTTCGGCTCACGAGCGAGCGACTTTTCCACAACATGGAGTCGATGGAGAAGGAGATCACCCGTCTGCATGCGGCCCTGCCGGATGTCGAACCGGTCAGGAAGGCGGCCTCTGCTTAGAAGTTTTATAAAGAGGGCGCAGTTTAGAATACTTATAAGTTATTGAAATCACTTGATTTTTAATTGACGCTCCCTGCCGATCATGGTTCCTGCAAGCCAAAGTGTGGCGGGCAAATCGCTGTCCGACACGGTTGCTGGAGGAGGTCGCAATGGTGAAACTTTCGTTTGGACGTGGGCTGCTCTTCGGGACTGCGGTTCTCGGTGTTCTTGCAGGTTCGGGCGCTTCGGCTTCGGCCGAGGAGGTGCTGAACATCTACACCGCCCGTGAGCCTGGCTTGATCAAGCCCGTGCTCGACGAGTTCACCAAAGAGACCGGCATCAAGGTCAACACGATCTTCATCGCCAACGGCCTCGAGGAGCGCATCCGCACCGAAGGCGCGAACAGCCCTGCCGACGTGATCGTCACGGTCGATATCGGCCGCCTGGCCGCCGCCAAGGATTACGGCGTGACTCAGGCCGTGAAGTCCGAGGCGCTCGAGAAGGTCGTCCCGGCTGTCTATCGCGATCCGGAAGGCCACTGGTTCGGCATCGCCCTTCGCGGCCGTGTCGTCTACGCCTCCAAGGAGCGCGTGAAGCAGGACAAGATCACCTATGAAGAACTCGCCGATCCCAAGTGGAAGGGCAAGGTCTGCATCCGCTCCGGCCAGCATCTCTACAACATCAGCCTGATCGCCGCCATGATCGCCCATAAGGGCGAGGCCAAGGCCGAGGAATGGCTGAAGGGCGTGAAGGCCAACCTCGCCAAGAAGCCTTCGGGCGGCGACCGCGAGCAGGCCAGGGACATCCTCGCCGGCGTCTGCGACATCGCCGTCGGCAACACCTACTACGTATCGCTCATGCTCAACGGTACCGACGCGGACCAGAAGAAATGGGGCGAGGCGATCAACGTGATCCTGCCGACCTTCGAAGGCGGCGGCACCCATGTGAACGTCTCCGGCCTTGCGCTGGCGAAGAACTCGCCCAACAAGGCCAATGCCATGAAGTTCATGGAATACATGGTCTCGGACGAGTCGCAGCGGATCCACGCCGACGCCAATTCCGAATATCCGGTCGAGGCCGGCATCAAGATTCACCCGACCATCGCCTCGTTCGGCGAGCTGAAGGCCGACAACGTGCAGATCGCCGAGATCGCCAAGCTGCGCAAGAAGGCGAGCGAGCTGGTCGACAAGGTCGGCTTCGACCAATAAGACAAGTGGCGGCTCTTCCAGCCGCCTCTCCCCCTTTCAAGAGAGGCGCTGCCGGCGATGGTGGCGCCGTTTCCATTAGCCCGTGACCGCAGAAACGCAGACTGCATTCCGCCTCTCGTTCCGGCGAAAGGCAAAAGGCATCCCCCGGTGGCTCTCGGCCGCCGTGCTCGCGATCGGTCTGCTCGTCCTCCTGCCCCTCGCCGCGCTGATCGGCATCGCCGCCGAGGGCGACGCGGAGATCTGGCCGCACCTCATCGCCAACGTGCTGCCGGCGAGCACGCGCGACACGCTCGCACTTCTGATCGGCATCGGCATCGTCGCGGGCTCCATGGGCATCACGACGGCGTGGCTCGTCACCGCGCACCGCTTTCCCGGCCGCGGCATCCTCGTGTGGCTGTTGCCGCTGCCGCTCGCCGTGCCGACCTACATCACGGCCTATATCTACGTGGAAGTCTTCGACTCGGCCGGCCTCGTGCAGATGGCCCTGCGCGATGTCATGGGCTGGAAGTCGCGGAGCGATTACTGGTTTCCGGAAATCCGCTCGCTTCCCGGCTGCATCCTCGTGATGTCTGCCGTGCTCTATCCTTACATCTACATCGCCGCGCGGGCGATGTTCCTGACGCAGAGCGCAAGCATGCTGGAAGTGGCGCGCACGCTCGGCGCCAGCCGCATCAAGCTGTTCCGCATCATTGCGCTGCCCCTCGCCCGCCCTGCCCTGGCCGTGGGCGTGTCGCTGGCGCTGCTTGAAGCGCTCAACGACATCGGCGCCAGTGAATATCTCGGCGTACGCACGCTCACCGTGGCGGTCTACAACACGTGGCTCAACCGCGGCAGCCTGGCGGGCGCGGCGCAGATCGCCTGCGTGATGCTCGCCTTCGTCGTCGGGCTGATCCTGATCGAGCGCTACGGGCGGCGGGACCGGCGCTATGCCGGCTCGCCCAAGCGGCATCGCACGGTGCACCCCGTTCCGCTTCTCGGTGCACGGGCCTGGATCGCGACGGTTCTCTGTACCATGCCGGTCGTTCTCGGCTTCATCCTGCCGGTCGCCTTCCTGGTGCGCGAGACCCTGCGCGGCAGCCTGTTCAAGCAGCTGGATGCGGAGTTCCTTGCCCATCTGATGACGACGGTCGGCCTGTCGGTCCTGGCGACCTGCGCGGTGCTGATCCTCGCCATCGTGCTGGTCTCGGCCGCCCGCCTGTCCAGAAACTCCCTTACCAAGGGAGCGCTCTTCGCGGCGAGCTTGGGCTATGCAATTCCCGGTACCGTGCTCGCGCTCGGGCTCATGACCCCACTGGTCGGCATCGACAATCTCATCGGCAATCTTTGGCGCAATCTTACGGGCGAGCGCCTCGGCCTCCTGCTCATGGGCGCCGCCGGCGGCATTATCATCGCCTACGTGATCCGCTTTCTCTCGATTGCGACCGGCTCCCTGTCCGCCGGACTGGACCGTGTGTCGCCGAGCCTGGAAGACGCCGCACGCACGCTCGGAGCATCGCGACGGGAGATGGTGTGGAAAATACAGATTCCGCTCATGCGTCCCGCGCTGGCGAGCGCCGCCCTGCTGATCTTCGTGGACTGCATCAAGGAGCTCCCGGCGACCCTGCTGCTGCGCCCCCTCAACACGGAAACGCTCTCGACCCTCGTCTACTCCTATGCCACGAGGGGCCGGTTCGAGGACGGGTCGCTCGCCGCCCTCGTCATCGTCCTGGTCGGGTTGCTGCCGGTGATCCAGCTCATCCGCAGCGCCGAGGCGCGGCCGCGAACCACAGAGAGCCCGGATTCGGCATCGGGTTCCGCGAGCCCGTGAAATAGGGGATATACCGCGCGAGCCCAAAGGTTAAACCTGCCCGGCTCTCAGGGTTTCACCTGATACTCATCTCGTTCGTTGCGCCTAGACTCCCAATGAACAGGTCGCAGGGCTAGGACACATCTCCTGCCCTTTCGGCCGGCACTGAGAGGAAGAGGCATGAAGCGCATCGTTCTCGCTGCTCTCGGCTTTATTGCTGTGACGGTGACAGCAAATGCCCAAGCACCGACCGCCGACGACATCGCCCGCCGTTCCATCGAACGGCGCGCGGTCGAGGCTGCGATCTGGGGCATGCCGGCGGTCAATTACAATCTCATGTACCAGGAGATGGTCACCAAGACGAAGGGCGGCTTCAACCAGGTCCTCTACTGGTCGCGCCTGCTCGACTGGAAGAACCGGACGCTGACGCCCAACCCCGACGTGATCTATCTGATGCCGTTCTTCAACACCAAGGATGTCGGGCCCGTGGTGCTGGAGATTCCGCCCGCCGACGAGGGCCTGTTCAACGGCAGCGTCATGAACTACTGGCAGGCCGCCATCGAGGATGTCGGACCGGGCGGCGTCGACAAAGGCAGGGGCGGCAAGTACCTGATCCTGCCGCCGGGCTACGACCGGACCAGCATACCCGCCGGTTACATCGCCATGCCATCCGACACCTATCAGGGCTATGCCTTGATACGCTCGGTGCCGAAGAGCGGCAGCGAGGCCGATATCGCCAAGGCCGTCACTTACGCCAGGCGCATCAAGGTCTACCCGCTCGCGCAGGCGGCCAATCCGCCGCCGACGGTCTTCCTCGACGCGAGCGATGTCGTGTTCGATTCCACCATTCCCTACGACCTGCGCTTCTTCGAGGCGCTCGACCGGATGGTGCAGGCCGAGCCGTGGCTGGAACGCGACAAGGCGATGATCGACCCGCTCAAGACCGTCGGCATCGAGCGCGGAAAGCCCTTCGCTCCCGACACGAAGACGCAGCAGATCCTCACCGGCGCGATCCGGGAGGCCAAGGCCTGGTTCGAGGCGAGGTACGACACGCTGCCGCCCTTCCACCAGGGTGAGCACTGGTTCTTCCCGTCGACCGAGGAGATGTTCCGCAACGTGACGGGCGACTGGAAAATCCCCGATTCCTATCCGGTCGACGCCCGCGGCACCGCCTACACCCTCGCCTTCTTCAGCGCCAAGCATCTGGGGCAATCCCAGTACTATCTGCTGACCGGCAAGGACAAGGACGGCAAGCCGCTGGAGGGCAAGGCCTCCTATCGTCTGACCGTGCCGGCGAACGCGCCGGTGACCCAGTACTGGTCGATGACAGTCTACGACCGCGACACGCATGCCTTCATCCGCGAGGCGAAATGGGTCGGCCGCTCGTCGCAGACGCCTGGCCTGCAAAAGAACGCGGACGGTTCGACGGAGATCTTCTTCGGACCGGCGGCACCGACCGGCAAGGAATCGAACTGGGTCCCGACCGACCCCGGCGGCCGCTTCGAGGTGCTCGCCCGCTTCTACGGCCCCCAAAAGCCGCTGTTCGACAAGACGTGGACGCTGCCGGACATCGAGAAGGTCGCGGCGCAATGATCTGAGGACTTGTCATGCGAAAGCTCGTCGCACCGTTCGTAGCAGTCCTTCTGCTGGCGGCTCCGTTCCTGTCGCAAGCCGTCCGAGCGCAGACCGCCCCGAGCGGCACCGCGCTGTCGGCCGATCAGGCCCGCGAGGAGAATGCCTACGCGGTGGGTCTGCAAGCCTACCTATGGGGCTATCCGCTGCGCGAATACGGCATGACAGAACCAAAGAGCGTCGCTGTGGGCGGTGCCTACATCAACGACTTCCGTCGCTATCCCGAACTCAAGACCGCCAAGGACAGGTTCGTCGTCACGCCCAACAACGTCACGGTCGATGCCTACGCGACCCTGGATCTCACGGCCGAACCGGTCGTGGTGTTCGTGCCCGCCCTGGCCGAGCCGCGCTGGTACATCGTGCAGATCGGCGACAGCTTCGACGAGGTCGTCCGTAACATCGGCGGCACCAAGGGGGCGCAACCGGGCGTCTACCTCATCACCGGCCCGGACTTTGCCGGCACCGTGCCTGGCGACATGACCGAGGTGAGGATGCGCACTAAGATCGGCGTGACGGCGGTTCGCATCCTGGCCAAGGGCGCGGCTGACCTGCCCAAGGCCGTGGAGGCCCAGAAGGGTTTCCACCTGATGCAGCTTTCCGCCTACCTGCGCGAGGGATTGGCGCACAAGCCGCCGGCCGAGCGGCCCCTGATGGCGGCCTACGACAGCAAGGCTCCGGAGGAGATCCGCTTCTTCGACGAACTCGGCCATGCGATGAGCCAAAGGCTTCCGGCCTCAGCCGACTTTGATGACGCGCTCGTCGCCTCGTTCCGCCAGATCGGGCTGAGCGTCGGCAAGGGGTTCGAGTGGCAGACCTTGGATGAGCCGACCCGGCGCGGCCTAGTCCGTGCCGCCAAGGCGGGCGAGCAGATCGTCGATCGCAAATGGGAGGCGGCGGGCGAGACGGCCAACGGCTGGAAGTACACTTTTGCCGGAGGGCGGGCCGGCTACGATCCTGGCCTGCGCGCCGCGCTGATCAAGTACGAGCTGGGCGCCCAGCTCTCAGACCAGGTGCTCTATCCCAACACGGCCGTCGACGACAAAGGCGAGGCCCTCACGGGAGAACGGAAGTACGTCCTGCAATTCGAAGCCGGCAAGCTGCCACCCGTCTCGGTATTCTGGAACATGGCGATGTACGGCTCCGACATGCTGTTCGTAGAGAATGAGTTCGGCCGCTACAGCATCGGCAGCACGACTGATGGGCTGAAGACAAATGCCAACGGCTCGCTGACGATCCTGATCCAGAAGGACCGCCCGGCCGACACCTCGAACTGGCTGCCGGCGCCGTCCGGCCCGTTCAACCTGACGATGCGTTTTTACGGGCCGGAGACGCCGGTCCTCGACGGATCATATCGGCTACCTGCGGTCAGGCGCGTCGGCGGTTGATGAATACAGGCGTTGGCCCGAACGAGGCGAGCGGGAAAGGAAGGACTGAATGTCAGGTTTGGACATCTTCGCCTGGATCGTCCTCCTCGTCCTCGTGGCGACTCTCGTTGCGATCGTCGTGGCGCTCGGGATGATGCCGGGTCGCATCGCGCGCAGACGCGGGCATCCCTGGGCTGAGGCGGTGGCCGTCGGAAGCTGGGCGACACTGATCTTCGGCTTCGTGTTCTGGCCGCTGGTGCTGATCTGGGCCTATGTGGACGTGCCGGAGCGGCGGGAGACATCGAAATGATCGTCGTCCTGCTCAATTCCTATATCGCGCTCCTCGCCCTGTTCGTCTGGCTCAAGTTCATCCCGTTCAACACGTTCTGGAAGATCTCCCCGGTCATCGTGCTGTTGCTTCTTCTCGTCGGGCTCTTCATCCCCATGGGATGGGGTGCGCCTTCGGGGCCCGTCGTGGTGGGGCGCAATTCGGTGCAGATCGTGCCCTCCGTCGCTCGCGAGGTCGTCGAGGTGCCCGTTATGGCAAACACGCCGGTCAAGGAAGGCGACGTGCTGTTCCGCATCGATCCGACCACCTACGAGGCACAGGTCAAGACGATCGAGGCCCAGCTCAAGTTCGCCGAGCTGCGCCGGTCGCAATTCTCCGAGCTCCAGAGCCGCGACACAGGGCGTGCCTTCGATGTGCAGCAGCGCGAGGCCGAGGTTCAGGAGCTGCAGGCGCAGCTCGAAGGCGCCAAATGGAACCTCGACCGCACCACCGTGCGCGCACCGGCCGACGGCTACGTCACCAACCTCGCCCTGCGAAAGGGCGCGAGGGTCACCGCGCAATCGCCAGTGATGGCCTTCATCGACACCTCGGAGACCATCTTCGCGGCGGAGATCGCGCAGATCTACGCCCGCTACATCGAAGTCGGCCAGCCGGTGGAGATCACGTTCAAGACCTTCCCGGGCGAGGTCTTTTCCGGACGTGTCGAGGCGGTGTTGCAGGCCATCGCGACCGGGCAGACTCAGCCCGGCGGACTCGCCGTTGCGCCCACGGAGATCCAGTCGGCACCGTTCGTCGTCCGCTTCAGGCTCGACGACCGGGAGATCGCGAAACGCCTGCCTGCCGGAAGCACCGGCCTCGCGGCGATCTACACCGAAAACGTCAAGCCAGCCCATGTCATCCGCAAGGTCGTGCTGCGCCAGACGGCCATCGTGAACTACATCAATCCGTTCTGATGCTGCGGCGGCGAGACCGACTTCATGCCGGCCATTGCGCGAATACGCTCTCGCTCTCGATCGTTTGGATCTGGTGCCGGTAGCGCTTCGAATAGAGCGTCAGGAGGGAATCGTGCCCCTCATCGGAAGAGCTGCAGACGCCATCGGTGACAATCACGACGCGTAGCCCGAGATCGACGGCGCCGAGCACCGTGGCGAGAACGCACATATCCGTTTCCGACCCGGTGATCAGCAGCGTATCGACGCCGCGCTCGCTGACGAGATCACGCAGCTTATGGCCGGCAAAAGCCGAATAGACCGGCTTGTCCAGGACGGTTGCCGGAGGCACGAGACGCTGCAGCGGCGGCATCAGCTCCAGGAGGCAGGGATCGAGGCGCTCCCGGGTCGCCTCACGCCAGCGCTCGTAATAGCCGCGCCACGTGCCCGGCATGTCTTCGGGCCTGTAGGGAGGGATGAAGCGCGTGAAGACCGTGCGGTCTGGAGCCCGTTCGGCGATCTCGGCGACGACCGGCAGGACGCGCTCCATCCACGGGGTCGGCCAAGGGCCTTCCGTAGAAAAGAGTCGCTGCATATCGATACACAAATGAAGCGTGGCAGGACCGAGTGGCGTCATGGCAGACACAAACGACGTCCGTAGGAGCCAAGTTCCACCGATCCGCGGGCGGCAACGCGCATGGAGAACTTGCCTCGCGAAGCCTGATGCCTCGACCTATCGCACGCTGAACATTAGATAAACTACGGCCTGTTAGCGCTTGAGCCAGTCGATTGCTGCGGCGAGGCAGAGCACGCCCATGAAGGATCGTGCGGTCTTCTCGTAGCGGGTTGCAACGGCTCGCCACTCTTTGAGCCTGGCCCAGAGCCGCTCGACGACATTGCGGTTGTTATAGATCCAGTCCGGACAGGCCACCGGCGCCTCATTGGACTTAGCCGGGATCGCCGGCTTCGCACCGATGCTCCAGATGTGCTCGCGGAAGCTGTGGCTTGAATAACCGCGATCGGCCACCACCCAGCTGGGCACACTCGGCAAACTGTGAAGCAGCGGAATGGCGTCAGGCAGCTCGTGCGCCTGACCGGGTGCAATGCGAAACGCGATGGCGCGTCCGAGCCCGTCGGCGATCACGCAAGCCTTGGTGCCATAGCCGCCACGAGACCGACCAAGCGCTTCACGATGGTCTCGTTGAGCTTGAGAGCCCCTTTTCGACGAGCCCCGGCGGCCTTCTGATGCGCGCGCACGCTGGTGCCGTCGAGGAAGGTCATCCCGAGCTGGATGCCGCACTTCTGTACCAGGTTGAGCAGGCGCTCCCAGACACCCAGACGGGCCCAGCGGATGAAGGTCTGAGCGGCGCGCCACCACGGCCCCAATTCAGCCGGCACGGCGCGCCACTTGGCGCCGTTCTCATGGCGCCAGAGAATGGCCTCGAACGTCCGACGCAGATCCTGTGGCGGTGTCTTGCCCTTGGGACGGCATTGCTCCACCAGTGGCTCCAGCATGGCCCATTGTGCTTCCGTTAGCATGGCTCCTCCTCAGACAGGACGAGCAAAACGCCTCCAGGTGCAAAGGGTTCAAGTCATAACAGGCCGTAGTTCGTAGTAACCTTAGTCACCCTGACGCACGCGCCCATATGTATTAGCGCCACACCTAAGAAGTGGTAGAGCCAAAGATCAATATCGCAAGCAGTAAATCGGTGGAATATTAAGTCACGCAATTGTGACCGATACTGCTCAAGCACTATTCAGCAGAAAAACAAGTCCTTCCCTCGCACAAGGTTGAGCCAATGGAGTCATCTTTTTGCGAGCCGCTTTGGGAAACAGACGAGACTCGTATATTCCGGAACAGCGTTCGACGGTTCGTAGAAGCGGAATTCGCACCGGTCCAGGACGAATGGAGGAAACGGAAAGGACCCGGTGCCGAAGCCTGGAAGAAGGCCGGCTCGGCCGGACTGTTACTTGCCGATGTCCCTATGGATTATGGTGGAGGCGGCGGCAACTTCGCAAATGAAATTATCGTTTGCGAAGAGCTTGCGCGCACTGGAGTCCACTTCGGCTGCTCGGTTCAAAGCATCGTTGCGCGGTATATCCTTTCCTACGGCAGTGAGGAGCAAAAGCGCCGATGGCTGCCGGACATGGCTCGGGGCAATCTCATTGCAGCCATTGCGATGACGGAACCCGGCACCGGGTCGGATCTCCCGTCGATACGAACAACCGCCCGTCCTGATGGAGACCATTACGTCATAAACGGCTCCAAGACGTTCGTGAGCAACGGCACCCTCGCCAACTTAATCTGCTTGGCCGCCAAGACTGACACGAACGTTGCCCCATTCCGGGGAATATCCATGATCATCGTCGAGACCGCGGATTTGCCGGGTTATAAGGTAGGTTCTCCGCTCGAGAAGGTCGGTATGCAGGGTCAGGATACCTGCGAGCTGTTCTTCGACGACGTCCATGTCCCGAAAGCCAACCTGCTAGGTCGCTCCGAAGGCCACGGCCTGGTGCAAATGACGGAGCAGTTGCCCTACGAACGCCTCACGATCGCTGCAAAAGCACTCACGACAGCGGAGCGGGCACTGACGCTGACAACAGGATATGTCAAAGAGCGTGCCGCTTTCGGACAACCCATCATCGATTTTCAGAACACACGCTTCAAGCTCGCAGAGTGCAAGACCGAAACACATATCGGCCGCGTGTTTCTAAACGACTGCATCCAACGCTGCGTCATGGGCAAGATCGACGACCTGACCGCAGCAATGGCGAAGCTTTGGTTCACCGACACAGAGTGGAAGATCGTTGATACCTGCGCTCAGCTGCACGGTGGCTACGGCTACATGCTCGAATATGCCATCGCTCGCATTTGGACCGATAGTCGCGTCCAGCGCATCTATGGAGGAACGAATGAAATCATGCACGAGATCATTGCTTCCACACTTTAACAAGCGGGCACGATGGTTATAGCGGGATAAGCGCCATGATGGATGAACAAACACTGGATGCCGCGAGCCAAGACCCTGCCGCTCAGGTGGAGGTGCATTCGGCACACACACGAACGTCCGAAGCGCCTATGGCAACGGGCCCGAGTGTGGTCCAAGGAGAGGCCTCGATCTACCCGAACAAATGCGTTCATGAGCTGTTCGAGGAACAAGTGCGTCGCGACCCCAGCGCGGTGGCTGTTCATTACCTCGATCAGACGATGACCTATGGCGAACTGAACAGTCGCGCCGATAGCATAGCGCGGCACCTGCGGTTCGTTCATGTTCGGCCTACCGACCTCATCGGTGTTTGTCTCCCGCGGTGTCCCGACCTGGTTGCGGCCCTCCTCGGCATCTGGAAAGCAGGTGCCGCCTATGTTCCTCTCGATCCGACGTATCCGCGCGAGCGTCTACGTTTCATGGCCGAAGATTCTGGCGTATCCTGTGTTCTGACCGATCGGTCGCAGGCCGGTCTCTTCGAAGGCAGCGTAACCACTGTGCTGCTTGACAGCGATCTGCCCAACGTCGCCAGCATGCATGAGGCAGACATCGCTGCTCAAATCGCCCCATCCGCGCTTGCCTATGTCATGTATACCTCCGGATCGACCGGTAAACCGAAGGGTGCGATGATCACGCATTCTGGGCTGGTCAATTACTTGTCCTGGGCGATAAACGCTTACAATGTGCGCGGCGGCGGCATCGTTCCGGTGCATTCCTCCATTGCGTTCGACCTGACGGTCACCAGCTTGTATCCTGCTCTGCTGGTCGGAGGCGCTGTCGATCTGCTTCCCGAGAGTGAGGGTGGCCAGGAACTCATCAAGGCGATGCGTCAAAGAAAGCAATACGCACTGGTCAAGATTACTCCCGCACATCTTGAGATGGTTACGCAGGAGTTGGAGGAGGCGGAAATCGCGGATTCGACTACAGCCCTGGTAATCGGCGGAGAAAACTTGCGAGCCGATATCCTTGAAAAGTGGCGAGTATTCGCACCGGAAACTCACATCTTCAACGAATATGGACCGACCGAGACAGTCGTAGGCTGCTGCGTCCACGAAGTGAAACCGTCAGATCCCCGCCATGGATCGGTTTCGATAGGACGGCCGATCTCGAATACCCAACTCCATGTACTCGACGGTGCGTTGGATTCGGTCCCGAGCGGAGAGATTGGCGAGTTGTATATCGGCGGAGATGGCGTTGCCGAGGGATATCTGAACAGGCCCGAACTGACTGCCGAATGCTTCCTCCCCAATCGCTTTAGTCCACGGCCTGGGGTGAAGCTCTACAAGACAGGCGATCTCGTGAAGATGAATGACGATAACACGCTGCTGTACCTCGGACGTATCGATCACCAGGTCAAGATTCGCGGATATAGGGTAGAGCTCGGCGAGATCGAGCAAACCGTACTAGAGCACCCTGAGGTCCAGTCGTGCATGGTCCTTGCCGATACGTCTCCTGATGGTCTTTCGTTCCTCACGGCCTATGTCACGGCCCGGGAAAGTGCTCCGGCCGTCCAATCTCTGCGCGATTTCATCGCGTCACGACTCCCTGAGCACATGGTTCCGCAGCGCTTCACTTTCGTTGATCGGTTTCCATTGACGAATAACGGCAAAGTGGATCGGGACGCGCTCGCCGCCCTTGCGTCCGGCACGAGCGTGCCTCCGGACGAAATCAGCCCGACCATGACGAATTCGGCAATCGTGCTCAGCCGTATTTGGGGCGAGCTGCTACGCAGAGAGAATATCGGGGCGGATGAAGATATCTTCACATTGGGAGCCTACTCACTGTTGGTCACGAGAGCCCTCATCAGGATCCGGAATGAGCTTCAGGCGAATCTGAACCTCCGCGATATCTTCGAAAATCCGACCATAGCCGGCCAAAGTGAACTTGTTGAGAGCCTCTTGTTGTCGGCGCGCCCCAGTTCCCGATCGGTGAAAGAGGGTGGACTAGAGGAGATCGAGATATGAGCATTGGCCCCATTCTCGCGCAGTTGAGAGAGAAGGAGGTTACGATCTGGGCCGAAGGTGACCGGTTGCGCTGCGAGGCTCCACCCGGAATTTTAACTCCCGAACTCAGAGCTCTTCTCGCACAGCATAAGGCTGAGCTCTTGGAATCGCTCAGCTCGGCGCAGCAGCGTTCCAGAGAACCGACGAGCGTCGTTCCGCTTCAGAGACATCGCGGCGGAACTCCCATATTTGCAGTGCCCGGCCATAACGGTGATGTCTTCTGCTACCACGCGCTGTCTCGAAATCTCGGCGTTCAACAGCCGTTTTTCGGCCTGCAGCCCCCCGGCCTTTCCGACGGTGAAAGCCCGCTTCGAAAGGTTGAGGAAATCGCAGCCTACTTCGCACGCCAGATCCGTCAGACAACGCAGCAGCCTGTTATTATCGCCGGGTTCTGTGCAGGTGGTACCATCGCGTTCGAACTCGCCAGGCAGCTCGAAGGAGTAGACGTGCCCGTTCTCCTATTGGCATTGTTCGGCAGCCCTCATCCCTCGTACTTCCGGCCGTATAACCGCATTAAGGAGCGTGTTGTAAAAAATCTGAGACGCGCAAGCTCCGATATCAATGGGTTCCGTACAACTGCCTACAGGGCAATGTCGATCGCGAGACGCAAGTTAAAGAAGTCGCGGATGCCTTCCACCGATACTGAAGAAGATCAGGTGCTCACGCGTCGCGCCCTTGTCGAGCGGGCCACCGTATCTGCGGTTTCACGCTATAAGCCCTCTTCGTTCTCGGGTCGGACATCCCTGTTCCTTCCGAGTGCCGGCTGGGCGGCCTCGCAGTATTTCGCGCGATCATGGTTCGCGCATGCACCTCACTGCGACGAGCGTGTTGGGCCTGAAGGATGCGACGGCGACAACATGCTGCTGGAGCAGAACGCGCCCGTGTTTTCGGCTATGTTTTCCCGTGCGATCGAGCATGCTTCATTGCAGAGGTGAAGCGTAACGGGGCGCGCGGGGCCCAGGGCTGAGACAAACAACGTCCACGGGAGCCAAACTCCACCGATTCCTACGCGAGAAAAGCAAAGGCCCCGGGGAATACCCCGGGGCCTGCAGAAACGATGCCCTGCGTCAGGCCGCGTTTGACTAGCCTCCGTTGAGGTCGACCGTGAAGTCGGCTTGGGTCTTGGCCCTGATCTCGTCCACGCTCACGCCCTCAGCCAGCTCGATCAGGGTCATGCCGGTGCCGCCCTTCTTGTCGATGGCAAACACGCCAAGGTCCGTGATCACCAGATCGACCACCCCGGTGCCGGTCAGCGGCAGGTTGCAGCTTTGAAGCAGCTTCGGATCCTCCGAGCCGTCCTTGGCCTTGGCGACATGCTCCATCACCACCACGACGCGCTTGACGCCCGCCACCAGGTCCATCGCCCCGCCCATGCCCTTGACCATCTTGCCCGGGATCATCCAGTTGGCGAGATCGCCGTTCTCGGCCACCTGCATCGCGCCTAAGATCGACAGGTCGATATGGCCGCCGCGGATCATGCCGAAGGAATCGGACGAGGAGAAATAGCTCGTCGTCGGCAGTTCGGTGATCGTCTGCTTGCCGGCATTGATCAGGTCGGCATCCTCCTCGCCCTCGAGCGGGAACGGGCCCATGCCGAGCATGCCGTTCTCCGACTGCAGCTGCACGCGCATGCCCGTCGGAATGTAGTTCGACACCAGCGTCGGGATGCCGATGCCGAGATTGACGTAGAAGCCGTCGCGCAGCTCCCTGGCCGCACGCGCAGCCATCTGGTCACGGGTCCAGGCCATCAGACTTCCTCCCCTGCGCCGGCGGGCGCGGCCTCGGCGCGCTTGCGGGTCGTGCGCTGCTCGATATGCTTGACCGGGTTCGGCACATGCACCATGCGCTTGACGAAGATGCCCGGGGTGTGGATGCAGTCCGGGTCGATCGAGCCGGCCTCCACCAGATGCTCGACCTCGGCGATGGTCAGGCGCGAGGCGGTCGCCATCATCGGGTTGAAGTTGCGCGCGGTCTTGCGGTAGACGAGGTTGCCCTCGGTGTCGCCCTTCCAGGCGTGAACGATCGAGATGTCGGCGAACAGGCCGGTCTCCATGACATAAGCCTCGCCGTTGAAGTCGCGCACCTCCTTGCCCTCGGCAATCAGCGTGCCGACCCCGGTCTTGGTGTAGAAGGCCGGGATGCCGGCGCCGCCGGCGCGGATGCGCTCGGCCAGCGTGCCCTGCGGGTTGAACTCGAGCTCGAGCTCGCCGGAGAGGTATTGCTGGGCAAACAGCTTGTTCTCGCCGACGTAAGAACTGATCATCTTGCGGATCTGGCGCGTCTCGAGCAGGCGGCCGAGCCCGATGCCGTCCACCCCGGCATTGTTGGAGATGAAGGTCAGGTCCTTCGCCCCCGAATCACGAATCGCCTCGATCAGCGTCTCCGGAATGCCGCACAGCCCGAAGCCCCCGGCCATGATGGTCATCCCATCCCGAACCGATCCAGCCAGCGCCAAACGCGCATCGCTGTATACCTTGTCCATCAAATCCTCTCCCTGTGAGCAGATTCCTGCCCTTCGAAGCGTCCCGGACCAACCCGCGGCCATTAGGTCGCAGGGCGGGTCCGGTTCGGAAGGCGGCCACCCTGCAACCTAGCCTCAATTTAGACAATCCCTTCGTATGGATATATGGAAACGATTCATCGGTTCGGTCTTGCCTGAGGACATCTCCTCACCCCCGCTTGCGGGCAAGACCCAAGGTTTACAATATTCATCATATGTCCCGCCGCTTTGTCTTCCTCATCGCGCTGATTGCGCTGGCCGTTCTGGGAACGGCGGCTTCGCCCTGGACGCTGCCCGGCGGCGGCCTCTCCGCGGAGCTGACGCAGCATGTGAAGGACAAATACGGGCTCGACCTGACGGTCAGGGGCCGCAGCACCTTTGCCGTTCTCCCCATCCCCCGGGTCAAGTTCGAGAACGTCACGCTTCGGTTCCCGGACGAGGCCCTCAAGGCCGAAGGCGGAACCCTGCGTGGCGAGCTGCGCGTCCTGCCGCTGCTGTTCGGGCGGATCGAGCTGTCCGATTTCGACCTCAGCGAAACCAGGATCACCGGTTCGCTCCAGAAAATTCAGGCGGTCGACTGGCCCAAGGTCGTCAGGAACGGCGCCAGCGAGACCCATGCCCGGCGCCTCGTGATCAACAAGTCCTCCTTAAGATGGACGGACCTGAAGAACGCCAATCTCAACCAGCTCAACGTCGTCATCCGCTGGACCGACGCGTCCGAGCCCCTGACCGTGACCGGTTCCGCCGAGTGGCGGGACGAGCCGGTTGTCCTCGAACAGGCCTCTGTCTTCCCGGACCTTCTCGCTTCCGACCGGATCAGTCCCTTTACCCTGTCCCTCTCCTCCCCCTCGGTTCGCCTCACGGCCGAAGGCGAGGCACAGCTCGGCGATACGCCGCGCATCACCGGCGAGAGCACCGTCAAGGCCGGCTCCGTCCGCGACTTCACCCGCTGGAGCGGCCTCGACCTGCCCTTCGGTTCGCTCCTTCGGGCGGTCTTGGTCAACGGCGACTTCTCCATGGACCGCCGCCGCCTGTCCTGGCCGGCAGTCTCGCTGACCCTCGGCTCGGACAAGCTCGAGGGAGCCATGGGCGTGCGCTTCGATACGGAGCGGCCGGTCATCACCGGCACGCTCGCAGCTGACACGCTCAACCTCTCCGATCTGTTCGCACCCTTCTCCCAGGCCCGTACATCCTCCGGCGCGTGGAGCGAGGAGAGCATCGACCTCGCGCGGGCGACCGGCATGGATCTCGACCTGCGGCTCTCGGCGGCGAGCGCCAGTCTGGGCCGGCTCAGCCTCGACGACATGGCCGCCAGCGTGCTGGTCCAGCCGGGCCGGATCGAGGCCTCCATCGGGCGCGCGGATTTCTATGACGGCACCTTGAAGGGACGCCTGTCGCTGGTGTCCCAGAACGGCCTCGTCGACTTCAAGAGCCAGGGCACCTATGCGAACGTGAAGATCTCTCCCTTCCTCGCCGCCTTGGGCGAGCCGCGATGGATCACCGGCCGGGCCCAGGGCCAGTTCAGCTTCGAGGGCCAGGGAAGGAACCCGGCGGACGTGATCCGGCAGGCCGAGGGCCGCTCCACGATCGAGCTGGCCGAGGGCGAGATCGTGGGCATCACCCTCCAGGACGCCCTGCGCCGCGTGGAGAAGCGACCGCTTCTCGCGTCCCTCAACTGGAAGGGCGGCCGCACGCCCTTCGACAAGGCGGAAGCTCAGATCGTCGTGAAGAACGGTGTCGGCGAGATCGTCGGAGGCGCGCTCAAGGGCCCTGCCGTGCAGGCCGATCTTCGCGGACAAATTCTGCTGCCGGACCGCACCCTGCGCGTCACGGCGGATATTTCGGCGGCCGATGCGCCGGTGGCGCAGACCCCTGCCCTCGTCTTCGACGTGACGGGCGACTGGGACAATGTCGCCGTCACGCCGCAAGTCCGCTCGCTCATCGAGCGGTCGGGCGCGGCGAAGGCCCTGTTTCCGACGGAGCGCGTTCCCGCCGACCGCCAACGCCCGCAGGCCATCGCTCAGTGAGCGTCGCTGCGATTCCGCAGCAACGAGCGCTTGCTGAGCAGGGTCGCCGCGATCACCCCGAGCGTCACGATGCCGATCAGGATAGCCGAGGCCGCATTCACCTCCGGCGAGAGGCCTAAGCGCACCTGGCTGTAGATCTTGATCGGCAGCGTCGTCGCGCCGGGGCCGGCATTGAAGCTCGCGATCACCAGATCGTCCATGGACAGGGTGAAGGCGAGGAGGAAGCCCGCCACGATGGACGGCGCGATCAGCGGCAGCGTCACGGTGAAGAAGGTGCGTAGAGGCGGCGCGCCGAGATCCATCGCAGCCTCTTCCAGCGAGCGGTCGAAGGTCATGAGCCGCGCCTGCACCACCACCGTGACGAAGCACATGGTGAGCGTTGTATGCGCCAGCGTGATGGTCCAGAATCCGCGGTCGAGATCGATGGCGACGAAGAACAAGAGCAGCGACAGGCCGGTGATGACCTCGGGCATGACCATCGGCGCATAGACCATGCCGGTGAAGAGCGTGCGTCCCGGAAAGCGCCCGTAGCGGGTGAGCGCGAGCGCCGCGAGCGTGCCGAGAACGGTCGCGATCGTCGCGGAGAGGAACGCGATGCGCAGCGTCACCCAGGCCGCCTCCATCAGCGCCTGGTTGCGGAAGAGCGCTCCATACCATTGCGTGGAGAAGCCGCCCCACACGGTGACGAGCCGCGAAGCGTTGAACGAATAGATCACCAGCAGCAGGATCGGCAGGTAGAGGAATGCGAAGCCGAGCACGAGCGAGGTGACGTTGAAGAGGCTGAGGCGCCGATTCATGGCCGCGCCTCCACACGCCGGGCCTCGACATCGCGATAGATCACGATGGGCACGACGAGGATGATAAGCAGCAGGATCGCGACCGCGGAGGCGAGCGGCCAGTCGCGGTTGGAGAAGAACTCGCTCCAGAGCTGCCGGCCGATCATCAGGGTTTCCGAACCGCCCAAAAGATCGGGGATCACGAACTCGCCCACGGCCGGGATGAAGCATAGGAGCGAGCCTGCCACGATGCCGGGCATCGCAAGCGGCACGGTGATCGTCCAGAACGAGCGCCATGGCGTGGAGCCGAGATCCAGCGCCGCTTCGAGCAACGTGTCGTCCATCTTCTCCAGCGTCGCGTAGAGCGGCAGCACCATAAAGGGCAGGTAGGCATAGACGATGCCGATATAGACCGCCGTCTCGGTGTTGAGGATGTCGAGAGGGGTGGAAATCAGGCCGAGGCCGATGAGTGCCTGGTTCAGCAACCCCTCCGGCTTGAGGATGGCGATCCAGGCATAGATGCGAATGAGGAAGCTCGTCCAGAACGGCAGGATGATAAGCGCCACGAGCAGCGAGCGAGAGCGCTCCGGCGCGCGGGCCATGCCATAGGCGATGGGGAAACCAACGAGGAGCAGCAGCAGAGTCGAGACGGCGGCGATGCGCACGGACGACAGCGTCGCCCGGAAATAGAGATCGTCCTCGACCAGCAGTCCGAAATTCTCGAAATCGAGCCCGCCGAAGAAGCCGGAAATGTCGCTCCAGTCGAAGACAGGCCTGTAGGGCGGCTGGGCGACGGCCGGGTCGGAGAGGCTGATCTTGAGGACGATCAGGAACGGCACGAGGAAGAGCACGCAGAGCCAGAGATAGGGCACGAGCGGCACGAGGCCTGCGATCAGGCGCCGGGTGAGGGAGCGCTCCGCCATGGCTATTCCGCCAGGATCACGGCCGCGTCCGGCGCGAAGGTGACATGGACCTGCTCGTCCCAGTCGATGGGATTCTCGACGAAGCGCGAGGCGTTGGCGCGGGTGACGCGCAGGATCTCGCCGGTGGCGAGCTTGACCCGGTAGACGGTCCAGTCGCCGAGATAGCCGATGTCCCAGACCTCGCCGGTGAGCACGTTCCTCGTGCCGGGCGCCGGCGGATCGCGCTGGATCACCATCTTCTCCGGCCGCACCGCAATCGCCACGGCCTGACCGGAATGCAGCACCTCATCCGGATCGTCGATGGTGAGCGGCGCGTCCGCGGAGGGGGTCTTCACATGCCAGAGGCCGTTCTCCTGGCTCTGGACATGGCCATCCAGAATGTTCACGTCGCCGACGAACTCGGCGATGAAGCGGGTCTTGGGCTGCTCGTAGATCTCGCCCGGCGTCGCCACCTGCACGATCCTGCCCTGGTCCATCACCGCGATGCGGTCGGCCATGGTCATGGCCTCCTCCTGGTCGTGGGTGACGACCACGAAGGTCATGCCGAGATCGTGCTGGATGTCCATCAGCTCGAACTGGGTTTCCTCGCGCAGCTTCTTGTCGAGGGCGCCGAGGGGCTCGTCGAGGAGCAGCACCTTCGGCTTCTTGGCCAGCGCGCGGGCAAGCGCCACGCGCTGCCGCTGGCCGCCGGAGAGCTGGCTCGGATAGCGTCGGGCAAGCTTCTCGAGCTGGACGAGGCGCAGCATCTCGCCGACGCGATCCGCAATTTGGTCTTTCGGCAGGCCGTCCTGCTTGAGACCGAAGGCGATGTTCTTCTCGACGCTCATATGCGGAAACAGCGCATAGGACTGGAACATCATGTTCACCGGCCACCGATAGGGCGGCACGCCGGCCAGGTTCTGGCTGCCCAAGGTGATCGTGCCCTCGCTCGGAGTCTCGAAGCCCGCGAGCATGCGCATCAGCGTGGTCTTGCCGCAGCCGGACGGGCCGAGCAGGCAGAAGAACTCGCCTTCGAAGATGTCGAGGGACAAATGATCCACCGCCATGGCGTCGCCGAACCGCTTCGTGACGTTCTCGAACCGGATGAGCGGCTTGGCTTCGGGGTTGGACCAGGGCGCAAAGGCGCGGCGCACGGCGCCGACGGATTGTCGGGACGGAGGAGGCAAGATGTTTTGTCTTCGACCTTGAACGAGGAAACCAGCGGGCAAGCTATGATGTTCAGCTCCTGAGAACAACAACTTAAACGCCGGGTTTCATCTCCCTGAGATCGGCATTTCCTGCAACCCTGCCCTGCCCCGACGAGGCGCCTGACAAACTTGAAGCAGGGTTGGGATTCGGATATTAAGCCTGCATATAATTAGTACGCTAATAATATGCCTTCTAGGATGATCATGACCAATCCCACCAAAGCGGCATTTTCCGAGGAATTGTGGAAGGTCAGCCGGAAGATGCGCACCGCCTTCGATGCCCGCGTGCGCGCCGAGGGGCTGACGCTGGCGCGGGCGCGCGCGCTGATTTTCCTCGGCAAGAAGGATTGCATGACGCAGACCGAGCTTGCCGACGCCCTCGAGATCGAAGGCCCGACCCTCGTGCCCCTCCTCGACGGCCTGGAGAAGCAGGGCCTGATCGAGCGCCGGCCGGTCGACGGCGACAGGCGCGCCAAGCAAATCGCGCTCACCGCCGCCGGGCGTGAGCAGGCCGCTTATGTCGATGCCCTCGTCAAGGAATTCCGCAGCGACGTGCTGAAAGACATTCCCGAGGACGATCTGAAGGTCGCCATCCGTGCCCTGCACGCCATGAGCCGGAACCTGGAAGCCATGAGCTGAGCGGCGGCATCCTCATGACAACTGCATCCGCCAAAGCGCATCCCGACGCCGGCGGCTCCGAGGTCGAGACCCCTTCGAAGCCGCTGGCTCGGCAGGCGCCGCCCACCCCCGCGGCGGCGCCTGCCCCCATACCCGCTCCCATGCCGCCCCAGCGTGCGGCGGGCTACATGCTCGCTTCCCTGCTCCTCGCCCTCACGCAGGGCTTAGGGATGAACCTCATCTCGGCGAATCTGCCCCAGATCCAGGGCGCTCTCGGCGCGACGACGAACGAGGCCACATGGCTTGTCGCCGCCTACATGGCGCCGAATGTCAGCCTGTCGCTCGCCCTCATCAAGATCCGCACTCAATACGGCCTGCGCAATTTCGCGGAACTGAGCATTCTCGTCTTCGTGCTCGTCTCGCTGATGCACCTCTTCGTCGACGACCTGCATTCGGCGCTGATCGTGCGCTTCTTCAGCGGCATCGCCGCCGCGCCCATGTCGTCGCTCGGCTTTCTCTACATGCTGGAGGCGTTCCCGCCGGCGAAGAAGCTGAATATCGGCCTGTCGCTCGCGCTCACGAACCTGTCCTTCGGCGCACCGCTCGCGCGTCTGATCGCGCCGGATCTCCTGATGATCGGACAATGGCATGGTCTCTACGTGTTCGAGATCGCCATCGCGCTGCTGGCTTTCGCCGCCGTCTACCTGCTGCCGCTCACGCCGCAGCCGCGCACAAAGGTCATCCACTGGCGCGACGTGGTGAGCTACCTGCTGATCGCCGTCGGCTTCGGACTGACGGCGATGGTCCTCACGCTCGGCCGGGCCTATTGGTGGTTCGAGGCGCCTTGGCTCGGAATCATGCTGGCGATAGGGCTCGCGGCCGTGACCGTTGCCGTCGTTCTCGAGCTCAACCGTGAGAGCCCGCTCCTCGACATCCGCTGGCTGGCGAGCAAGGAGGTCGTGCACTTCACCGGCGCGCTGCTGATCTTCCGCATCGCCCTGTCGGAGCAGACGAGCGGCGCCTTCGCCTTCTTCCAGGCGCTGGGATTGCAGAACGACCAGATGCAGGCCCTGTCCCTGGTCATTCTCGCGTCGTCCGTGCTCGGCGGGCTCGTCTGCGCCGCGGTGGTGAAGCCGAACCGCGAGCACGCGATCCACATCGTCGCCCTGTCTCTGCTCATCCTTGGCGCCGTCATGGACAGCCGGGCGACGAACCTGACGCGTCCGGCCGAGATGTATCTGAGCCAGGCGCTCATCGCCTTCGCGGGTGCGCTCTTCCTGCCGCCCGCCATGGCCGCGGGCCTGATGATGGCGCTGAAGAAAGGGCCGACCTACATCCTGAGCTTTGTCATTGTCTTCCTCACCACCCAGAGCATCGGCGGCGTGCTCGGATCGGCGATCGTCGGAAGCTTCATCACCTGGCGGACGCGCCTTCACATCCAGGCTCTCGCCAACCACCTGCCGCTGACGGATCCCCTCGTCGCCCAGCGCCTGAGCCAGCTTGCCGGCGCCTATGGCCGCGTGATCACCGACAAGGCGCTGCTGAGCGCCGAGGGCGCCGTCCTGCTCGGCCAGCAGGTCACCCGCGAAGCGACGGTGCTTGCCTATAACGACGCCTTCCTGGCCATCGCGGGTCTCGCCACCTTCGCCCTCGCCGCCCTGATCGTCCATGTCTTGATCCGGACGGTCGCCGCGTATCTCTCAACCTTCCGGCAAAACGCTGCCGCTTAACCTCGTATCGATTGCCATGCTCAAGTCATTTCGCTCCGCTACCACTCTCGTCGCAACCTCCATCGGCGCCATCGGCGTCGTCCTCGTGCTCTATGCCTGGCGCCTGCCGCCCTTCGACAGTTCGGTGCAGAGCACGGACAACGCCTATGTGCGCGGACAGGTGACCCTCGTCAGCCCGCAGCTTGCCGGTTATGTCGGCGAGGTTGCGGTTCAGGACTTCCAGCACGTGAAGGCCGGCCAGATCCTGGTGAAGCTCGACGACCGCATCTTCGCGCAGAAGTTGGAACAGGCGGAGGCGACGCTGGCGGGCCAGCAGGCCGCGCTTGCCAATTCAGAGCAGAAGCGCCGCTCCGACGAGGCCCGCATCACGTCGAGCCAGGCCCAGGTCGACAGCGCGCAGGCTGCTCTCAAGGCGGCGGAAGCGAGCTGGAAGCGGATCGAGCCGCTGCTGGAACGGGGCGTCACGACGCAGAGCCAGGCCGATCAGGCCCGCGCCGCGCTCGACCAGTCGACCGCCTCCCTGCATCAGGCCCAGGCTGCGCTCGAGGTCTCGCGGCAGGATCTCGCCTCGACCCTGGTGAGCCGCCAATCCCTCGAAGCGGCCGTGCAGGGCGCCCAGGCGGCGGTCCGCCTCGCCGAGATCGACCTGCAGAACACGCGGATCGTTGCGCCGGAGGACGGCAAGCTCGGTGAGGTCGGCGCACGTGTCGGCCAATACGTTGCAGCCGGCACCCAGCTCCTCGCCCTCGTGCCGGAACGGATCTGGGTGATCGCGAACTTCAAGGAGACCCAGCTTGCCGGCATGGAAGCCGGCCAGCCCGTCACCTTCACGGTCGATGCGCTCCAGCACGCGCAGCTGAACGGCCATATCGAGCGCTTCTCGCCCGCGGCAGGCTTGGAATTCAGCGTGATCAGAACCGACAACGCGACCGGCAACTTCACCAAGGTCGCACAGCGCGTGCCTGTGCGCATCGCCATCGATCCGGATCAGGCGCTCGCGGAGCACCTGTCACCCGGCATGTCGGTGGTGGTGAGCGTGGATACGAAGGCGCGGGGGATTTGAGATCCGACGTGATCTCTATCAAGGATGGGGCCGCAAAATCGGAACGGCAGGCTTCATCCAATCGCCACGAAACAGGCATCGCGCATCCCCTCTCCCGGGCGGGAGAGGGGTAGGGGTGAGGGTGTGCGATGTCAGGATAGAGCGCTGTCGCTATTGCCTTTAAAAGCGTCGGCTGCAGCACCTTGTTCTATCACCGGCCTGCCCTCACCCCAACCCTCTCCCACATGGTAGAGGGAGAGATGCTTTGCTGGTTCGGACGCCGCCGTTTTGGTGGAGCGGTGAGCTCAAGCACTCTGCAGCTACTAATGTCCCCCGCCGCCGCTAGGCGCCGCACGCGGTTTCTTGATGAAGGGCAAGGCGCAGACGAGGCCCAAGAACAGCACGGTCAGCAGCAGGAACACATCGGCGAAGGACATCACCAGGGCCTCGCGCCTCACCATGTTCGCCATGGTCTTGAGCGCTGCCGCATTACCGTCCACGCCCAGAGCCTGGAACTTCATGGTCAGGGCGTTGAGGGTTTCCATCGCCTGGGAACTGTCCCATGTCACGCTCTCGCGCAGGCGCTGGAGATGCAGGTCGAGGCGGTTGTTCAAGAGCGTATTGATGACTGCTAGGCCCACCGCGCCGCCGAGATTGCGGGTGAGGTTGTAGAGGCCCGACGCGTTCTTGATCCGGTCCGGCGACAAGGTTCCGAGCGCGATGTTGTTGATCGGCACCATGCAGATCATGAGGCCGACGCCGCGGAAGATCTGCGGCACGAACAATTCCCAGAAATCCCAATCCTTGGTGAGGCCGGTGATCTGCCAGGTTCCGAAGGCAAAGGCACCGAAGCCGATGGCCATCATCAGCCGCGGATCCATCTTGCGCGACAGGATTCCCGCCACCGGCGCCATGAGGAACATGGTGGCGCCTGTCACGAACATGGTCTCGCCGATCTGCAGCGACGAGTAACCCCGGACGCGGGCCAGATAGACCGGGTAGAGATAGGTTAGTCCGTAGAGGCCGATGCCCATGACGAAGCTGAAGGCGGAGCCCGCGAGGAAGTTCCGGTCGGCGAAGGCGCGCAGGTCCACGATGGGCTGCTTGGCGTTGAACGCGCGGTAGAAGAAGCCGATGCCGCCGACGACGCAGACGATCGTCAGGATCAGCACCGCCCCGTCCTGAAACCAATCGTTCAGGGGCCCCTCTTCCAGCACATATTCAAGGCTGCCCAGGAACGCCGCCATGAAGCCCAAGCCCGCCCAATCGAAGGACTTGAACAGGTTGAAATCCGGCTCGTCGAAATCGACCAGCAGATAGGTCGACACCGTGACGAAGATTCCCGGCACGATGTTGACCAGGAACAGCCAGTGCCAGGAAAACAGTTCCGTCAGATAGCCGCCGAGCGTCGGGCCGATGGTCGGCGCGAGCGTCGCCACGAGGCCGATGATCGGCGAGATCACGGGCCGCTTCTCCGGCGGGAAGATCGTGAAGGCGGAAGCGAAGACGGTGGGGATCATGCCGCCGCCGATGAAGCCCTGCAGCGCGCGGTAGACGATCATCTGGTCGATGTTCGTCGCTGTCGCGCACATGAAGCTCATGAAGGTGAAGCCGCCGGACGCGATCACGAACATCCAGCGCGTCGAGAGCACGCGCGAGAGCGTGCCCGACAGCGGGATCATGATCACTTCCGCGATCAGGTAGCTCGTCTGCACCCAGGAGATCTCTTCCGATGAGGCGGAGAGGCCTGCCTGGATCTCGGCGAGGGAGGCCGAGACGATCTGGATGTCCAAGATCGCCATGAACATGCCGAAGACCATGCAGAAGAACGCGAAGGTCCGGCGCCGGTCGAGCGGCGCCGGCTTCGCGGCAGGCATGGCTTGAGCTTTGCCCGAAATGGCAGCCGATGCGGCCATGGTTCCTTACTCTTTGATGCTGGCCGTCTTGGAGGGCTCGGCCGAGGTGCGGATATCGACGTCGACGACCACCGACAGGCCGGGGCGAAGCAGACCCTTCTGCGCCACGTCAGGGCTGACGGTGACGCGCACGGGGACGCGCTGGACGATCTTGGTGAAGTTGCCGGTGGCGTTTTCCGGCGGCAGCAGGCTGAACACCGCGCCGGCGGCCGGCGAGACGCTCTCGACCGTGCCGACGATGTCGGTGTCGGGGAAGGCATCGACCTTCACATGCACCTTCTGACCGGGCTTCAGGGAGGCGAGCTGCGTCTCCTTGAAGTTGGCATCCACATGCACGCTGGTCAGCGGCACCAGAGCCGCAAGGCGGGCGCCGGGCTGCACATAGGTTCCAACCTCCATCGCCTTGTTGCCGACGATGCCGTCGACGGGCGCGCGGATTTCCGTGAAGGAGAGATCGCGCTCCGCCTTGTCCACGGCGGTCCGGTACTCGTCCGCCAGACGCTCACCCTCGTTCTGCTGTGCGGCCAGGACCTGCACATTCGCCTGGGCGGCGGTTGTCGCGGCCTGGGCGCTCTTCACCTCGGCATTGGCCCGGTCGCGGGCGGCCTTGGCGTTCTCGAAGGAAGCCTTGCTGGTATAGTCGGACTTGGCGAGCTGCTGCTGACGCGCATAATCGCTCTCGGCCCGCTCGGCCTCGGCCTGCGCGCTGACCACCTGCGCCTCGGCCTGTGCCACCGACGCGCGGCCGGCCTCGATCTGGCGGCCGATGCGCGCGATGGCGCTCTGCTGGGTCGCGAGCTTGTCCTTGGCCGATTGCAGGGCGAGGCGATAATCGCCGTCGTCGATCTTGGCGATCAGCTCGCCCGCCTTGACGCTCTGGTTGTTGGTGACGGCGACGGAGGCCACATAGCCGGAGATCTTGGCCGACAGGAGGGTGATGTCAGCCTGCACATAGGCGTCGTCGGTCGAGACCATGAAGCGGCCGTCGGTCCACCATTCGTGACCCTCATAGGCGCCGAACGCCAGAGCCGCAGCCAGCACGGCCAGGATAACCGGCTTTTTGCCGAGGCCCCTTTTCTTGGCCGGGGGCGCTATTTCCGGAAGCTTCTGCTCCGCCTGCGGAGGCTGGACAGTCTTTCCGTCCCGAGCCGTCTCGGAGGCGCTGCCCGCACCCTGCTGAAATTCTTCGCGATAAGCCATGTGAACCTCTGCAAGGCCTGGGACGCACCTCGCTTTGTGAAAGCTTGGGCGTTGCACTGCAGCCTTGATCTTCGCCGATTGTCTGCCATATATGGTTGACCGAACCGTTCGGTCAATAGCTAAAAGAGGATGTTATAGAAGCCATGAGTGCCGCGCATGACACCACCCGGGAGCTTTCCGCCGTCGAGGAAAGCAGCGAGAGCGCGAAGCGCCGCCAGATCCTGGAAGGTGCACGGAAGGTATTTCTGGCCCAGGGCTTCGATGGCGCCAGCATGGGCGAGATCGCCAAGGTCGCCGGCGTCTCCAAGGGCACGCTTTATGTCTATTTCGACAGCAAGGAGAGCCTGTTCGAGGCGCTGACCACCGAGGAGAAGCGGGGTCTGGCCGAGGTGCTGTTCAAGCTCGACGCCGAGGATCCTGACGTTCGCGGCGCCCTGACGAGGCTTGGCCTCAGCTATCTGCGCCGCTTGGGCAAGCCCGAGCACGTATCCTCGATCCGGATGGTGATGGGGGCAGCGGAGAAGTTCCCGCGCCTGGGGCAGGCCTTCTATGAGGCCGGACCCTGCCAGGGCATCGCGCGGCTGAGCGCCTATTTCGACCGGCAAGTGGAAGCGGGCCGTCTCTCCATTGAGGATACCGGCGTCGCAGCCCAGCATCTCCTCGATCTCTGCGTCTCCGGCATCCTGCGCCGCATGCTCTTCTCGGTCGGCGAGCCGCCGACGGAAAGCGAGATCCAGCGCAACGTGGAGAACGCGATCCGGGTCTTCTTCGCGGCCTATGGGCCGCAGGACCCGGCTAGCGATCCGTCTGCAGGGCCTCGGTTACGCGCGCTTTGAGCACATCCGGCTGGCGCAGGATCAGGGCGCCGCGCGTGCGCTCGATGAGTCCCTCCTGGGTCAGCATGGAGAATTCCCGCGTGATCTGCTCGCGCCGGCAACCGATGCGGGCGGCCACGATGTGGTGGAAGGGCGGCGGCGTGATCACGCGTTCCCCCGACCGGTCCTGCCGCGGCGTCGACAGGCGCAGAAGCTCGGAATAGAGCCGGTGCCGAAGATCGAGCACCGTCTGCTCCATGAAGCGGTTGTTCAGCTCGCGGATGCGCGCGGCCATGAGGCAGAAGAGACGCTCCGACACCACCTGGTGCGAGAACAGCAGCTCTTTGAAGACCGCGGCCGGCATGACGCAGGCCTCACCCCGGGTCAGAGCGGAGACATTGGCCGAACGCGGCACGCCGTCGAGGGCGGCCAGTTCGCCGAAGAGGTCGTTCGGCTTCATCTCGTAGAGGATGACCTCTTTGCCCGAGGGGGTGCGCATGAGCACCCGGACCTCGCCTGCGAGAAGAAAATAGACGTCGGTGGAGGGCTCGTCGAAGTCGACCAGGACTTCTTCGGGATCGAAGCGGCGCCAGTTGGCCCGCGCCTCGAAGCGCTCAAGGTCGATATCCAGCCCCTTGAACAATTTGATCCCGGCGAGCCTCGCCATTGTTCTTCTCCCCCTACCTACAAGACTTGGCTATACCATAAATTTCGTGACGTCAGTATCCGTGTGTCGCGCAACCCTTTCTCAGGCCTTGCCGATCCTGTCATTGGCAATTCCGGCTATCGGCCAGGGCTTCGAGATCTTGCCCGAGACCTTGCCAGCGCCCTCGTCAGAGGTCAAAAGGCGGCATGCTTCACGTCAACGACCTGACCTTCCGCATCGGCAATAGGCTGATCCTCGACCGCGCCTCCTTCAACCTGCCCACCGGGGCGAAGGTGGGGCTCGTGGGGCGCAACGGCGCGGGCAAGACCACCCTGTTCAAGATCGTCCAGGGAGAGCTTTCCACAGAAAGCGGCACCGTCACCCTGCCCCGCGGCATGAAGATCGGCGCCGTGGCCCAAGAGGCGCCGGGCGGGCCCGAGACCCTGATCGAGGTCGTGCTCGCCGCCGACAAGGAGCGCTCCGCCCTCCTCGCGGAAGCGGAGACCGCCGATGGCCTGCGCCGCGCCGAGATCGAGACCCGGCTCACCGATATCGGCGCCCATTCGGCGCCCGCCCGCGCCGCGGCGATCCTGCACGGCCTCGGCTTCGATGCCGAGGCGCAGAACCGTCCCTGCTCCGACTTCTCGGGCGGCTGGCGCATGCGCGTGGCGCTCGCCGCCGTGCTGTTCACCGAGCCCGACCTGCTCCTCCTCGACGAGCCGACCAACTACCTCGATCTCGAAGGCACCCTCTGGCTCTACGACTATCTCGGGCGCTATCCGCACACGGTGCTGATCATCAGCCACGACCGGGAGCTGCTCGACACCTGCGTCAACCACATCCTCCATCTCGACCGGGGTAAGCTCACGATCTATCGCGGCGGCTACACCTCGTTTGCCAGGCAATATGCCGAGAAGCGCGAGCTGACCGCCAAGATGGCGGCAAAGCAGGAGGCCGAGCGCAAGCACCTCCAGGCCTTCGTCGACCGCTTCAAGGCGAAGGCCTCGAAGGCCCGGCAGGCGCAATCCCGCGTCAAGCGGCTGGCGAAGCTCGAGCCCATCGCCACCATCGTCGAGGACGATGTGCTGCCCTTCAACCTGCCGGGACCCGAGCGCCCCGCCGCGCCGCCCCTGATCACCGTCGAGGGCGGCGCCGTCGGCTATGGCGAGCGGATCGTGCTCGAACGCCTCAACCTGACTATCGCGCCGGACGACCGGATCGCCCTGCTCGGGTCGAACGGCAACGGCAAATCCACCTTCTGCAAGCTCGTCGGCGGCAGGCTCGCGCCGATGAAGGGCGAGATGCGCACGCCCTCGCGCATGGATGTCGCCTATTTCGCCCAGCACCAGCTCGACGAGCTGAACCCGAAAGCCACCGCCTACGACCATGTAGCCGAGCGCATGCCGGACACGCCGATCGCCAAGATCCGGGCCCGCACGGCGCAGATCGGCTTTCCCGGCGCCAAGGCGGATACGCCGGTCTCGGCCCTGTCGGGCGGCGAGAAGGCGCGCCTGCTCATGGGGCTTGCCGCCTTCGACGGCCCTCACCTGCTCATCCTCGACGAGCCGACCAACCATCTCGACATCGACAGCCGCACGGCGCTGATGGAGGCGATCAATGATTATACCGGTGCCGTCATCCTGGTGAGCCACGACCGCTTTCTCATCGAGGCCTGCGCCGACAGGCTGTGGATCGTCGGCAATGGCGGCGTGAAGGCCTTCGACGGCGACATGGACGATTATCGCCAGCTCGTGCTCTCCGGCGAGCTCGATCCGCAGAAGCGCTCCGACAGGCCGCAGGCCGCGACCGCCTCGAAGGGCGACGAACGCCGCGCCGCCGCTGAGCGCCGGGCGGCGCTCGCGCCATTGCGCAAGAAGCTCGACGCGCTCGAGGCGCGGATGGCGAAGCTCACGGAGGTGATCGGCAAGGTCGATGCGGCGCTCGCCGACGGCACCGCCTTCCAGAAAGATCCCTCGAAGGCGACGGATCTCTCCCGGATGCGCGCCGAGGCTGCCGCCACCCTCGCCTCCGTCGAAGAGGAATGGCTGATGCTTAGCAGCGAGATCGAGGAAGCAGGCGCTTGAGGCAGCCGCCGCTCTCTCCTGCAACTTCGCAATAATCCAGGCCGCCCTGCTGCTTGCGGATTCTACTATTTGTAATATAGTTTCAATCGACTTAAGAAGCAGCCTGGAGGATCCGTTGTCGCGATTACTGACCTGGGAGAGGATCTGTTACATCATCATCAGTGTATTGGCGCTGTCTTACCGCTACCACCAAACTGGCGACATAACTGAGCTTTTGATCGGCATTCCCTTGCTCATCTATGCTGTGAACTCATCCTCATCGTGCATCGATGGAAGACAAAGACCATGGATGATGTGATTTCGTTTTCCAATCTTCGCAATAGAGACCGAAATATGAAGCGAGGATCTCAAGACTCTTGAGGAAAGCGAATCTAGGCCCACGGCTTAGCCAACCGTCTTCCTCATGATGAATTTCACCCGTTAGCGCTGCGTTCATCTTCGGAGCCGTAGATTGGCGCCTTCAGGAGGGAACGAACCATGCATCGCACAGTTTGGGCGACCGCTTTGCTGGCCACCGGCGCAATCTTCGGGGCACTGCCGGAGGCCCAAGCCCAAAGCCTCGTGCCATGCGCGCGGGAACATGGCTTCTGCCGCGTCCCCTATCCCACTCGGGTCGTCTACGGAATCCCCGGGCGGAGCACGGAAGTCTTCGTCCGCGAGGGCGGCGTTCCCTGCTCGAACCGTGTCTTCGGCGATCCGGCGCCGGGCGTTCCCAAGCGCTGCGCCTATATCGCCCGCCGATACGACCGGGGCGACCGCTGGCGGGACGACGGCTATCGCGGCCCTCCCCCGCCGCGCGGCTATGAGCGCGGTTACGACCGTGGTTACGACCGCGACTACAGAGGCTACGACGATGGCTACGAACGGCCTCAGAGGCGATACGACGTCTACTGATCCAAGCCCGGGAAGGCTCGGACCAGCTGCTGAATCGAGGCAGCCCACGCCTAAGCTGAGCCTTAATCCCTCCTGCCTACTCCACTAGAGCGCCCGGGTTACCTATTCGGAGCGCGCGCAAAATCGGCGCAGGAACGTATTCTCGTAGCAGCCTTATGGGGGAGGCTGACAGATGAGGATCCATATTTCCGCCTGCACCGACAAGAGCTTTTCCGAGGGCCTCCTGCCGATGGCCCACCTGACGGACAGCGAAGCGCACGCCGTCAACGACAATGCCCGTCAGCAATCCAAGTGGAAAATCCGTCTTCACATGAAGCGCGTCGCCGCCGCAGGATATTCCGTTAGGTAAATTTGTGTGCGGGAGAGCACATCCGGCCGCTCCCGCGTGAGGTAGCGTCATCGTGCCTTTGATGGAGGCTGCGATGAACCAGTTCCTCACCTATTGCACGACGCGGCTTTTCTCCCGTGCGACGCTGCCGCTCGCCTCCCTCAGGATACGAGCGGTCGAGCCCGGCAACGACAACAATCCATCACGGCCGCTTCCCTCCGCCGTGAGCTGACACCCTTCGCCCGAAAGGCGTCATTAGCCTTTCGACGCCCTGCCTAACGATTGCTCCCGTCGGATACCGCCGACACTCCCGTCCATGATCGCCGCCCGTTACCTCCTTTGTTCATTTGAAGGGGCGAGCCTGCTCCTGCCACATTCCTCCGCCGTTATTCGCGTGGAACCGAGCCCAGACGGAGAGGACGTTGAGTGCTGCGTATGATCTGAACGAGATGGTCGATCTGTTTGCCATCAGCCGGTCCTCCAGGCGCTCGGACCTCATGACGGAAAAGATCGCAACCCTTCCTCTCAGGGAAGCGGTCGCGCTGGTGATCGAGGATTGGGCGGACGACAAGTTCAGACAGCTGAGCGCAGTCATTCAACTGCCGTCGGGCCAGTCGATCCGCAGCCTGGACGACATCAGGCAACTTTATGAATGTGCGGCGGACGGTGGTGGCACGAAGCGCCCCGACTAAACGGCGGCGTCGGCACTGGAGCGTGCAGCGCAGGTGCTCTAAATGTAGGCGATGCCCGCGACGCCCTTCGCAATCCGCCGTCTCTCATCACCCGACATCGCGCTCATGCGCCGGCTGAACGCCCTGTTCGGTGATGTCTTCGCCGAACCTGAAACCTATGGCGCGGAACCGCCGACGGACGAATACCTGAAGGATCTCCTGGCGAAGGACCATGTCGTCGTCCTTGTTGCATCGAGCGGCGAAGAGATCCTCGGCGGCCTCGTCGCCTACGAGTTCGACAAGTTGGAGAGAGCGCGACGCGAATTCTACATCTACGATCTTGCCGTCGCGGAAAAGCATCGCCGGCGGCACGTCGCGACGGGGCTGATCGGGCATCTGCGCGAAATCGCATCGACGCGCGGCGGCTGGGTCGTCTATGTGCAGGCCGATTACGGCGACGACCCGGCCATCGCGCTCTACGAAAAGCTCGGCACGCGCGAAGAGGTCCTGCATTTCGACATCGCGGTCGAGCGAACGCAGAAGTGAATGAAGGATGCAGGCGACATGGGCCGGCATCCTGCAAGGATTATGGCTTCACGATCCGGTCGAGCCGGTTGTTGACGAAGAAGTAAAGCTCGCGTCCGCCGGGCTCGGAATAGAGCACCTGCACCTCGCGCTGGCCCTTGCCGCTCTCGCCCACGAGCACATCGGTGGCCGGTTTGCCCTTGAGGCGCACGAGCTCGCATTCCGCGATGCCGGGCTCGATAGCGGTAGCCGTGCCGGCAGGCGTTCCGGTGCAGCGTCCGTCCGGCCCAAGCACGGGGCCGTCGATGACGGGGCCGGTCGCCGCCATCGGCGGCGGCGCAGGCGGCAAGGCCGCAGCCGGCGGTGCGCTCCCGGTGCTGGTGCAGGCAGCCATGCCCAGCGCCATGAGGCCGATGCAGGATAGAACTTTTACACGCATTGCCATCAATCCCCCTCAGGCATCGTCTTTCGAGAACCGGCCCGATTTGTTCGGGCTTGATGCCTCAATCGGCGGCCCGTGCCCGCAGGGCTTCCTCGAAAAGCCGCTGCACGTCAGCCTTGAAAGCCTGCCGTGACGCCTGTCGCGAATAGAACATGTGGCCGCCCTCGTAAACAGCGAGGGCCACACGCTTCTGGGGACCGAGTTCGGGAAGCTGGTTCAGGAGAAGCTGGGAAGCGTAATAGGGCGTTACTAGATCGGTGAAGCCGTGGGCGACGAGCACCCGCAGGTTGCCGTCGAGGGACAGGGCCTGACGCAACTCCTCGAGGCTTTCCGGCCCGTTGCGCCCGCCGCCCCAGCGCCATGCGCCGTTGATCGAGCCGTTGAGCAGGTTGTAGCGCCCCTCCGCCTTGTAGTTGAGGGTCTGGGTCAGGTGCTGGATGATCGCGCTCGTCAGAGGCGCGGTCATGCCGTCGAGAACCGGGTCCTCGAAGCGGGATGACTGGGACGTCGGATTCGGATCGGCAATGGCCACATTCGTGTCGTAGGCGCTCACCACCTGCGACGAATCGCGGCGCAATTCCCTTTGGACCGTGCGCATGTCGATGCGCCCGGCCAGCCGTCGCGTGAGCTCGGGATTGAGCCCGCTCAGATCGGCCACCCGCCGGCTGACGCGCTCGACAGCCTGCTTGTCCTGAAGGCCGCGCATGAGATCGACGAGATACTCGCCGGAAGCATAGGTCTCCGCCTCCTGCAGCTTGTCGCGCGACACCGGCCCTTCACGGGAGAGTTTTTCTGCCGCAAGGGAAGGCAAAAGGGCTGCATTGGTCCATGGCGCGCCGCTGCCCTGGTCGAGCCAGTCGAAGTCGAAGACGGGCGAGACGAGAACGAGCCCGCTGAAGCCGATTCCCTGGTCGCTCTGCAGCTTCTGCGCCAGGAGCGGCCCGCGGAAGCCGCCATAGCTCTCGCCGACGAAGAATTTCGGCGAGGTCAGCCGGTTCTTCTCCTTCAGCCAGCGCATGGTTGCAGCCGCAAGGCCGTCGATGTCGCCCTGGACGGAATAGAACCGCTCACGCGCCTGATCGCCGCCGACCACGCGGCTGTAGCCGGTGCCGGGCGGATCGATGAACACGAGATCGGTGAAATCGAGCCAGGTCTCCGCATTGGGCACGAGGGTGGAAGACGCCGAAGGGCTGATCCCGGGGCCGCCGAGCGGCAGCTGCCAGGGACCGATGGCCAGGAGGTGGAGATAGGCGGAGGAAGCGCCCGGGCCGCCATTCACCGCGAATGTGACCGGCCGCGTCGCCGGATCGGCATCGTCGCGCGTATATGCAACAAAGCCGATCTCCGCCTGCGGCGCGCCCTGCTGATCCGCCAGCGTCAGATGGCCTGCCGTCGCCGTGAAGGAGAGCGTGCGACCGGGAAGCTGCAGGGTGTGGCGCGTGACCGATTCCGCAGGCAGCGCCTGAGCGTCCCTGGCCTCGGGCCGAGGCCTACGCGCCTCCTGCTGCCCTTGAGCCTGCTCGCGCCCTCCCCCCTGCTCCTGCGCATTGGCGCCGAGAGGCAGCGCCAACGACAGCATAAGGGCGGCGTAGAGAGGAAGGCGCAGCGCTCGGGTCATCATGAAATCCTTGTGGCTTTCCCGAAAACTGGGAAGCGGGCCTCCTGTTGCAAGCTTCGACGCGATGAAGAGTTCGTGTTCGGACGCGATGCAGGCGCGCCTCACGCCTTCCGCTGCCAGCGTCCGCGCTCGTCCTGCTGCCAGTAGGTCGCGTCGTGGCTGCCTTCCTTCACAGCACGCCACTGGTCGCGGGCGAAGGCGAGCGCCTGGACGTCGTTGCCGTCGAAGAGAACCGCCAGCCTCTCGTAGGATGTGATGTCCGCGGGAAGATCGGCGCCCTCCACGAGAAAGCGGATCGAGGCGCCGTTGGGGTTCTCGCTCGACAGGGTGATGAGGATGGGCTGGTCTGCGGCATGGGCCTCGCGATCGGTTCCATGCGGCAGGAAGCTCTCGTCGGTAAAGGTCCAGAGATGATCGTCGAGTGCGGACATGCGCTCTTCGGTCGTCACCTGCACCACCGCGCGCCACCCCCGCTCCAGCGTCTTCTGCAGGAGCGTGGGCAGCACGGCCTCAAGCGGCTGATGCTGGAGGTGGTAGAAAAGGACCTCGGTCATGCGTGCGTCGTCACCATCACGCCTCGTAATGATCGCGCACGAGCCGGTCGAGGAGGCGTACGCCCCAGCCCGAGCTCCAGCCCTTGTTGATCTCGGTCGCCGGCGAGCCCATGGCCGTGCCGGCGATGTCGAGATGCGCCCAAGGCACGTCGTTGACGAAGCGCTGGAGCAGCGCCGCCGCCGTGCTCGATCCGCCGAAGCGGCCGGCCGAGTTCTTCATGTCGGCGAACTTGGACTCGATCATCTTGTCGAATTCCGGCCCGAGCGGCATGCGCCAGACGCGCTCGCCGGTCGCCTTGCCGGCGGCTGAGAGGCGCTCGGCGAGGTCGTCGTTATTCGAGAACAGGCCGGCATATTCCTGAGCGAGCGCCACGAGGATCGCACCGGTCAGGGTCGCGAGATCGATCATGAATTTCGGCTTGAACCGGTCCTGCACGTACCAGAGCACATCGGCAAGGACGAGACGGCCTTCGGCGTCCGTGTTGATGATCTCGATGGTCTGCCCGGACATGGTGGTCACGATGTCGCCCGGGCGCTGGGCATTGCCGTCCGGCATGTTCTCGACGAGGCCGATGGCGCCGACCACGTTGGCCTTTGCCTTGCGGCTTGCCAGCGCATGCATGAGGCCGACCACGCAGGCTGCGCCCGCCATGTCGCCCTTCATGTCCTCCATGCCGGCGCCGGGCTTGATCGAGATGCCGCCCGAATCGAACACCACGCCCTTGCCGATGAAGGCGATGGGCTGGTCGCCCGCCTTGCCGCCGTTCCAGCGCATGATGGCGACCCGGCCGCCGCGCACGGAGCCCTGCGCCACGCCGAGAAGAGCCTGCATGCCGAGCTTCTTCATCGCCTTGTCGTCGAGGATCTCGACCTCGACTCCGAGCTTGGTGAGGGCCTGAGCGCGGGCGGCGAACTCTTGAGGGCCAAGCACGTTCGGCGGCTCGTTGACGAGGTCGCGGGCGATGATCACGCCCTGCTGGACGCCTTCGCGCGCCTTGTAGACCTTCTTGACCGCAGCGGGATCCGCCACGCTCAGCACGAGACGACCCGCGCCCTTGGAGCCGTTGTCATCCTTCTTGGTCTTGTAGCGGTCGAAGCTGTAGCGGCGCAGCTGAGCGCCGAGGGCCATGTCGGCCACCGCATCCGGCGCGATGGTTGTCCCGGGCAGATCGAGGACCACCGTCGCGAGCTTACCGTTCAGCTTGCCTGCGACCAGGCCGCCGAGCTGGACGAAATCCAGGGCTGCCCGGTCCTTTTCGCCTCCGATTCCGACCACGATCAGCCGATCCACCGACAGACCGGCCGGGACGACGATGGACATGGCCGATTTCGCCTTGCCCTTGAAATTCTCGGCCGCCGCAGCCTTGGCGATGAGATCGACCGCCTTCGCGCCGAGCTGCTTGGCGACGGCGGGCGTCGGCTTGAGGTCCTCCCCGACGAACACGATGAGATCACCGGACTCGACCTTGCCAGGGCCTTGGAAGTCGATCTTGAAGCTTTCGGCCATGAAATCCTCTTTGTTTCGATGCAGATTGCCGGTCTTCGGGCCGGCTGCGGCGCAGGCATGCCGCGCGATAGCTGGGACATATATCATATTGCGCAAAAGCGTATCGCGCGGAAAAGTGGGCCGGTTTTTCGCTGTCAACGATACGCAAATTAAGGAAGAAGCATCGGATGGATCCCAAAAGCGCAATCCACTTTTGGGTCCGACGCTTGCGGGCACGGGGAAGCTGCCGTCAAATCGGCGCAATCTCGGGCTGTTGAAAACGGCCGTCTTGCCTGAGATCATATGACACGATACCCAGGGCTTTATCGCCCGGGGGCGAAGGGCTTCATGACACTTCTCGAACGATACATCCTGAAAATCACATTCAGTGCCTTCGCCGCGTGCCTGGTCGCCCTCACGGGCGTCATCTGGATCACGCAGGCCCTTCGCGAGCTCGACCTTCTGACCGGCAAGGGGCAGACGCTTTTCATCTTCCTGACGGTGACCGGCCTGTCCCTGCCGGCCCTCATCAGCGTGATCGCGCCGGTCGCCCTGTTCCTGGCGACCCTCTACACGCTGAACAGGCTGAACGGGGATTCCGAACTGATCGTCATGAGCGCCGGCGGCATGCCGCCGCAGCGCCTGCTGCGGCCCTTCCTGGCCCTGGCCACCTTCGTCTGCCTCATCGTGGGGGTCATCTCGATCTATCTCATGCCTGCGAGCTTCCAGGAGCTCCGGCTGCTGTTCACGAAGATCAGGGCGGATTTCGTAGGGACCATGGCCAAGGAAGGCCAGTTCATCACGCTGGAGAACGGCTTCACCTTCCACTACCGGGAGAAGTCCGGGGATTCGCTGCTCGGGATCTTCATGGAGGATCTGCGGGAGAAGGACAAAGCCATCGTCTATCTCGCCGAGCGCGGCCAGACCGTCGAGCAGAACGGAAACGCCTATCTCGTGCTGCAGAAGGGCAGCGTTCAGCGCAAGGAGCCGAACAGCCGCGATTCGTCCATCGTCGCCTTCGAGCGCTATGCCGTCGACCTGTCGGCCTTCAACAAGGAGGGAGGCGACGTCGTCTACAAGCCACGCGAGCGGAGCACGACCCAGCTCCTTTTCCCCGACAAGAACGAGCTTCTCTACCAGGAGCAGCGGGGGCGCTTCCGGGCCGAACTGCACGACCGCCTGTCCTCCTGGCTCTATCCGCTGGCCATGATGATGATTGCCTTCGTCGGATTGGGCGAGGCCCGCACCACCCGCCAGGGGCGGGGCATTGCCATCGCCGGCGCCGTCGTAGCGATCGTGCTCATGAGAATTCTCGGCTTCGCCGCGTCGAGTGCCGTCGCGCGCACGCCATTTGCCGTGGTGGCGATCTATGGGGTGCCCTTGGCCGGCATCCTTGTCAGCCTGCTGCTGATCCTGAAGGGACCTGCCATGCGGTCGGCCCAGACCAGGCTGCATGCGGCGATCCGCAACCTGATCCCGTCGCGCTCACCCGCACCCCAGAAGGCCTGACCATGCTGATCGGCCGCACTCTCGGTGCCTATTTCTCGCGACAGTTTCTTAAGACTATTTTCCTGGTCTTCGCGACTGTCTTCACGCTTGTCTATACCCTGGACTTCGTGGAGCTCATGCGCCGGGCGGGCGATGCCCCGGGCGCCACGACCGGAGCGATCGCGCAGCTCGCCCTGTTCCGGACGCCAGCCATTGCCGAGCAGGTCATGCCCTTCGCGGTCCTGTTCGGCAGCATGGCCGCCCTCCTCCAGCTCAGCCGCAAGCTCGAGCTGGTGGTGGCAAGAGCTGCCGGCATTTCCGCCTGGCAGTTCCTGCAGCCCGGGCTCCTGATTGCGCTCCTGATCGGAATCCTCTCCGTCACGGTCTACAACCCGGTCTCCGCGACGCTGAAGCAGCGCGGCTCGACCATGGAATCTCAGATCTTCTCGCGCAACGTCCAGACCCGGGAAAAGCCCATCTGGATCCGGCAGAGGAGCCAGGACGGGCAAGCCATCTTCCGCGCCAACGGCTCGGCCATCGACTCGGCCACCCTTTTCGGGGTGACGGTCTATGCCTTCGACGATGCAGGAGCCTTCACCCACCGGGTCGAGGCCAAGGAAGCGGCCCTGCACGACGGCTTCTGGGAGTTGAAGGAGGCGAGGATCCTCTCGGCCACCGAGGAGCCTCAAACCCACGACCGCTACCTGATCGCCTCCACCCTTCAACCCTCGCAGGTTCGACAGAGCTTCGTCGACCCCGATGCGGTCCCCTTCTGGGACCTCAAGGAAACCATCAGCCAGATGAAGCAGGCGGATCTCAATACCACCACCTATGCCCTTCATTATGATCTGCTTTTAGCTCGCCCGCTCCTGTTCATCGCCATGGTTTTTGTGGCCGCATCCGTATCGTTAAGATTCTTTCGATTTGGTGGTGTAGCCATAATGGTTCTGGGTGGCGTCGCAGCCGGGTTCGTGCTTTATGTCGCCACTGAGCTTATGGCGGAGCTTGGGGCTTCGGGAATCATCAGCTCGCTTGTTGCGGCCTGGTTCCCTGCTGTAGTAGGCAGTCTGCTGGGGACCTTGGCATTATTGTATCAAGAGGACGGCTGATCGTTCTCGATAAGAATGTGTTTTGAAGGAGTGGGGATGCGGCGGCTTAAGACAACGATCGCAATGTCTGCGGTCGCAGCGGCTATATTTTATGCCGCTGGGTCTATGCCGGCCCTCGCCCAGGCGACACTGAACGAGGCCATCGGCGCGCGCGCCCAAGCAGGCTCGGGCCAGGACCGCCTTCTCGTCGACGCCAAGGAAATCGTCTACGACAACGACCGGAACACCATCGCCGCGGCCGGCGACGTCCAGATGAACTACCAGGGCCGTACCCTGCAGGCCGACCGGGTCACCTATGACCGCAACACCGGCCGCGTCTTCGCCGAGGGCAATGCCCGGCTGACGGACGCCAACGGGACCGTGGCAACCGGCGACCGATTCGAGCTGACGGACGACTTCAAGAGCGGCTTCATCGACTCGCTCAGAGTGGTTCAGACCTCGGTTGAGCAGGGCCGTCCTCTCACGACCCGCTTCTCGGCCCCCCGCGCCGAGCGGGCCGAGGGAGAGACCACGACTTTCGAGCGCGGCACATACACGGCCTGCGAATCCTGCAAGGACAATCCGGAACGCCCCCCGCTGTGGCAGGTCAAAGCCGCCAAGATCATCCATAACAACAGCGAGCGGACGATCTATTACGAGGATGCCACCCTCGAGCTTCTGGGCATCCCGGTCGCCTACCTGCCGTATTTCTGGACCCCCGATCCGACGGTCAAGCGCAAGACGGGCTTCTTGTCGCCGCGCTACATTTACTCGTCCTCGATCGGATACGGCGCATCCGTCCCGTTCTTCTGGGCGATCGCGCCGAACTACGATCTCACAATCGCCCCGGCCTTCCTGAGCCGACAGGGCGTGCTCGGCCAGGTCGAATGGCGCCACCGGCTCGAGAACGGTACCTACAACGTGCGGGCGGCCGGCATTTCGCAGCGGGAGCCCGAGGCCTTTCTCGCGAGCCCCTATGGCGCAGGCAACCGCGACTTCCGCGGCTCGCTCGAGACGACGGGCCTCTTCTACATCAACCAGAACTGGCGCTGGGGCTGGGACATCGCCCTGTTGTCGGACAAGTGGTTCCTGTCGAACTACAAGATCCGCAGCGAGAGCCTCAGCTCGTACTACGTCAAGGAATCGATCTCGACCCTCTTCCTCCAGGGCCAGGGCGATCGGTCCTACTTCGACGTGCGGGGCTATTATTTCCAGACCCTGTCCAGCAACGATTGGCAGAAGCAGCAGCCGATCGTCGCTCCGGTCCTCGACTACAACAAGCGTTTCACCCCCCCGACCGTCGGCGGCGAATTCGCCCTCGACGTGAACGTGACCAGCCTCAGCCGCGAGGCGGCGCAGTACGATCCGCTGTCGGTTGCGAATACAACTTATTTCGGCGTCGCCCAGACCTGTATCATCTTCGACCGGGCTTCCTGCCTCGTGCGCGGCATCAGCGGCTCCACCTCCCGGGCCTCGGTGACGGCATCCTGGCGGCGCGAGTTCGTCGACCCGATTGGGCAGGTCTGGACACCCTTCGCCTATGTCAGGGCCGATAATTTCTGGATTGCTCCGGATTTCAACGGATATCAAAATCCGCAGCTCGCGAACTTCATCGATGGGGAAGACGACTATCTTTTCCGCGTCATGCCGGCTGTGGGCGTCGAGTATCGTTTCCCCTTCATCGGCAGCATCGGGACCTCCGGACAGCAGATCCTGGAGCCGATCGCCCAAGTGATCGCCCGCCCGAACGAGACCCGAGTCGGCCGCCTTCCCAACGAGGATGCCCAGAGCCTCGTGTTCGACGACACCTCCCTGTTCGATTGGGACAAGTTCTCCGGCTACGACCGGGTCGAGGGCGGCGTGCGCGCCAATATCGGCGTGCAATATACGGTGACCGGCGCCGACGACTTCTACGCCAACGTCCTGTTCGGCCAGTCTCACCAGCTCGCCGGCCGCAATTCGTTCCGACAGCCCGATCTCGCCAATGTGGGTCTTGAGTCGGGTCTCGACACGCGGGCCTCCGACTACGTCGGCCGCTTCCAGATCGCGCCGAATGCGAATTTTGCTCTCGTGACGCGGGCGCGCTTCGACGACGAGGACTTCGACCTCAACCGGTTCGAAGCGGGCGTACGGGCAAACTTCAACCCGTACCTGCCGGTTTCGACCTCGCTGACCTATGCGCGCTATGAGGCGCAGCCCGCCATCGGGTTCCCGCTCCGCCGCGAGGGCCTGCTCGGCAGCGCGCGCTGGGATATCTCGCCCAACTGGTATGTCACGGGCTCGGTCCTGCTCGACCTCGACCGCTACCTACTGGCTCGCGAAACCTTCGCCACCCAATATGCCATCAATCCGGCGACGGCCATCTACGACCAGGATAGCGTCGCTTATGTCAGCGGCTTGTCCTTCGGCCTGGGCTATATGGACGAATGCACGACCTTCTCGCTCGTCTACAGCGTCACCCCTCGCGAAGTGACCCAGACCTCGGGTGAGAAGAACCAGAACCACACGATCGCCTTCAGCCTCGAATTCCGGTCGCTGGGCGAAGTGGGCTATAGTCAGAATCTCAGCGGCACCAGCGATGAATGACGGGGTCGAGGCCCGGTGGCAGGCTTGAATCTGCGCCCTCTCCTGCTTACCCAGGGCGATCCCGCCGGGATCGGCCCGGAGCTGAGCCTGAGAGCCTGGCTTCAGCGCGACAGCGAAGCTCTGCCTCCCTTCGCCCTCCTCGCCGATCCCGCTCATATCGCGCGTATCGCGCAGGGATATGGCTGGACGGTCCCCATCGCGCCTGTGGAGCCGTCCCAGATCGAAGCCGCCTTTTCCAAGGCACTTCCCGTGATCCCTTTGAAGGCATCCGTTTCCGCGGCACCGGGGCGGCCAGACGCGGCCTATGCGCCATCCGTCATCGAAGCCATCGAGACGGCGGTGGGTCTGGTTCGCGCGGGCTCGGCATCGGCCGTCGTGACGAATCCCATCGCCAAGCACGTGCTCTACGAAGCCGGCTTCCGGCATCCCGGCCATACGGAGTTTCTCGCCGCTCTTGCCTCCGAGGGGGACGGAAAAACCTATCACCCGGTGATGATGCTCTGGAGTGAACAGCTGGCGGTCGTTCCCGTGACTGTGCATATCCCCCTTGCGGATGTGCCTGCTGCCCTGACCACGGACCTGATCGTCCTGACCGGCCGGATCGTCGCGCGGGAGCTGCGGGAGCGCTTCGGCATCGCGCAGCCGAGGCTCGCCCTTGCCGGCCTCAATCCGCATGCGGGCGAGAATGGCGCGATGGGAACGGAGGATGCCCGCATCATCGTCCCGGCCATCGAGATCCTGCGCCAGGACGGCATCGAAGTGACCGGCCCCCTGCCCGCGGACACCATGTTCCATGCCAGAGCCCGGAGCCGCTACGATGCGGCGCTGGCCATGTATCATGACCAGGCCCTGATCCCGATCAAGACCATCGCCTTCGACGAGGCGGTCAACGTGACCCTCGGGCTTCCCTTCGTGCGCACCTCGCCCGATCACGGCACGGCCTTCGACATCGCGGGCAAGGGGATCGCCCGGCCCGACAGCCTCATGGCCGCCCTCAAGCTCGCCGCCCGCCTGGGTGCGGGAACGCAGAGCCCATGAGCCAGATCGACGACCTCCCCCCCCTACGCGAGGTTGTCCGCACCCACGGGCTCATGGCCAAGAAGTCGCTCGGCCAGAACTTCCTGTTCGACCTCAACCTGACCAGCCGCATCGCCCGCTCCGCCGGGCCGCTGGAGGACGCGACCGTGATCGAGGTCGGCCCGGGACCGGGCGGCCTGACGCGGGCGATCCTCGCCGCGGGGGCGAAAAAAGTGATCGCCATCGAGCGCGACACCCGCTGCCTGCCGGCGCTCGCCGAGGTCGCAGAGCGTTATCCCGGCCGGCTCGAGGTGATCGAGGCCGATGCGCTGCAATTCGATCCGCGTCCCCTGGTCGGCGACGGGCTCGTCAGGATCATCGCCAATTTGCCTTACAACGTGGGCACCGCCCTGCTCACCGGCTGGCTCACCGGCGAGGACTGGCCGCCCTGGTGGGCTTCGCTCACGCTCATGTTCCAGCGCGAGGTCGCCGAGCGCATCGTGGCTGACGAGAGCGACCCGAAAGATTACGGCCGTCTCGGCGTTCTCTGCGGCTGGCGGACGGAGTCGCGCATTCTCTTCGACGTGCCGCCCTCGGCCTTCGTGCCGCCGCCCAAGATCACGTCGAGCATCGTCCACCTAACCCCGCGCCCCGACCCGCTGCCCTGCCGCATCGCCGCCCTGGAGACCGTGACCCGCGCCGCCTTCGGGCAGCGCCGCAAGATGCTGCGCCAGAGCCTCAAATCCATCGCTCCCGATCCGGCCGGGATCATCGCGGCGGCCGGCCTCGACGAGACGATCCGTGCGGAAAATGTCCCCGTGGAAGGCTTTGTGGCGCTGGCCAATGCATGGGATGCCGCTCGCGGCTTTCCGGACTGAATTGGCCACAGTTTCGCTCTCTTCATGAGACCTTAACTGCGCATATCCAATGATCGCCGTGCATGAGGTGAGCAGCCCTGTCCGGCTGTGAGAGGAGAAGGCAGGCATGTCGCAGCCGCGCAAGAGGATCGGGCTTCTGTTCGGGGGACGCTCTGCAGAGCACGAGGTCTCGCAGCTGTCGGCCGCCAACGTCCTGCGCGCCCTCGATCCCGACCGCTACGACATCGTCCCCATCGGCATCGGACGGGATGGGCGCTGGGTCCTCTGCGACAACGTCAATGGCGCGGGACGCGGCGCCAAGTCCCTGGAGATTCCGCCTGGAGCACCGCGGGTCGCCCTTCTCCCCGGCGGTGGCGGCGACATGATCGTTCTAGATGGCAGCGCGGAGGCAAGGACGCTTCGTCTCGACGCCATCGTGCCCGTCCTCCACGGACCGAACGGCGAGGACGGCACGGTCCAGGGCTTTCTCGAACTCGCGAACGTTCCCTATGTCGGCTCGGGCGTGATGGGCTCCGCTGCCGGCATGGACAAGGATATCGCCAAACGCCTCCTGCGCGACAGCGGCCTGCCGGTCGTTCCCTTCCTCACGCTGACGCCCCGCAGCCGGATCGATTACCGGGCGGCGGTCGACGCCCTCGGCACGCCGGATCTGTTCATCAAGCCGGCCAATATGGGCTCGTCCGTCGGCGTGTCCCGCGCCTCTTCGCCTGAGGAGTTCGATCAGGCCTGCGAGCGCGCCTTCCGCTATGACGGCAAGCTCCTCGTGGAGCGCAGCGTCGCGGGAGCGCGGGAGATCGAATGCTCGGTGCTGGAGGATGCCGCCGGAGAGGTGCGCGCGTCGCCGCTCGGCGAGATCGTTCCGTCCGACAGCCACGGCTTCTACAGCTACAACGCCAAGTATATTGATGCGGACGGCGCCCTTCTGCGCATACCCGCAGAACTTTCCGCCGATCAGGCTGAGCGCATCCAGGCGCTTGCGGTTGAAACCTTCAAGATTCTCGGCTGCGAGGGCTTGGCGCGCGTCGACTTCTTCGTCGACCCGAAGCACGAAGGAAGCCTATTCGTCAACGAGGTGAACACCCTGCCAGGCTTCACGGCGATCAGCATGTACCCGAAGCTCTGGGAGGCCGGAGGCCTGCCGCAGAGCGAGTTGATGGAGGTGCTGATCGGGCACGCCATCGCCCGTCGCGAACGCCGCAACGCGCTTGCCCTGGTGTAGGAGGCAAGAGGCTCAGCTGACCTTCTCGGCGAGCAAGCCTTCGACGAAGTCCGACAGACCGACGAGGCGGTCGCGCTTCAGGCGCTCGGCGGCCTGGATCGCCTTCAGGCTCTGGAAGGAGCGGCCGAGATCCTCATTGACGATCACGTAGTCGTACTCGACCCAGCGCTCCATCTCGATGCGGGCATTGGCGAGGCGCTTGGCGATCACCTCGGGCGAGTCTTCCGCCCTGCGCTCGAGCCGCGCCTTCAGTTCCTTGAAGCTCGGCGGCAGGACGAAGACGGTCACCACGTCTTCGGGCAGCTTCTGCCGCACTTGGCGGGTGCCCTGGTAATCGATGTCGAAGACCATGTCCTGGCCGGCGGCGAGCGTCTGCTCCACAGGCTCCCGAGGGGTGCCGTAGAAGTTGCCGTGAACTTCGGCCCATTCGAGAAGCTCGTCGCGATCGCGCATGGCGATGAACTTCTTCTCGTCGATGAAGTGATAGTGCTTGCCCTCGATCTCGGACGGCCGCTTGGGGCGCGTGGTGACGGAGACCGAAAGCACGCCGGCCTGTTCCTCCACGAGGCTGCGGGTGAGCGTGGTCTTTCCGGCACCCGAGGGCGACGACAGGATGAGGATGAGGCCGCGACGGCCGACAAGAGGCTTCGGATCTTGGCTCACCGCATCACTCCACATTCTGAACCTGCTCGCGGAATTGCTCGATCACGGCCTTCAATTCAAGCCCGATCCGCGACAGGGAGACATCATTCGCCTTTGCGCACAGGGTATTCGCCTCGCGCCCGAATTCCTGCGCCAGGAAATCGAGGCGCCGGCCGACCGGTCCTCCCTCCTGCAGCAATTCCCGCGCCGAATCCACATGCGCGCGCAGCCGGTCGAGCTCCTCGCGGATATCCGCGCGGGCTGCGATGAGGACAGCCTCCTGATGCAGACGTGCCGGGTCGAGAGAGGACTTACCGTCGACGAGCTCGGCGATCTGTGCCTCGAGACGGGCCCGGATGGCATCCGGCTGGCGCGCGGGCGACGCCTCGGCCTCGTCCACGAAACGCGAGATCACGTCGAGCTGCTGGCCGAGGACGCCGGACAGGGCCAGGCCTTCCTTCAGCCGTGCGGCCTTCAGAGCCTCGATCAGCGCGCCGACGCCTGCCTTCAAGGCTGCTACCAGCGCCTCGTCCTGTGCCGGATCGGCGGCATCGTCTTCCAGCTCGACGACGCCGCGCACGGCCAGGAGGCCATCGAGGGAAGCCGGATTCACGTTGTCCGGCAGCTTGAGATCGCCGAGGGCGGACAGGAGCGATTGCAGCACGTCCTGGTTCACGCGCAGCTTGGGCGCGGAGGAGGACCGGCTGAGCGACAGGTTGAGCTGGCCCTGGCCCCGGGTGAGAGCCTTGAGGATCTGCCCGCGCGCCTCCTCGCCCACCGCATCGAGACCCGAGGGCGTCCGCACGCGGACCTCGAGCCCGCGTCCGTTGACGGTCTTGAGTTCCCAGGCCCATTGATAGGCCCCGGTGACGCCGGCCTCGCGGGCAAAGCCGGTCATGCTCGCAATGGACATGCGCTAACCTCGAACGGAATGAAAATCGGCGCGACCATAATGCGCGCCGATGCAAGAGTCGATTGCGGGGACATCGGCCGGAAAGCCGCGTTCACACCCCTTGCCTCAGCCGAAATGTCAGGGCTGACGCAGGGATGGAACGTTCTTGGGATTGCTCAGGTCGAAGGTCTTGTTCTTGAGCGGATCCTTGTTGGTGCCTTCGCTGGCGTCGAAGCCGCGCCCGAGGCGTCCGGCCGGCAGCGCATTCGCCGCACCGGCTGGCGCCGTGGTCGTGGTCGTGGAAGCGCCATCGGGCACGACCCGGTCGACCTCGTCGGCCCCGGGTGCCGGACGGCTTTTCTCGATCTGCCGCCACCGGGTCACGTTGCGCTGATGCTGGTCGTAGCTCTCGGCGAAGGCGTGGCCGCCGGAACCGTCGGCGACGAAGTAGAGATCCTTGGTCCGCGACGGATTGGCCACGGCCTCGAGCGCGGCCCGGCCGGGATTGGCGATCGGACCCGGAGGCAGGCCTTCGACCACATAGGTGTTGTAGGGCGTCGCCGCCTCGATCTCGCTGCGCAGGATGCCCCGGCCGAGGGTGCCCTTGCCGCCGACGAGCCCGTAGACGATGGTCGGGTCCGACTGGAGCTTCATGCGCTTCATGAGGCGGTTGATGAAGACGCCAGCGACACGGGTGCGCTCGTCGGCCCGGCCGGTCTCCTTCTCCACGATGGAGGCGAGGATGATGAGTTCCTGCGGCGACTTGATCGGCAGGTCGCTGGAGCGGCGCTGCCAGATCTGCTCGATCGCCTGCCGCTGGGCGGTCTGCATGGTGCCGACGATCTGCTGGCGCGTGGTGCCGCGCTCGAACTTGTAGGTATCGGGCAGCAGCGATCCCTCCCGCGGCGTCTCGGTCACGTCGCCGGTCAGGATCTCATGTTCGTAAAGACGGGCGATGATCTGCTCGCTGGTCAGCCCTTCCGGGACCGTGACCGCATGCAGGATGGCCTTGCCCTGGATGAGGGTGTCGATGGCGTCCTCGACGCTGGTTCCGGCCTTGAACTGGAATTCGCCGGCCTTCAGCTGCCCGCGCTGCCGGTTCATATAGGCATAGGCCTGGAACAGGAACGGCTGCTCGACGACGCCCTCTTGCTTGAGGATCTGGGCGATCTCGCCGGTGCCCGTGTTGCGGGGAATGACCACGACCTTGTCGCTTTGCAGGGGTCCCTTGGCGGTCACTTCCTGCTGCAGCATAGAGAAGCCGAAGATGCCGGCGATGGCCAGGGCGACGAACAGGGTCAGCAGGCCGCTGAACAGCGAGAGCATGCCCCTGCGGCGGCGGCGCAGCTTAGGCGGCGGCGGGGGAGCCATCGCGGGTTTGATGGCTTCGCTCGGGGACCGGGGCGCCAGACGGGGTTGCACCGATCCGTGATCGGAATCGTCTGCGGAAGGGAGGAGAATCTTTTTCTTTCGTCCGAACATCGCGCCGCTTTTCTGGTCTCACCCGACGGTCCTGCCGGTCCGCCGACACCCTAGCAGGGATTATGGCGAAAAGCCGTAAGGGCTTCCGCCGATCCTACGATACGCGACGAAGAATGAGGGAAGCGTTAGTGCCGCCGAAGCCGAAGGAGTTCGACAGGGCTACGTTGACGTCCTTGCGCTTGGCCTGCTTGGGCACGAGATCAATGGCCGTCTCCACCGACGGGTTGTCGAGGTTGATGGTCGGCGGAATGATGCCGTCACGCATGGCGAGGATCGAGAAGATCGCCTCGACGGCGCCGGCAGCGCCAAGCAGGTGGCCGATGGCCGACTTGGTCGAGGACATAGACAGCTTGCCGGCGGCATTGCCCATGATGCGCTCGACCGCCTTCAGCTCCAGCTCGTCGCCGAGCGGGGTCGAAGTGCCATGGGCGTTGACGTAGTCGATCTCGGAAACGTCGATATTCGCACGCTTGAGGGCTGCTGCCATGCAGCGATAGGCTCCGTCGCCGTCCTCGGAAGGCGACGTGATGTGGTAGGCGTCGCCCGACAGGCCGTAGCCGATGACCTCGGCATAGATCTTGGCGCCGCGAGCCTTGGCGTGCTCGTATTCCTCCAGCACCACCACGCCGGCACCCTCGCCCATGACGAAGCCGTCGCGATCCTTGTCGTAGGGGCGCGAAGCCCGGGTCGGATCGTCATTGAAGTTCGTCGACAGAGCCCGGCAGGCAGCGAAGCCCGCGATGGACAGGCGATTGATAGGCGATTCCGTGCCGCCGGCCACCATCACCTCCGCATCGCCGAGCGCGATGAGCCGCGCGGCATCGCCGATGGCATGGGAGCCGGTGGAGCAGGCGGTCACCACTGCGTGGTTCGGGCCCTTGAGGCCATGCTCGATGGAGACATAACCGCCGGCCAGGTTGATGAGGCGGCCGGGGATGAAGAAGGGCGAGATGCGGCGCGGGCCGCGCTCGATCAGGGTGGCCGAGGCCTCGTAGATGCCGCCGATGCCGCCGATGCCCGAGCCGATCAGCACGCCGGTCGCGCATTGGTCCTCGTAGGATTTCGGCTCCCAGCCGGAGTCGCGCAGCGCCATCGTGGAGGCGGCCATGGCATAGACGATGAAGGGATCGACCTTGCGCTGCTCCTTGGGCTCCATCCATTCGTCGGCGTTGAAGGTGCCGTTGGAGCCGTCGCCGCGTGGGATCTGGCAGGCGATCTGGCAGGCGAGATCGTCGATCTGGAAACCGCTGATCCTGTCTGCGCCGCTCTGACCTTCGATAAGGCGGGACCATGTGGCATCGACCCCGCTGCCCAGCGGAGTGACCATGCCAAGACCTGTGACAACTACCCGGCGCATGAATTTCCTGCCCTATCGATTGATAAAATTCGGGCGTCGGATGAGTCACCCGACGCCCGTTAGCCCTTTAGGCTGCGTTCTTCTCGAGGAAGCGGATGGCGTCGCCGACCGTGACGATGGTCTCAGCCGCGTCGTCCGGGATCTCGACGTTGAACTCCTCCTCGAACGCCATTACCAGCTCGACCGTATCCAGGCTGTCGGCGCCCAGGTCGTCGATGAAGTTGGCATTGTCGGTCACCTTGTCGGCTTCGACGCCGAGGTGCTCGACAACAATCTTCTTCACGCGATCAGCGACGTCACTCATCGTTCTTTCCTCAGTGGCTGCCGCCTCAGGAATTGGGCGGATTAAGAAATCAATTTAGATCAGCTGTTCAGCTGACAACGCTGAAACGGCCATCCTGCGCCGTGCAAAGCCGCATTTTTGAGCGCCGGTCAACCCCTTTGACCTGATCGGGATCATGCTTAACACAAGCTTATCCTCTCTGGCGAGGGGAGAACGGTACCTGCAAACAGATTCCGGAAACAGCGATAAGTTCCTTTAGAACATAGCCATTCCGCCATTAACGTGCAGAGTCTGGCCCGTCACGTAGGCAGCTTCGGTGGAGGCGAGATAAACCACCGAGGAGGCGATTTCGTCGCCCTGGCCGAGCCGCCCCATGGGGATCGTACCCAAAATTCCCTCGCGCTGCTTCTCGTTTAGCACATCGGTCATGGGCGACTCGATGAAGCCCGGAGCGACGCAGTTCACCGTGATGTTGCGGCTTGCAACCTCGGCCGCAAGCGCCTTGGTCATGCCGATCAGGCCCGCCTTGGACGCTGCGTAATTGCCTTGCCCGGGGTTGCCGGTGGAGCCCACGACGGAACCGATATTTACGATACGACCGTAGCGGCGGCGCATCATGCCCTTCACGGCAGCCCGGGACAGGCGGAACGAGGCGGTGAGGTTGACGGCGATCACCGTTTCCCATTCCTCGTCCTTCATGCGTATGAACAGGTTGTCCTTGGTCACGCCGGCATTGTTGACGAGGATGTCCAGGCCCGCCATGGCCGCTTCGGCCGCCGGCACCAGGGCCTCGACCGAGTCCTTGTCGGACAGGTTCGCCTCGACTACATGGACCCGCTCCCCGAGGGAGGAGGCAAGCTCGTCGAGAGCCGCGCGGCGGGTTCCGGAGAGGGTGACGGTCGCACCCTGGGCGTGGAGAGCGCGGGCAATGGCGCCGCCGATGCCGCCGGTGGCGCCGGTGACGAGAGCCTTGCGGCCGGAGAGATCGAACATGCTGGGCTCCTTTTAAACGTTCAGGGATGCCTTGATGGCAGCCACATCCTCGGGCGTTCCAATGGCCACGGCCGAGGCCCCGGCGGCGATGCGTTTCACGAGGCCGGTCAGCACCTTGCCCGAGCCGACCTCATAAAATGAATCGACGCCTTGGGCCGCCATAGCGGCCACGCTCTCGCGCCAGCGCACGGTGCCGGTCACCTGCCGGACCAGGGCGTCGCGGATCGCCGCCGGATCGGTGATGGGAGCAGCCTCCACGTTGGCAACGACCGGCACGGCGGGGCTGTTCACGGTCACGCCCGCGAGAGCCTCGCGCATGGCATCCGCCGCCGGCTGCATGAGTGCGCAATGGAAGGGGGCGGATACGGCCAGCATCACGGCGCGTTTGGCGCCCTTGGTCTGGGCGATGGCGACCGCCCGCTCGACGGCCGATTTGTGGCCCGAGACCACGACCTGGGCGCCGCCATTGTCGTTGGCCGCATCGCAGACCTCGCCTTGAGCCGCCTCGCGGGCGACTTCGAGGGCCACGTCGTATTCGAGACCGAGAAGCGCGGCCATGGCGGCCTGCCCCACCGGAACGGCATTCTGCATGGCATTGCCGCGGATCCGGAGAAGCCGCGCCGTATCGGAGATCGACAGGCTGCCGGCGGCCGCAAGCGCCGAATATTCGCCGAGCGAGTGACCGGCGACGAAGGCGGCGTGCTTCCTGAGATCGAGACCGGCCTCGGCCTCCAGCACCCGGATCGCGGCCAGGCTCACCGCCATCAGGGCGGGCTGGGCGTTGGCCGTCAAGGTCAGCTCCTCGGCAGGCCCTTCCCACATGAGGGCGGAGAGCTTCTGGGAGAGAGCCTCATCCACCTCGTCGAACACGGCCTTGGCCTGCGGAAAGGCATCGGCAAGGGCCTTGCCCATTCCGACCGACTGGCTTCCCTGGCCCGGGAAAATGAATGCACGCTTCATCAGGAACGGTTCCCTCGATTTATCGAATTCGCGCGGGACTCGCACCGGCAGGGCGAGGAGTCAAGGCGAAGAGCGCATTGCTCCGCACCGAACCTGTTCATCAGATGAGGCGGCGCCAGCCTCTGAGCATGCTCCGGTCGACCACAGGCTGCCGCAGCGTGATCCGGCGGAGCACCCGGCCGGCAAGGCGCGCAAGAACCAGCAACGTGACGCTTAAGGCTCGCAAGACCAATCCCCCAAGGCTTGACCCTAGGACAGACTACCTAGCCTCTGCGGCCCCAGGCGTGTGCGGACGCACCTTCCAGCAAACCTCGGCACAGGGACGCTTCCTCTTGTTTTCTTGAGGCAATCGGTGTATCCGCTCCCTCTTCCGATATTCCCAACGACTGAAGAAGGAGCCCCGCATGGCTCGCGTGACCGTCGAAGACTGCATCGACAAGGTCGACAACCGGTTCGAGCTCGTGCTGCTGGCCAGCCACCGGGCCCGCCTCATTTCGTCGGGCTCGCCGCTCACGATCGATCGCGACCGCGACAAGAACCCCGTCGTGGCCCTGCGCGAAATCGCCGACGAGACCATCGCTCCCGACGACCTGAAGGAGCAGCTCATCCACTCGATGCAGAAATATGTCGAGGTTGACGAGCCGGAGGCCGAAGCCGTTCCGATGCTCAGCAACACGGCCGCTGCACCCACGACCGGCAGCGACAACGACGCGGACGTCCAGTTCGACCGCATGAGCGAGGACGACCTGCTCCGCGGCCTGGAGGGCCTCGTGCCCCCGAGCAGCAGCGCGGACGACGACGACCGCGAGTAAGCCTCGACAGGATCCCCGAAAGCCCGGCTGAAGAGCCGGGCTTTTTTGTTGGCCCGCTTAACCAAGGCCCCGCATGGGTGCCATGCGCGAGGTATTCGGCTTGCGGTCGGAAGACGTTGTACAATATCTTTAAAAGCTTCGTGACTTCAGCCAGATAGACCGGGCCAAGGGAGATTGCGGCCGCATGATGCGCCAATATGAACTCGTCGAGAGGGTCAAGCGCTACAACCCCTCGGCCAACGAGGCGCTTCTGAACCGGGCGTACGTGTATGCCATGATGGCTCATGGCAACCAGAAGCGTGCCTCCGGCGACCTGTTCTTCGGCCATCCCCTGGAAGTCGCGGCCATCCTCACGGACCTCAAGCTCGACGACGCGACCATTGCCGCGGCGGTGCTCCACGATACGGTGGAGGATACCCAGGCGACCCTGGAGGAGATCAACAAGACCTTCGGGCCCCAGATCGGCGCCCTCGTAGACGGCCTGACCAAGATCAAACGGCTCGACCTGGTGTCGAAGCGCGCGGCCCAGGGCGAGAATTTCCGCAAGCTGCTGCTCGCCATTGCCGACGATGTGCGGGTGCTGCTGGTCAAGCTCGCCGACCGCCTGCACAATATGCGCACCCTGCAATTCATGCCGTCGGACAAGCGCAGGCGCATCGCCGAGGAGACCCTCGACATCTACGCGCCGCTCGCCGGCCGCATGGGCATCCAGGAGATGCGCGAGGAGCTGGAGGAGCTGTCGTTCCAGAACCTCGACCCGGAGGCCTACGAGGCCATCAAGCGTCACCTGCACGAGCTTTCCACGAAAAACGAGAAGCTCGTAGATGAGATCGAGAAGAACCTGACCACCAAGCTGCGGGCGCAGGGCATCGAGGCGGAGGTGTCGGGCCGGCAGAAGCGCCCCTATTCCATCTGGCGCAAGATGGAACGCAAATCCGTCGCCTTCGAGCAATTGTCCGACATCTTCGCGTTCCGCATCATCGTCGGGACCATCGACGAGTGCTACCGCGCGCTCGGCGTCGTCCATACCAGCTGGCCGATGGTGCCCGGACGCTACAAAGACTACATCTCGACGCCGAAGCAGAACGACTACCGCTCGATCCACACCACCGTGATCGGTCCCGGCAGCCAGCGTGTCGAGCTGCAGATTCGCACCGTGGACATGGACGAAGTGGCGGAATACGGCATCGCGGCGCACGCCCTCTACAAGGAGGGCGTGAACGACAACTCGCACCTCGCCAAGGAAAGCCGCGCCTATCAATGGCTGCGACGGACCATCGACCTTCTCGCCGAGGGCGACAATCCGGAAGAGTTCCTGGAGCATACGAAGCTCGAGCTCTTCCACGATCAGGTCTTCTGCTTCACGCCGAAGGGCCGTCTCATCGCGCTTCCCCGCGGCGCGACGCCCATCGACTTCGCCTATGCGGTTCACACCGATGTCGGCAACACGGCGGTGGGCTGCAAGATCAACGGCCGCATGTCGCCACTCCTGACGGAACTGCAGAACGGCGACGAGGTGGAGATCGTCCGCGCCGAGGGCCAGACGCCTCCGGCGGCCTGGGAATCCCTCGTGGTGACCGGCAAGGCGCGCGCCTCGATCCGCCGCGCCACCCGCGCCGCCGTGCGCCGGCAATACACGGGCCTCGGCCACCAGATCCTGGAGCGCGCCTTCGAGCGCGCCGCCCGCCCCTTCTCGGACGAGAAGCTCAAAGGAGCTCTGCCCCGCCTTGCGCGCGTTTCCGTGGAGGACGTTCTGGCGGCGGTCGGCCGCGGCGAAATGTTCTCCGGCGACGTGGTGCGGGCCGTCTATCCCGACTACCTGGACGAGCGGCGCGGCAGCGCCGACGGCAAGGGCGCCGGACAACCGGATGGTGCAGGCGAGCAGCCGGCCGGTATCCCGATCCGCGGGCTCAACACGGACATGCCGATCCGCTTCGCGCCCGAAGGCGGAGCCGTGCCCGGCGACCGTATCGTCGGCATCCTGACGCCGGGCGAAGGCGTGACGATCTACCCGATCCAATCGCCGTCGCTCGCCGCCTTCGACAACGAGCCGGATCGCTGGATCGACGTGCGCTGGGATCTCGAATCCGGCTCGGCGCAACGTTTCCCGGCGCGCATCAAGCTGCAGTCGATCAACGAGCCCGGATCGCTCGCGCAGATCACGCAGGTGATCGCCGATCACGACGGCAATATCGACAACGTGTCCATGAAACGGCGCACGCAGGACTTCACCGACATGACCATCGACCTGACGGTGTGGGACCTGAAGCATCTCAACGCCATCATTGCGGAATTGCGCGCCAAGCGCGTGGTGAGCCGCGTCGATCGCATCACCGGTTAGGATTCCAATGTCAGCTAAGCCCCGCATCGCCGTCATCATGGACGAGAACACCAGCGTCGACGGTACACGCTACGATATGACGAAGAACTATTTCATCGGCATTCAGCGTGCCGGTGGCCTGCCATTCGGCATTCCCTATTTCGCGGAGATGGTCGATGGCGTCGTCGCGGAATTCGATGGATTCGTCAGCGTCGGCGGACGCATCCAGTTTCCTCATGAATGGTACGTTCCCGGTGACGGATCGCTGTATCCGTCCTCGGAGCGGCTCAAGGTCGAGCTGGCGCTCATGCAAGACTTCCTCGATCGTGACAAGCCGGTGCTCGGGATCTGCAACGGCATGCAGATGCTCGCCTGCCTTCATGGCGGCCGCATGGTGCACGAGGTGCGAAAAGTCGGCCCACATATCCTCGACCATGACAGCCGGAGCGCCATGCACCCCGTCGACATCGTTCCTGGCACGATGCTTTCTCGCATCCTGGGCACGACGCGGCTCGACGTGAACAGCCGTCACCAGGAGGCGGTTGTCGAGATTTCCGATCACGCTGTCACGTCTGCCAGGGCTGGCGACGGCGTGATCGAAGCCATCGAGATTCCGGGCCGGCGCTTCGCCATTGGCGTTCAGTGGCACCCTGAGTCCTTCGCAATGCAGGACCATCCCTGCAACAGGCTGTTCGGCGCCTTCGTGCAAGCGACGCAACGCAATCACTGAGAAGGTCGCGAAGGATTCCAGATGCCTATCACCGTTCTAGGTCTCGATGCCGACGATACGCTCTGGCACAACGAAACCTTCTATCAGATGACGCGGCAGCGCTTCAACGAGCTGCTCGCCGACTTCGTCGATGCCGAGACGCTCGAAGCGGAGATCGAGGCAACGGAGAAGCGCAATCTCGGCCTCTACGGCTACGGCGCGAAAGGCTTCACCCTCTGCATGCTGGAGACGGCGCTTGCGGTCAGCGGGGGCCAAGTCTCCCCCAAAGCCCTCACGGAGATTCTTTCGGCAGGCCGCGAGATGATGCGGCATCCGGTAGAGCCGCTTCCCGGCGTTCACGACGCCCTCGAAGACCTCGCGGCGCAATACAAGCTGGTCCTGATCACCAAGGGCGATCTCTTCCACCAGGAAGCGAAGCTTGCCGCATCGGGCCTCGGCAATTTTTTCTCGGGCGTAGAGATCGTCAGCGAGAAGAAGGCTGACACCTATGTCCGCATCTTCTCGCGCCACGGTGCCGGCCCCGAACACGCCGCCATGGCCGGCAACTCCGTGCGCTCGGACGTTCTGCCGGCGCTCGAAGCGGGCAGCTATGCCGCCCTCATCCCCTATCATCTTGTCTGGGCCCACGAGGACGCCCCGCGCCCGACCGCCCATCCCCGCTTCGCCGAATTGCCATCACTGGGAGATCTGTCGCGATGGTTGGCGGCAGCGGCCCGCTGACGCTCCAAAATCCCTGATAGTTTCAGCCGGCCGCTTTCATTTCCGGAGCCTGAATGTCGTCGAGCAGACGGCTCGTGCCCCATACGGCGGCCTGGGTCCGGTTCTTCACCTGAATCTTGCGCAGAATCGCCTTGACGTGGACCTTTACGGTTGCCTCTGCGATGTTGAGCTTGCGTGCGATGACCTTGTTCGGATCGCCATCGACGAGACAGCGGACGATGGCGAGTTCGCGGGAAGACAGAACCCCGACATTCTCTATCCCGAAGGATGGCCCCTTGTCGCGGACGGAGCAGAGAGCCTTGGCGGGAAAGATCGTTTCTCCGAGCAGGACCAGATCCAGCGTTTTCAGAAGAACCTCACAGGAAACCGACTTCATCAAATAGGCATTGGCACCGGCATGGAAGGCATTGAGAACCTGGCGGAAATCATACTGCTCGAACAGCATGACGATCCGGGCCGTGGGATCTTCATCCTTCAGCATCCTGGCCTGACGACAGCTCTCGTCGTGGTCATGTGCGGCATCCATGATGACGATCGTCGTGCAACCCTCACGAGTCCGGACCGGTCCGATTTCATGAAGTGATGACGCCAAGGCGGCGGGGCTATAGGCCGTCTCGGAGAGGATCCGTCCCAAGCCTTCGCGCAAGAGCGCATTGGTCTCGATCAGGAATGTTACGACGGATGGCATCTTGCCGCGATCCTGGGGAAGCGCCTCCTTCGAATGCGCCAGTTCGACGAAGGCGGGATGGATGACCGCCTCAGCTGAGAGCCGATCCGAGGGGATCGCCAATGAGTTACTACCGTGCATCATTTTATGCTTCCTCCAAACTTACAACGATCCCTCTGCTGAAGATGTCTTCACGCCCGAAATCATCAGGATCGGTCATTTATCACTTGCGCAGACGATCACCGGCGAGAGCCCAAAAGAGCTCTCTCCTTTGCTGCACTATTACGCCAGTAAATCCTGGAGCAGCGCCCGTACTCTACCGGCGGCTCCACAGATAGCACTACAGTTGCACCTTTCGTTTGCGATGTGAGGCTTGCGCCATGGCCTGATGCGCTCGTCGCCACGCGGACCAGGCGATCACGAAGGCCGGCTCGATCCGGCGCTGCTGGAGACGTGTGGCGACCCGGCGGATTTCCTGGACAGACCAGCATACCAGCGCTGCAGTCGGGCTTCGTCGTTTCGTTTTTGGGGTGAGGTAAGGCGGTTGGCGTGCTCACGCACCACCGTCATCATGGCAAACGCCAGCATCACCAGCGACACATGCCGATGCCAACCGTGCCACGAACGCGTCTCATTGTGCGTCAGCCCCAACTCCGTCTTCGCGGTCTCGAACGCATCCTCAATCGCCCAGCGCTGGCCCTCCACCCGCACCAGGGTCTCCATCGGTGTGCCGGCCGGGCACCAGGTTGAGAAGAACGCCAGATCCTGATCGCTGATGCTGCGCCGGATCAGCAGGCCGCGCGTCCACAGGCCGGTCAGCGCCTCGTTGAATTCCTCGGCCTCGAGATCGGCCAACGCGACATAGGCCCAATCATACAGGCGCGGCCCCTTGGTGCCGATCCCGGCCGACAGACGCTGCCAGGTCTTGGGAGCAAGCCCCTGTGCAATCGTCGCGGCCGTGCCGGCCACCGGCGGGCTCTTGTCCCAGGAATTGAAGCGGTCTGTGGCTTGAACGCCCAGCACGTAACCCTTGCCAGCTCGGCGCAGCTGCATGGCCAGGGCCCCATAGATGGTGTCGGTGGCCACCCACTCAAACGGTACGCCGGCCGCCAGGGCCCGCTCGATCATCGCGGCGGCGATCTGCGGCTTGGTGACGAAGCGGATCGCATCGGGCACGTGAGCCGTGGCCAGGCGCTCGGGCTTCGTCGTCCAGTCCTTGGGCAGATAGAGCTGGCGGTCGATCAAGGCGCAGCCCTTGTCCGACGCGTAAGCGGCAAACACGCCGATCTGGCAGCTGGCAATCTTGCCGGCTGACCCAGTGTACTGGCGTCCCACCCCGCACGAGTTCTGCCCCTGCTTGAGAAAGCCGGTCTCATCGATCACCAGTACCGCTCCGGGAGAGGCGAGCGTCTCGAGCGCATAGTCGCGCACCATGTCCCGCAAAGCATCCGCGTCCCAGTGGCTGCGCCCGAGCACCGCCTGCTGGCGCCATGGTCCCGGATCACCGGCGGCTTCCGCCCGCATCCAGCCGGTCTTGCGCCGCTCCGGCCCGAGCAGACCGTCGAGGAAGGCGGCCGCAGAGGCCGCGACACTGGGATGAGCAAACTGGAGTTTGAGATCAGCTTTGACCTGACGCAACTCCACACACCAGAGTTCGAGCATCTGCTCGATGGCCACGCCTGACATGGCAGCCTCCTGTATCAGATCAGGAGGTAATTAGGGCGCCTGTGCAGCGTGCAACTGTAGTGATAGGCTGAGATGCAGATTACTTACTCTAAGGCATCTCGGCTTAACCCTGGGATTATAAGTGTAATGTAATTCTATAATTCAAGTGCGCATTCGCACATCGGAGGCGCTCGGCCCTTCCCATGAAGAGTTTCTCTACGACACATGGATAACCCTTGCCTCCCGACTTTCCCCCTGCCAAACAGCGCTTCAGCAGGAGATAGAGCCATGAACCAGAATGAAGTTCTCGACGAATTCCGCTCCGCCGGCGCGCTGCTGGAGGGCCACTTCATTCTCTCCTCCGGTCTGCACAGCCCCGTCTTCCTGCAGAAGATGTTCGTGTTCCAGGACCCGGCGCGTACGGAGCGGGTCTGCCGGGCACTGGCCGAAAAGATCCGGGAGACGTTCGGTCCCGTCGACTACGTGGTCTCGCCGGCCGTCGGCGGCATCGTTCCGGGCTATGAAACGGCCCGGCATCTCGGCTGCAAGGCCATTTTCGTGGAGCGGGAGAACGGAGCCTTCGCCCTGCGCCGCGGCTTCGCCATTCCGGAAGGTGCACGGGTCGTGATGGTGGAAGACATCGTGACGACAGGTCTTTCCTCTCGGGAATGCCTCGCAGCCCTGCGCGACTATCCCGGGACGATCCTCGGAGCGGCCTGCCTCATCGACCGCTCGGGCGGCAAGGCGGATCTCGGCGTGCCGTTGGTGTCCTTGGTCCAGCTCGACATTCCCGCCTATGCACCGGATCAAATTCCTGTGGAACTGGCAGCTCTTCCGGCCACCAAGCCGGGCAGCCGCAGCCTCAAATCATAATAGCTGTTTATTTTTTACACAGAGGCTTGACTGCCTTGGTTCTGACAACTTGACTCTTGGAATTTCCACGCCATTAAGTAGTTTGCATTGTCGTTTTTAATCGGCCGAAGGGTTAATAACCGCCTGATCCAGGGCACGTCGTAATTTTCTCGCGCAATTTTATTGCCTGCGTAAATAATAGATGTCTCTTGAATAATGAAGGTTGTTTTGCCGCTTCAGCCGAATCCAACAGAGAATACTTATGTCAGGCCAGCAGCGGATCGCGCTCTTCATTGATGGAGCCAACCTCTACGCTACCACCAAAACTCTCGGCTTCGATATCGATTACAAGCGCCTGCTGAAGGAGTTCCAAAGCCGCGGCACGTTGGTTCGCGCCTTTTACTACACAGCGCTTGTGGAAGATCAGGAATATTCTTCCATCCGCCCGTTGATCGACTGGCTCGACTACAACGGCTACCGCGTGGTGACGAAGCCCACCAAGGAATTCGTCGACTCCGCCGGCCGCCGCAAGGTGAAGGGCAACATGGATATCGAGCTCGCCATCGATGCCCTGGAGTTGTCCCCCTATATCGACCACATGGTCCTGTTCTCCGGCGACGGCGACTTTCGGTCGCTGGTCGAGGCGATGCAGCGCCGCGGCGTGCGGGTTTCCGTGATCTCCACGGTCACGACCCAGCCGCCCATGGTTGCGGACGAACTGCGCAGGCAGGCTGACGAGTTCCTCGACCTGTCGCAGCTCGCCTCCCGCATCGGACGCGATCCGTCGGACCGCCCGCAGCGTGCCGGCAACGAGAACGGCGAGCGCAACCGCCCGCAGCAGCAGCCGCGCAACGGCGCCCTCGAGAGCCGCTATGGCATCCGGCAGCCGCAGGACGACGACTCCGAAGTCTAAGGTACGGCATTTCCTAAGGATGGTCATGGCCGGGTTCGCCCCGGCCAATTCCTTTTGCCGATGCGCTAAAGCGAGCTCTCCTCGACACGGCAGTCCAGGCTGAGCGACCCGGCGGTGTTGCTGACCGTCGCAAGGCAGAGCTCTGCCTGACCCGCCGGGATCGAAACGGCGAACCGCGTGACATAGAGACCGCCCTCGGCGTCAGGCAGCTTGCGGGCCTCGAGACGCACGATATTGGCCTCGTATTGCTTGAAGACCTCGGCGAGCCGGGCGACCAGGCCGAGCTGATCGCCGCCGCTGATTGCGATGCGATGGGTGATCTTGCCCGAAGGCCCGGGACTCGGGTCGAACGCGTACGGCACGGCGCGGATCTCCGCCCCGGCCAATTCCGGCAATCGCTTCAGACCCTCCTCGATCGCGGCGGCCGTCATGTCCTGAGGAAGCTCGCACAGGGCGACGAATTCGGCGCCCGATCCGAGGGCGGCGAAGGTTGTATCTCTCAGGTTCACGCCGACATCGAACAGGTGCTCAGCGATTGCAGCGACGAGCCCGACCCGATCGGGACCCAAGACCGAAACCAGAGCAACGGACGCCATGACTTCCTCCCGTACACGACAAAGAGGCATCTAGCGCATCGTACGGAAAAGTGGACCCGGTTTTCACTAACGTGGCTCTCTGGATCTGCAACGAACGATGCTTTAGCGCGCAAGGCCGCGGCGTCAGCCCTTGTCGCGCATGAGACGTGCCTTCTCCCGGTTCCAGGAGCGCTCCTTCTCCGTCTCGCGCTTGTCGTGCAGCTTCTTGCCTCGGCCGAGGCCGAGCTCCACCTTCGCCCGCCCGCGATCGTTGAAATAGATCTTGAGCGGGATCACGGTGAAACCCTCGCGCTGCGTTGCGCCGATCAGCTTGTCGATCTGGCGCTTGTGCAGCAGCAGACGGCGCGGGCGCTTCGTTTCATGGTTGAAGCGGTTCGCCTGGAGATATTCCGGGATGTAGGCGTTGAAGAGAAAGAACTCCTCGCCCGACGGTCCGGCATAGGCCTCGCCGATGGTCGCCTTGCCCTGGCGCAGGGATTTCACTTCCGTGCCGGTCAGCGCGATCCCCGCTTCGTAGGTATCGAGGATCTCGTAATTGAACCGCGCCTTCCTGTTGTCGGCGACGACTCGGTTGGCACTCTTGGGATCTTTTGACATGAGCTGCTTTAAGCGTTGATCAGGCCCGCATGGACCATGGCCGCGCGCACGGCCTGCTTCGCGTTGTCGGAGGCGGGTACGAGCGGCAGGCGCACATCGTCCTCCATCAGGCCGAGCAGGGACGCGGCATATTTTACGGGCGTGGGATTGGTTTCGACGAACAGGCTGGTGTGCAGGGGCATGAGACGATCCTGCACCTTCAGGGCGGAGGCGTAATCGCCGTTCAGGCAGGCATGCTGCATCTCGGCGCAGAGCCGCGGCGCGACGTTAGCGGTCACGGAGATGCAGCCGTGGCCGCCATGGGCCATGAAGCCGAGGGCGGTCGCGTCCTCGCCGGAGAGCTGGATGAAGTCCGGCCCCAGCACCTGCCGCTGCTGGCTCGCCCGCGCCATGTTCGCGGTCGCATCCTTCACGCCGGCGATGTTCTTGAGCTCATAGAGCCGCGCCATCGTCTCCACCGACATGTCGATGATCGAACGGCCGGGGATGTTGTAGATGATGATCGGGATGCCGACGGCATCGTTGATCGCCTTGAAATGCTGGTACAGGCCTTCTTGGGTCGGCTTGTTGTAATAGGGCGTCACGATCAGCACCGCATCGGCACCGACCTTCTCCGCATGCTTCGAGAAGGCCACGGCCTCCGCCGTGCTGTTCGACCCGGCGCCGGCAATCACGGGCACCCTGCCCTTCGTCTCGTCGACGCAGATTTCGACGACCCGCTCGTGCTCCTTGTGGCTGAGCGTCGGGCTTTCGCCGGTCGTGCCGACGGGAACGAGGCCGCTCGTGCCCTCCCGGATCTGCCAGTTGATGAAGGACCGGAACGCGGCCTCATCCACGGCCCCTTCCTTGAACGGGGTCACCAGAGCGGTGATGGAGCCTTTGAATTGGGTCATGGGTCATCCTCGATATCTGCGTCGGTCTTCTCGTGGGCCACAGGGCTTTTACACATAGGGGGTGCGGCGCATGCGCGCAAACGTTCCCCTGAGGAGTTGTCCTAGCTCGGCTCTTAGTGTTTCCTCAAGAGAAACGTCGTCACAATGAGATATAGACGGCAGCAAAAGGGGTTTGCGGGTGAGCCTCAACATGCATCCTCTCATACGGCTTCTGGCATCGGTCGCGCTCGTCCAATTGTCCGTCCTTGCCGTTCAGGCAGCAGAATCTCCCCCCAACCCTCCCGAACAGAGCCGGCAGAGCGCCCTCGAAAGCTTCGTGCCCGCCGCTCCGGTGCCGGGAGACCTGGAATATCTCCAGGGCATCCTCAAGGCCTATCGGGACAACGATCTGCCCGAGGCTCAGATCCTCAAGACCAAGCTGACCCAGCCCGCGGCCCATGCCCTGGTGGAATGGTTCGTCATCCGCAGCGGCTTCACCATCGGCCTGGACCGGATCGTCGCATTCCAGAAGGATTATCCGGAATGGCCCAGCACCGGTCCGATCCGCAGACGCGGCGAGGATGCGCTGCTGGCAGAGCGCAGACCGGCACCCCAGGTGCGCGCCTACTTTGCAAAGCAGCCCCCGGGGACCCCGGCCGGCCGGGTCGCCCTTGCCTTCGCCTTGAAGGCCGACGGCATCGAGCAGGAAGCCAGCGACAGGATCCGCCATGTCTGGCGGGAGGATAATTTCGGCCCCGATATGGAGCGGCGCATCCTCGACCGGTTTCCGGACGTGCTGTCCCAGGCCGACCACCGCTTCCGCATGGAGCGGCTCCTCCTGAAGGAAAACTGGGGCGGCGCGCAACGCGCCGCAGGTTATGCGGGCAAGGATCACGGGCTGCTCGTCAAGGCGCGCATGGCCGTCTTCCAGGGCAAGAAGAAGGCCGAGAAGGCCTTTGCTGCCGTTCCCGGATCGTTGCGGAGCGATCCGTCGTACCTGTTCTCCAAGGCCCTGCTCCAGCGCCGCAGCAACAATCTGGTCGAGGCCGCCAACATCATCATGCAGGCGCCCCGCGACCCAGAGCTGCGGGTGGACGGCGACGAGTGGTGGGCCGAGCAGCGCCTGATCACCCGCGCCCTTCTCGACAAGGGCGACCCGAAGACGGCCTATGAGGTGGCAAGCCACCATGCTGCCGAGTCGCCGGTGCAGCAGATCGAAGCGGAGTTCCATGCCGGCTGGATCGCGCTTCGCTTCCTCAGCGATCCGGCGACCGCCGCCCACCATTTCGCCACCGTCGCCAAGACGGCTTCGACGCCGATCTCCATCTCGCGGGTCGCCTATTGGCAGGCGCGCGCGGCGGAAGCGGCCGGTCTAGGGCAGGACGCAAGGATCTTCTACGAACGTGCGGCCGACCAGCCGACGACGTATTATGGGCAATTGGCCCAGGCGAAATTGGGCCAGACCATCACGCTACGAAAAGTCGATCCGCTGACGGAAGAGGAACGCAAGGCTTTCCAGGCTCTCATTCCCGTGCAGGCGGTCAGCTTCCTGCGGCAGCTCGATGAGCCGGATCTCCTCCTCGGCCTGTATTCCGATCTCGCCCAAACGCTGAACGATCCGGGGCAGCTCGACGCTTTGGCCAGCCTGGCCGCATCGCAGCAAAATCCCCGTGCGGTCCTGGCCATCGGAAAGATCGCGCTGCAGCGGGGCTTTCCCCTCGACCAGCATGCCTATCCTCTGGCGGCCATTCCCGAGTTCCAACCGGTCGGCGACGACGTCGAACCGGCCATGGTCTATGCCATTGCCCGGCAGGAAAGTGCTTTCAACCCCCGCGCCATTTCCAGCGCCGGTGCGCGCGGTCTCATGCAGCTCATGCCGGCGACCGCAAAGCGGACAGCACAGCGCTTCGGTGTCGGCTTCGACCTGAAGCGCCTGATCGAGGACCCGTCCTACAACGCCAAGATCGGCTCGGCCCATCTCGGTGAGCTGATGGAGGATTGGAAGGGCTCCTATATCCTCGCCTTCGCTTCCTACAATGCCGGCGGCGGAAACGTCATCAAGTGGGTCAGATCCTACGGCGACCCCCGCAAGCCGGACGTGGACGAGGTCGATTGGATCGAGCGGATTCCGTTCTACGAGACGCGAAACTATGTCCAGCGGGTGCTGGAGAATTTGCGGGTCTACCGCGAGCGCCTGAACGCCAAGCCCGCAATGCCAGCTCCGGCGACGGCGGATGCGACAGCAGGCACCAATTAGCGCATCGTGCCGAACGATACACTAGCGCATCGTGCGGACCCGGAGGGCCGCGTCCAACGATGCGCCCTTCAAAGAGTGGAGCATCGGACCCAAAAGTGGGTCCCACTTTTGGGTCCGATGCTCTAGCCGAGGAATCGATCCGATGCTCCGGTCATGGCAGGATGCGGCTCTTCGAAACCTGTTGAAACCGGATTGAGATGAGCCGTTCCTACCGCGATCTCTTCGTCTCCGCCGCCGATGGGCTGCGCCTTTACGCCCGTGACTATGGCCCGGAAACGGGCGGCGCCCTGCCCGTCATCTGCCTGTCCGGCCTCGCCAGGAACTCGGAGGACTTTCACGAGCTTGCCGATGCCCTGAGCCGCGATCCCTCGAAACCCCGCCGGGTTCTGTCGCTCGACTATCGCGGTCGCGGACGCTCGGATTGGGACCCGGACTGGCACCATTACGACATCAAGGTCGAACTCGACGACTGCCTGCATGTTCTGGCGGCCGTCGGCATCGAGAAGGCTATTGTCGTCGGCACGTCGAGGGGCGGGCTGATCGCCATGGCCCTTTGTGCCGCTCATCCCGAGCTCATTGCGGGCGTCGTCATGAACGATGTCGGCCCGGTCCTCGACCTCAAGGGGCTGCTGCGGATCCGCAGCTATGTCGGCAAGCTCCCCACGCCGCAGACTATGCAGGAGGGTGCGCAGATCCTCCAACGGATGTCGGGAGAGCAGTTCCCGGATTTCACGGAAGAACAATGGTGGAGGATGGCCCGGGGGACATGGCGCGAGGCAGATGAAGGCCTCGTTCTCAGTTACGACGCCAACCTGATGAAGACGCTCGAGGCTCTCGATCTCCGGACGCCCCCTCCCGATCTTTGGCCCCTCTTCGACAATCTGAAATCCGTCCCGGTTCTCGTCATCCGGGGCGCCAATTCCGACCTGCTGTCCGACGAGACGCGGCGGCTCATGGGCGAGCGTCATCCGGGTCTTACGGCCATCACGGTGCCCGGCCAGGGACACGCCCCTTCCCTCGATGGCCATCTCGTTCAGGCTATCCGAGATTTTGTCGCCAGGATTGAAGATCGTACCTGAGAGGCAGCTCCTTCTCCTCGGATTGCTGCTTCTCTGATGCCAAACCGAATGCGCGTTACGGCGAACGCTTCAACAGCGTGAACGGACATCTTTTTGATCGCTCGGATAGACGAAAAAACCCCGGTGTTGCCACCGGGGTTTCTCTATCCAATCAGGACAAGCCGATTAGAAGTCGCGCTGAACGCGCAGGCGGCCTTCCCAAGCATCGTCCACGTCGCCGAGGAGACCGTTGAACAGGACCGGGGTGTCCGACTCGAGGCGGCTGTACATGACCTCGACACCGAGATCGAGACCGGCAACCGGCGACCAGATCAGGTTGGTGCCGACGCGCCACTCGTTGAAGTCGATGTTAACAACAGCGGTACCGTCGTACGAGACGTCAGCATAGGAGCCGAACAGGTTCTGACGGAGGGTCGGGGTCCAGTAGTGACGCATACCACCGGCAACGGACCAGCCTTCGCCGGTCGCGATGTTGCCAGCAGCGTCGATGAAGGCATCGACGACGTTGATGTTCGTCCGCAGGCCGCCGAAGCTGGTGACGCCGGCGCCCGTGCCGAAGCCGAGGTAGCCAAGAGCGCCGTCAGCGTAGGTTGCAGCGAGCCAAAGGGCATCGCCAGCACCGAGCATCGGCAGGTTCACGGAGCCCTGAGCCGTCACGGCCCAGCCGTACTCGGTGTCCGGGATCGTGCCGTACAGGATCGGGTCAAGACCAGGAGTGTTGACAGGCGTCAGGACGTTGCTGCGCTGCTGGTGCAGAGCGCCGGAGACTTGGAACGAGCCCCAGGTACCAGCGTACTTCAGGTTAGCAACCACGTCAGGCATGCGCTGACCGGCTTCCGCGAGTGCGGTGCCAAGCAGAGTGCCATAGCGGCCTTCTTCTGCCGACAGGGTGGCCGAGAAGCCGTTGCCGAACGAGAAGGTGTAGGCGAACAGGTTCACGTTCGGAGCGTCCGAGAAGCGGAGCGTACCGAAGTGGCCCGTCGGCAGGTCGCTGTTGTCGAACATCGACACGACGCGACCGGCGGTGAGGCCACCGAACTGGATGAAAGCCTGGTCGACGTTCGGCGAGGTCGAGTCGTTGCCATACACGCCGGTGTTACGGGTCATCTCGAAACGCACGAAGGTGCGCAGGAGGCCGTAAGCGGTGGCGGTGCGGGCGTCGAGCTGAATGCGGCCACGAGCGCGGAAGCCGATCGCGTCGTCTTCGCGGTCGTTCGGCTCAACATAACCGAACTCGGCGCGAACACGGCCGCCGACGCGGAGGCAGGTTTCGGTGCCGGGGATGTAGAAGAAGCCTGCGCCGTAGGTGGAGCAGACGCGAACGTATTCAACAGCAGCAGCCTTCTTCGCGGGAAGGTCGGCAGCTTGAGCTCCGGCAACAGCCGCGAGACCCGCGACCGATCCGAGAAAGAGGCTCTTAGCGAGCTTCATGGTTAAACCTCCAAAGTTTCGAGACCCTGGGGGGCCGGGTTTTAGTGCCTCGATGACTTCAACAAAGCATCAAACACGTCCCTTTTCCCCTTAGTACCCGGGGAGCCGCCTTTTGGGTCGAACTCACCAGGATCACGACTGGGGTGCCCCCGTCGCTGCAGCCACATTATCCAGGACAGGGCCGCAAGCAACCGAATGAAGGCACAAAATGGGCAGTAGCCGGGGCTTTTCATCGGCATGTTGCACAAAGGCAACGTTCAGGACTGAACCCTTTACTGTTCGTTAAGATTTTAGCCCGGAATTTTATAAACCATTAAGGAACAAGGACTTCGCCTGGGATGGAAGAGACGATCAAGTCTGCGTGAGAGGCCTCGGCATGCATTTGCTGGCGCGGAGCTGTGAAGAACCCCCTTCTCAAATGCGGCTGCATTCCCCTGCCGGAAGGCGTGAAAAAAGGCCGGGACGAGCCCGGCCTTTCCGAATCGTAGCTTGGAACGGCCTCAAGCGACCTTCGGACCGATCACCCCGCGACGAATCTGGTCCTCTTCGATGGATTCGAAGAGGGCCTTGAAGTTGCCTTCGCCGAATCCGTCGTCGCCCTTGCGCTGGATGTATTCGAAGAAGATCGGGCCGATGGCGGTCTTGCCGAAGCGCTGGAGCAGCACTTTCGTGAAGCCGCCTTCGACGACCCCTTCCCCATCGATAAGGATGCCGTTTTTCCGAAGCCGCTCCATGGGCTCCTCGTGGCTCGGCAGGCGCTTGTCGACGCGCGAATAGTAGATCTCGTTCGGCGCCGGCATGAACTCGAGCCCGACTTCGATGAGCGCCTCGATGGATTCGTAGAGGTCGTGCGAGCCCAGCGCCACATGCTGGATGCCCTCGCCCTTGTACTCCTGCAGGTACTCCTCGATCTGCCCGGTCTCGCCCGCATCCTCGTTGATGGGGATACGGATCTTCCCGTCGGGGCTCGTCATGGCGCGGGAATGGAGGCCCGTCAGCTTTCCCTCGATGTCGAAATAGCGGATCTGGCGGAAGTTGAAGAGGCGCTCGTAGAAGCCGGCCCATTCGTTCAGGCGACCGCGATAGACGTTGTGCGTCAGGTGGTCGATGTAATAGAGGCCGACGCCCTTCGGCTTCGGGTCGGGCTCGCCGAGCCACTCGAAATCGACATCGTAGATCGAGCCTTTCGCGCCGTAGCGGTCGACGAAATAGATCTGCAGGCCGCCGATTCCCTCGATGCCCAAGATCTCGAGCTCGTTGGGACCGATCTGCGTCTCGATAGGCTTGGCGCCCATGGAAAGAGCACGGTCATAGGCGTATCTGGCATCGGCCACCCGGAACGCCATGGCGGGCGCGGACGGGCCGTGCTGGGCCGCGAAGCGCTCCGCGAAGGAGCCGGGCTGCGCGTTGACGATGAAGTTGATGTCGCCCTGGCGATAGAGCGTGACGTTCTTCGAGCGGTGTTTCGCGACCACGCTGAAGCCCATGACCTTGAACAGGCGATCCAGCGCCTGCGGATCGGGATGGCAGAACTCCACGAACTCGAAGCCGTCGGTTCCCATGGGGTTCTCTTCGGATATGGCGGCTGGCGGCGCATCGTGCGGGAACGGTCCCATTGTTTTCCTCCTGTTGTGCCTCTGCCGATCGCGAGGCCTTTTCTGCGGGAACAACGCATCCAGCCCTTGGCGGATGCGCATTTTCGTCAAACGGCGTCGGGCTGGCTCGCCGGCGCGGCATCCTGGAAGGCCTTGTGCCCGGCGCAGGCCGCATCCACGGCGGCGATCTTCGGGTAAGCGTCGAGCGAAACGTTGAAGCGCCGAGCGTTGAAGACCTGCGGCACGAGATAGACATCGGCGAGCGTGATCCGGGAGCCGAAGGCATAGGGTCCCGGTTCGATCAGTCTCTCGATGGCATCGAAGCCCTCACGCACCCAATGGGCGTACCATTCGTCGGCCGTGGCCTGATCGTGCCCGAGCCGTTTGTTAAGGTAGGCGATCGTGCCTGAATTGTTGAGCGGGTGGATATCGCAGCCGATCAGGCTGGCAACGGCCCGGACCTTGGCGCGGTTGACCGCACCGACCGGAAGCAGGGGCGGTTCCGGATAGCACTCGTCGAGATATTCGAGAATTGCCGGAGACTGGATCAGCGTCGCGGCACCGATATCGAGGGATGGCACACGCCCCTGGGGGTTGATCGCGCGGTAGCCCTCTTCCCGCTGCTCACCTGTCAGCAGGTTGATCGAGACCGAGTCGTAGGCCACGCCCTTGAGGTTGAGAGCGATCCTGACCCGATAGGCAGCTGATGATCGGAAATAGGTATAGAGCTTCACGTCTCGGCCTCCACGACATCCTGAGGTGCCAGCAATCGGGCCTGCCGGGTGAGCCTGTCGATCAAAGCGGCAAATGTCGCCTGCTCCTGCGACGTCAGGACCGACAAAAGGCGCTCCTCGACGGCGAGTGCTTCAGGCGCCACCGCCTCGTAGATCGCTCGTCCCTGCGGCGTCAGCGCCAGCCACTCTTCCCGGCGGTCGTCGAGATTGGGCCGGCGCACGACCAACCCCCGCTTCTCGAGGCTGGCGACGGCCCGGGAGACGGTCGATTTGTGCATCACGCCGTCCGGCGCCATGTCCCGGGCGGTCCTATGCTCATATTGGCCAAGGGTGACGATGACCCGCCAGGCCGGGATCGAAAGGCCGTAGCGCTCGGCATAGATCTGGGCGAGCGCGCTGGAGGTGAGGCCAGCCAGCACGTTGAGCCGATAAGGCAGGAACTGCTCCAGAACCACCAGGGGCTCCGATGCCTGCTTCTTTGCTGCCGATCCAGTCGCCATCGTCCCGCCAATCGTTGCTTGCGCAACCAATACCACAATTCGTTGCACAAGCAACTAGATTGGCATGCCGTTTGGTCAAGACCCCTTCCGAATTCGATGTCCAACGAAAATCAGCGCGGCCGGGGTCCGGCCACGCTGTCGGTTCTTCGGTTATCCAGGAAGAGCAGGTTCCTCTGGGAGCCTGCTCCGGCGGATTACGCCCGGCCGCGGGTGCGGATCATGAAGGTGTCGAAGGCGTATTCGTTGAGCTGCCACCACGGCAGGACGTCGTTGCGGTAGGCGACCATGGAATCGTAGGCCTTCTTGAAGTCCGCGTTCTTGGCCGACAGCTCGGTATAGAGCTCGTTGGCGGCCTTGAGCGAGGCGTCCATGATGGCCGGGGAGAAGGTGCGAAGCTCCGCGCCCGCCCCGACCATGCGGCGCAGGGCCTGGCCGTTCACCGCATCGTACTTGGCCAGCATCCAGTTGTTCGCTGCCTCCGTCGCCTGGGACAGGATGGCCTGGTAGTTCTTCGGCAGCTCGTTCCACTTCTGCCGGTTGACGACGAGGTGCAGCATGGCGCCGCCCTCCCACCAGCCGGGGGCGTAATAATATTTGGCCACTTTCAGGAAGCCGAGCTTCTCGTCGTCGTAGGGGCCGACGAACTCGGCGGCATCGAGGGTGCCGCGCTCCAGCGCCGGATAGACGTCGCCGGGTGCGATCTGCTGCGGCACGACGCCGAGCTTCGCCAGGACCTGGCCGCCGAGGCCGCCGACGCGGAACTTGAGGCCCTTCAGGTCATCGACCGTGTTGATTTCCTTGCGGAAGAAGCCACCCATCTGGGCGCCGGAATTGCCGCAGACGAAGGAGGTGCAGTTATACCGCGCCATCACCTCGTTGATGATCTCCTTGCCGCCGGCGAAGTGCCACCAGGAATGGAGCTGGCGCGCATTGAGGCTGAAGGGCAGGCCAGTCCCCATGCCGAGCGCCGGCTCCTTGCCGATGTAGTAGTAGAGCGGGGTATGCGCGCATTCGACGGAGCCGTTCTGCACCGCGTCCATGGCCTGCAGGCCGCCCACGATCTCGCCGGGGGCGAAGACCTGGATCTGGAACTTGTTGTCGGTCGCGTCCGCCATGTACTTGGCGAAGGTCTGGGCGGTACCGAAGATCGTGTCGAGGGATTTCGGAAAGCTCGAGGTCAGGCGCCAGCGGATTTCCGGCTGCGTCTGCGCGATGGCCGGAGCGGCCACCGCTCCCGCTGCAGCGGCAAGCCCTGCTCCCTTCAGAAAGTTTCTTCTCTTCATCGTCGTCATTGGCGTTTCCCCGGAAAGCATTCTGTTGCAAGTTGAGTGGACCATAACAACCCGGTCGGTGGCAATGAAGCTCTCCTCCCTGAACCAAGGCCGCGATGGCCGCCTCGTCATCGTCTCGAAAGACCTGACCCGCGCGACTGACGCTTTTTTCATTGTTCCAACGCTTCAGCAAGCCCTGGACAATTGGGAAAAAGTCGAGCCTCAACTGCGCGATCTCGCAGTGCAGCTCGAGCACGGCTCGATCCCGGCCTTCCGCTTTCACGAGCACGATTGCGCCTCCCCCCTGCCCCGGGCCTATCAATGGGCGGACGGCTCTGCCTACGTGAACCACGTGGAGCTGGTGCGCAAAGCCCGCGGTGCCGAGATGCCGGCTTCCTTCTGGACCGACCCGCTCATGTATCAGGGCGGCTCCGATTCCTTCCTCGGACCGCGGGACGAGATCCTGGCCATCGACGAGGCGCACGGAATCGACTTCGAGGCGGAGATCGCCGTGATCACCGGCGACGTGCCGATGGGCGCGACGCGGGAGCAGGCCGCAGCCGCGATCCGCCTCGTCGTCCTGGTCAACGACGTATCGCTCAGAAACCTGATCCCGGCGGAGCTTGCCAAGGGCTTCGGCTTCTTCCAGTCGAAGCCCTCCTCGACGCTCTCGCCTGTGGCGGTTACGCCCGACGAGCTGGGCGAGGCCTGGGACGGCGGCAAGCTGCACCTGCCCCTCCTCACCAGCCTCAACGGCAAGCCCTTCGGCAAGGCGAATGCGGGCGTCGACATGACCTTCGACTTCCCGACGCTGATCGCCCATGCCGCCAAGACCCGGCCCCTCGGCGCCGGCGCGATCATCGGTTCGGGAACGGTCTCCAACAAGGATCAGGGCGGCGGGCCGGGCAAGCCCGTCTCCGACGGAGGCTTCGGCTATTCCTGCCTCGCGGAACTGCGCACCGTGGAAACGATCCTCTACGGCGAGGCCAAGACGCCGTTCCTGCGCTTCGGCGACACGGTTCGCATCGAGATGAAGGACAAGCAAGGCCACTCGATCTTCGGCGCCATCGAGCAGGAGGTCAAAGCCTATCGCGGCGAGGTATGATGCTGCTGCGCATCGATCACGTTCAGCTCGCAATCCCCAAGGGCTCCGAGGATCGATGCAGGATGTTCTATATCGATCTGCTCGGGATGACGGAAATGCCGAAGCCTCAGGCTCTCGCCGGGCGGGGCGGCCTCTGGCTGGAGAGCGGCGGTGTGCGGATCCATCTGGGAGTTGAAGAGGATTTCCGGCCTGCCCGGAAAGCCCATCCCGCTCTTGTCATCGAGGATCTCGAACGCCTCTCCCGAATGCTCCTGAGGCGGGCTGCGAGCCGTGTTGGGATGAGGCGATTCCAGACGTGAAACGCTTCTATGTATCCGACCCGGTCGGCAACCGGATCGAGTTCATGGAGGATGTTCGCGCAGACGTCCTATAGGCGTTTTACGTCCGTGCACTAGCTCCATGCTTCGGGCACAGCATGGAGCGCGCCATGGATGATCATGTCTATAAGATCGTAGAACTCGTCGGCTCGTCGGAATCGAGCATCGAGGACGCGATTCAGACCGCCGTTCGACGGGCGAACCACAGCTTGAGGAATCTGCGCTGGTTCGAGGTCGTCCAGACCCGCGGTCACATCGAGGAGGGCGAGGTGCGCCATTACCAGGTCGTGATCAAGGCCGGGTTCACTTTGGAGGGGGGCGGCTGATCGGCTTTGTCACGTCATCACCGGCCTCGTGCCGGTGATGACGTGAGAGCTTCAATCCAAATGCCTAAAGCTTTGGATCTTCTTCCAGGTCCGACCCTATTTCACTTCCGCCTCGTAGATGTAGAGCGTGGACTTGTCGTCCTCGGGCATGAAATAGCCGCGGATGCCGGCATCGCTCGTTTCCATCCAGACCGGATTGTGGGTCATGTCCATGCCTGCGGCGCTCCAGAGCAGCACCGGCGTCTGGAAGATCGGCCGCCCGTCGGCGAGGTCGACGAGATCGATCCCACCGAGGCGGAACGGGGCTGCCTCCGGCGTTAACCGCATCTCGGTCACGCCGGAGCACAGCATGCGGCTTTTGCCGGCATATTTGCAGTCCTGGTAATCGAGATAATGCGACGTGTTCAGCGTCCGCAGCTTCTCCGGCGCTTCACTCGCATTCGTGGGCTTTCCATTGGCATCGAGGGCCCAGCGATAGAACCGGCGCGAGCCCCAGCTCACCCCGTGCAGGGACTTGCTGTCGGTGTCGTGAACCACACCGCCGACATGGTCGGCGAAGCGGAACATCTCCTCGGCCTTCATGGTCTCCGGATCGACCCGGTAGACGATGGAGCGGCTGTTCGGGCGGTATTCGGCCACGGGAACCCAGATGTACTTCCCGTCGTAGTCGATCCCACCCGGGTGATAGATCGAGCCTTCGCCCAGGGTGATGTCGGCGATCAGGTTGCCCTTCATGTCGATCTTGAAGAGATGCCCGACGCCCGCGCCCGTGTCGCGGTCGTAGCCATCCACCGGCTGCGGAAACCGCTTGGTCGGCTGCTGGATCTCGACCGAGGATACGAACAGCGTATCGCCGATCTTCACCATGCCCTGCGGGTGATGCGTCAGGAAGTTGACTGGAACCGCGGAGACGGGCTTCCATTGCGTGCCGCGGGAGAGCTTCGTCACGCGCTCCGCCAGCACATCCCGGTCGAGCTCGGCGGCCGCGAGCGTCACGGGCAAAGCCCCAAGGCAAAGCATCGTCAGAATCGTGGTCAGGCGGCGTCTCGACTTGCAGTCCATCGCGTTCCTCCTTCAATGACGATCCGCTTCTAGCGAGCGGATGATGTCACTTTAGTGTCGGGTATTGCGCCTGAGTAACCCGGCAGGCGCAAATCCCTTCGCGATGGAATTGGGGCAGTTTGCGGTGGATTCCATCCCACCCGCTCACCTCAAGTGGTCGTTCGTCAGTTACAGAAACCTCGAATCGCTTGCAGACGCTCCTCGATCTCAGATCACGAAGAAATCCGCCGCCGTCATCTTCAACCCTTTGGTCAACGTGGCGATCTGCACCTGCGCCTTCGATCCGGTTCCGTCCTGATCGTAATAGAGCTTGCCGGATTTCTTGTCGTACACGATCCGGTCTTCCCTATCCTGAGCCCGTGTCGCTATCGCGAAGGCATCCGATCCGAGCTTCTGAGGTCGGGCGAGGCTGCCCTTGCCGCCGAGGGCCTTGAAGACCGCATTTTCGAGCCAGAGGCTGTCGTCCTTGACGACGAAGTCCGTGACCATGTCCACGTTCGTTTTCCCGGTGCGGGTGTTGAACACGAAGACGTCCTTACCGGAGCCCCCAGACAATGCGTCGTTGCCCGCGCCTCCATAGATCGTGTCGCCGCCGGCCTCGCCCTGGAACACATCGGCTCCGCCTCCGCCCCGCAGCACGAATGACGTGCTCTCGACCTTATCTCCGACCGCGATCGTGAAAGTCTGGCTCGTCACGCCGCCGTAACTGTCACGGGCTTGAATCACGACGCTATGCTGGCGAGCGGCCTCGAAATCGAGAGTGCCGTCGACCACGAGACTGTTGCCGACGACGGCAAAGGGGCTAGCTCCGGCAAGGCTGTAGGTGACGGCGTCTCCGTCCGCATCCAAAGCCGAGAGCGTCGCGACCACGGAACCACGCGGCGCGTTCTCCACGATGCCTTGAGCGGAGAGTCCGAGAGCCGTCGGGGCCGCATTGGTCAGCGCGATCACGCCATCGACGAACTGGAGGAAGCGCACATTGCGCACGACATCCGTGCCTTCGAGGCCAACTACGATCGCGCCCTCGGCGGTTGGCGTGACCCGATAATCGACCTTCGAACCGACGAACAGAACCGTGTTGGTGCCGGTCCCTCCGTCCAGCGTGTCGCCGCCGCCACCGCCCCACAAAGTGTCGTTGCCGCCGGAGCCCGCCAGGAGATTGGCCGCGTCGGTGCCCCAGAACACGTCATCGCCCGCGCCGCCCACAAGGCTCTCGATGCCGGACAAAGTATCGAACCCATAGCCGGTGTTCTGCGGTTGGCCCTGCAGCCGCAGATCGACGGTCGCCCGCGTCGAGCCCGAGAAGATGGCCGTGTCATTACCGTCGCCGCCTCGCAGATCGTCGTCTCCCAAGCCTCCTTCGAGAGTGTCGTTGCCTAAGCCTGTCTGAATCTCATTGTTGTCATTGTTGCCGGTCACCCGGTCATGTCCGTCGCCAGTGTTGATGTTCTCGACATGTCGAAGTGTCAGTGTCCCGACACCCGTCTCCTGTCTACTGGTGAACCTGATATCCAGACGGACATCCGCTGCACCATCGTGGAGAGTGAGGCCGTCAATGCCCTCCCCTCCATCCACGAAGTCGTGGGCTCGGTCACCCCCTTGCGCAAGTTCGAAGAACTCCTGGCCATTGCCACCATAAGCAGTATTTCCACCAGTTCCGAGAGAGATGCTTGCCCCTTCCCAAAACCCTTCCCGGCCATCGTAGAAATCGTTGCCCGCACCAAGGTTGATGCGCCCCCGGATAAGGCCTGAATTGAAGATGTGGTCGTCCCCGCGCCGCCAACCACTGCAGAATGCATGTTGCTGAAAAGTCCAGCGACAATCTGGCCACTGTTCGTCAGAAAAGAAGCACTACCTGCGCTAGAAGCCATAGTGACGGCTGCAATAATATGATCAAGGTTTGTCCCGACAGAAATCATCCCGGTATTGACGAGATCCAACTCAGCCCCTTGAAGCCGCACAGCCTCAATTATGCCTGTAATTGTACCTTCATTCCGGAGGCTAACCGAGCGTTGACCGGTTGAGCCAAGTGATACTGCAGTTCCTCTACTGGTGATGGCACCCAACTGGCCGACAAATACGGTACTCCCGCTTCCCTTAAGGAAGAGGCTATCCCCGGCGGTAGCTACACTCCCAAGCAGCGTGACATTTGAATTTTTCGCCAAGGCATTACTGAAGACGCCTTTTACGGCTACATCGGCCACCGTGATGGCGCCGCCAGCGAGGATAGTGAGGTGTTCTTCACTACCAAGAACCTCACCATCAGTATCGATGCCTGTGACAAACCTAGCAGCCATGATCCCTCCCCGATTCCATATGACTGAGGTGACTATAGGTCATGGTAACGTTATCGCACCTCTCCATTCAGAGAGGTGACGTTCTTCCGCAGGCTTCAGTTGGGGGAAAATTACCTGAATATTCGCTCAGGAGTGCAACGACCTTGAGGGCATAACTCTCGAAGCCTCATCCCTCCAGCTCCTCGCGCAGCATTTCCAGCTCGAGCCAACGCTCCTCCGCCGTGTGCAGCTCGCTCTGCAGCGCTGTCAGCGCATCCATGGCCTTCTGGAACCTAGCGGGATCGCGGGAATAGAGTTCGTGATCGGCGAGGATCTCCTGGACCTTGGCGATCTTGGCTCCGATCTCGTCCATGCGCCTGGGCAGCGTCTTGAGGTCGTGCTGCTCGTTGAAGGAGAGCTTGCGCTTTCCCGGCACCGGAGCGGCGGCGGCCGGCTTGTCGGCGCTCTTCGGCTTCACCTCCTTCTCGACGATGCGGGCCTGAACGCCGCGCCCGCGCTGGGCGACCATGTCGGTGTAGCCGCCCGCATATTCGAGCCAGCGCCCCTCGCCTTCCGAGACCAGGACGGAGCTGACCGTGCGGTCGAGGAAGTCGCGGTCGTGGCTGACCAGGATCGCCGTGCCCGCGTAATCCTGAATCATCTCTTCCAGCAGATCGAGGGTCTCGAGGTCGAGGTCGTTGGTCGGCTCGTCGAGCACCAGCAGGTTCGAGGGCTGCGCCAGGGCGCGCGCCAGCATCAGCCGGTTGCGCTCGCCGCCGGAGAGCACGCCCACGGGAGTGCGGGCCTGCTCGGGCGCGAACAGGAAGTCCTTCATGTAGCCGATCACGTGCTTCGTCTGGCCGCCGATGGTGACGCTGTCGCCGCGCCCTCCGGTGAGCGTCTCGGCCACGGTGGCGTCGGGATCGAGGCTCGCGCGGCGCTGGTCGAGGGTCACCATCTGCAGGTTGGCGCCGAGCCGCACCCGACCGGCATCGGGCGCCAGGATTCCGGTGAGCAGGTTGATGAGGGTGGTCTTGCCCGCCCCGTTCGGCCCGATGATGCCGAGCCGATCGCCGCGCAGCACCCGCAGGGACAGGTTCGAGACGATGGCGCGCTCGCCGAAGGACTTCGAGACGCCCTCCGCCTCGACCACGAGGGTGCCGGACTGCTCGCCCTCGGCCATGGTCATGCTGACCGTGCCGAGGGCGCGCTGGCGTTCGCGGTATTGCTGGCGCATGGCGTGGAGGTTGCCGAGGCGGCGCACGTTGCGCTTGCGCCTTGCCGTCACGCCGTAGCGCAGCCAGTCGGCCTCGGCGACGAGCTTGCGCCCGAGCTTGTGATGCTCAGCCTCCTCCTGCTCCAGCACCTGATCGCGCCATTCCTCGAAATGGGCGAAGCCGCGGTCCATGCGGCGGGTGCGGCCGCGGTCGAGCCAGACGGTGGCCTGGGACAAGCTCTCCAGGAAGCGGCGATCATGGCTGATGAGCACGAGCGCCGAGCGCAGGCCCTTCAGCTCGCCTTCCAGCCATTCGATGACCGGCAGGTCGAGGTGGTTCGTCGGCTCGTCGAGGAGCAGGATGTCGGGCTGGGGCGCCAGCACATGGGCAAGCGCCGCACGGCGGGCCTCGCCGCCGGAGAGGTCGGCGGTCTTCTCGTCGCCGGTCAGCCCGAGCTGCTCCAGGAGGTAGCGCGCCCGGTAGGGATCGTCCCCCGGTCCGAGGCCCGCCTCCACATAGGCCAGGGTGCTGGCATAGCCGGAAAGGTCGGGCTCCTGGGCCAGATAGCGCACGGTGGCCCCGGGCTGCACGAAGCGCTTGCCGCGGTCGGCCTCGACGAGACCTGCGGCGATTTTGAGCAGAGTCGACTTGCCCGAGCCGTTGCGACCGACAAGGCAGGCCCGCTCGCCGGGGGAGACGGACAGCTCGGCGCTCTCGATCAGGGGCGTGCCGCCGAAGGTGAGAGCAATGTCCTGGAGGAGAAGCAGAGGGGGAAGCGCCATTCCTGCTCCCCTGACACCTCTTAGTCGCAGATGCAAGACCGCGCCGACTTGTTACAGGGGTGGACGGTCACCGAACTTTGTGTTCCCCTCCCGATGTTAAGCTGAGCGTTTGCATGACACTGACGAGGCGTCTGCTTCTTCTTGCTTTGATCTCGGTTCTCCCGGCGATCGTCATCTGGACCTATACGGAAGTCTCTCTGCGCCGCGCCCGTGAAGCCGAGGTGAACGACCTTGCCATCAGGCAGGCCCAGCTGGTGAGCGCGGAACTCGAGCGGATCTTCGACGGCATCCACAGCCTGCTGCTCGCCATCGACGAGATCCCGTCCATACGCTCCTTCGACACGCCGAGCTGCAGCCCCTATCTGAAGGCGATCCAGGAGAAGGTGCCCTATATCCTGTCCTTCGTGGCGATGGACATCAGCGGGCATATCCGCTGCCGACCGACCGGCACCGTCGACACCCAGCACTACTTCGCCGACCGCCCCTATTTCCACCACGCCCTCGACGTGAAGGGCCTCGTCGTCGGAGAGCACACGCCGGTCTTCGAGGAGGGCAGCCTCACGCCGCATCCCGTCCTTCCCCTAGCCGTGCCCATCTGGAACGACCGAGGCGACGTGGTCGGCGTCCTGGCGGCCGCCCTGGACCTGCGCTGGCTCGGTCAGAAGCTGAAGGAGCGCACCACTCCCGAGAACGGGTCGGTGACGGTCGCCGACCGGAGGGGCATCGTTCTCGTCCAGCATCCTCAGCCGGAGCGGATGATCGGAAAGCTGCTGCCCCAGGAATATATGGCCCAGGCCAAGGCCGCATCCGCCGGAACCGCGCAGATGATCAGCATCGACGGGATCCGGCGCGTCGTGGGCTACATACCGCTCACCGTTCCCTCGCAGGAGGTCTACATCAATGTCGGCCTGTCGACGCGGGATGCCTTCGCCTCCATCAACCAAGCGGCGCGGCGCGGCTTCATGCTGATCGGGGCGGCGCTCATCCTTGCGCTGTCCCTGTCGGCTCTTCTCAGCCGCGCCTTCATCACGCGCCCCTTCGAGATCGTGACGAGCGGAATCCAGGCCTGGCGCCGGGGCGACTACCAGGCGCGGATCTCGCTTCCGCGCAAATCGGGCGAGTTCAGCATCCTGGCCAAGGCCTTCAACGATCTGATGGACGACGTGGCAGAGCGTCAGCAGGCACTCCGGGCCAGCGAGGAGCGCGCGCGCCTCGCCCTGGAGGCGGGGCACATGGGAACCTGGTGGTACGATCCCGACAAGAGCGTCGGCGGCTGGTCGAGCCAGGCGACCGCCATGCTCGGGCTACCGCACGCCACCTCCGTGATGGATCACCAGTACTGGCTGCAGATCCTTCATCCCGAGGACATGGACCGCGTGGTGCAGAAATGGCGGGATGCCGTCAAAGACCAGGGGGATTACCAGGACGAATATCGTATCCGGCTTGCAGACGGCAGCATTCGCTGGATCAACTCCAAGGGCCGGGTCTTCTTCGATATCGAAAAAAAGCCGGTCTATTTCGTCGGCATCTTCCAGGACATCACCGAGCAGAAGCACGCCGAGGAGCAGCAGCGCTTCTTCCTCGACGAGCTCAATCATCGGGTGAAGAACACCCTGACCACCGTGCAGTCCATCGCCTCGCAGACGCTTCGCACCACCGAGACGCCGGGGCAGTTCAAGGACGCTTTCGAGGGCCGCCTGCTCGCCCTGTCGAAGACGCACAACCTGCTGACGCGCAAGTCCTGGCGCGAGGCCGAGCTGCGCGACGTGGCGGAGCAGGAGCTGGCGCCCTACCGCAAGCAGGGCGACGAGCGGGTCGTTCTGTGCGGGCCGGACGTGAAGCTCCCCGCCCGCTACGCCATCAATCTCGGCCTTGTCCTGCACGAGCTGGTGACGAATGCTGCCAAGTATGGCGCGCTTTCGACCAATGCGGGCCGACTGGAAATGACCTGGTCGATCGCTCAGAGCGAAGACCGCCACGATCAGCTTCGGATACACTGGACCGAAAGCGGAGGACCGCCCGTGGCGCCGCCGAAGCGCCAGGGCTTCGGATCGCGCCTGATCCGCCGCAGCATCGAGGGCGAACTCGGCGGCTACATGGTGCTCAACTTCGCCGAGGGCGGTGTGGCCTATGACATCTCCGTCCCTCTCGCGCACAGCGCGAGAGGGACGGATCCGACAGCTGGAGTCAATCCGACACTCCCTTCGTGACGCGCGATGCTCGATCCCTAAGCGGCGCATCGTCCGATCTCAGCATCTCCGTCATCCATGGATTGACGGAGCGCGCCAGATCGCAAGGATGGCTCTTCGACCCTTCAAGCTGGAGTCCCATGGTGAGCAGCCCCTCCCCCGTGCTGTCGATCGAGAACCTGTCCATCGGGCTGCCTGCCCTCGCCGACCGTCGGCACGCCATCAAGGACGTGTCGCTTGCGATCGCTCCGGGCGAGACGCTCTGCGTCGTGGGGGAATCCGGGTCCGGCAAGTCGATGACGGCGATGGCGACCATCGGCCTTCTGCCCGGGGGCGTCCGGGTTCTGTCCGGCTCGATCCGTCTCGCAGGCCGCGATCTCTTGAGTCTCGACGAGGCAGGCTGGTGCGACGTGCGCGGGCGCGAGGTCGGTACGGTGTTCCAGGAGCCGATGACCTCCCTCAACCCGGTGATGCGGGTGGCGGACCAGATCGCCGAGACCTTCCGCGCCCATGGACTTCTCACGCCTGCGGAGCGCGAGAAGCGCGTGCTCGACCTCCTCGCCGAGGTGAACCTGCCGAACCCCGAGCTGATCGCCAAGGCTTACCCGCATGAGCTCTCCGGCGGCCAGCGCCAGCGCGTGATGATCGCCATGGCCCTTGCGCTCGAGCCGAAGCTCCTCATCGCCGACGAGCCCACCACGGCCCTCGACGTGACCACGCAGGCGCAGGTGCTCAAGCTGATCGACAACCTGCGCCGCAAGAAGGGAACGGCGGTTCTCTTCATCACCCATGATTTCGGCGTGGTCGCGGAGATCGCCGACCGGGTCGCCGTGCTCCAGCAGGGCGAGCTTGTCGAGCAGGGACCGGCGGAAGAGGTGCTGACCCGCCCGCAGCATCCTTACACCAAGCGCCTTCTGGCCGCGGTGCCGTCCCTGACGCCGCCCGCCCCCAAGCATCTGACCGGCGAGCCCATCGCGCTCAAGGTCGATGCCCTGACCAAAGTTTATGGCGGGCGCGGCTTCTTTCGCAAAAGCCGCGAGGTCCAGGCGGCGGATGCGGTGAGCTTCGACATCAGGCGTGGCGAGACCCTGGGGCTCGTGGGCGAATCCGGCTCGGGCAAGTCGACGGTGGGGCGCTGCGTGCTGCGCCTGATCGAGCCGGACGGCGGCGCCATCGTCGTCGGCGATCTGCAATTCGGCACCCTGTCCCAGCGCGACCTGCGGCCGTACCGGCGCCGCATCCAGATGGTGTTCCAGGATCCCTTCGCCTCCCTCAACCCGCGCCGCACCGTGGGGCGCATCATCTCTGAGGGGCCGATCACGCAAGGCACGGACCCGGCCAAGGCCCTCGACGACGCCCGCATCCTTCTGGAGAAGGTCGGGCTTCCGGCCCAGGCCATCGACCGCTATCCGCACGAGTTCTCCGGCGGCCAGCGCCAGCGCATCGGAATCGCGCGCGCTCTCGCCATGAAGCCCGACGTGCTGGTGGCCGACGAAGCCGTCTCCGCCCTCGACGTTTCGGTGCAGGCGGAGATCCTCAAACTGATCCGGGGATTGCAGGAAGAGCTAGGCCTGGCCATCCTCTTCATCACCCACGATCTGCGGGTCGCCGCACAGATCTGCGACCGCGTGGCAGTTATGCAAAAAGGGCGGATTGTGGAAATGGCGGAAACCGCGCAACTCTTCGCGCACCCGCGGGACGCCTATACCCGCCAGCTCCTGGCCGCGGTGCCGGGCATGAACAAGATGATCTAGGGAGACGAAACCCATGAACGATCAGATCGGCACGCGCCTCGCGCCCAACATGATGTTCCAAAATCTCATCGGCGGACACGATCGCCCGGCCTCGGACGGCATGGAGCTCGACGTGTTCTCTCCCGTCGACGGGTCGCTTCTCGCCCGGATCGCCGCCGGAACGGCTCAGGACATCGACGAGGCCGTCAAGGCCGCCCGCGCCGCCTTCGACGGCGCCTGGGGCAGGCTGACCGCCACGGAGCGCGGACGCCTGCTCATGAAGCTTGCGTCCGTCGTCGAGGCCCATGCGGACGAGCTCGCCATCCTGGAGAGCCGCGACAACGGCAAGCCCCTGCGCCAGTCCCGCGCCGACGCCATCGCGCTCGCCCGCTATTTCGAATTCTACGGCAGCGCCGCCGACAAGCTGCACGGCGACGTGATCCCCTATCTCAACACGCATTTCATCGGCGTCGAGCGCGTGCCGCACGGCGTGACCGGGCATATCGTGCCCTGGAACTATCCGATGCAGATCCTCGGACGCTCCGTCGGTGCGGCGCTCGCCGCCGGCAACGCCACGGTGGTCAAGCCGGCGGAGGATGCCTCGCTCACGATCCTGCGCGTCTCTGCGCTTGCCCGCGAGGTCGGCTTCCCGGACGGTGCGCTCAACGTGGTGACCGGTCTCGGCCGCACGGCGGGCGCTGCGCTCACCGCCCATCCCGGCATCGACTTCATATCCTTCACCGGCAGCCCTGAGACAGGCACCGCCGTTCAGACGGCGGCGGCGAAGAACCATGTCGGCGTGACGCTGGAGCTCGGCGGCAAGTCGGCCCAGGTCGTGTTCGACGATGCCGATCTCGAGCGGGCGTTGCCGACCCTCGTCAACGCCATCATCCAGAACGGCGGCCAGACCTGCTCCGCCGGCAGCCGCCTGCTGATCCAGCGCGGCATCTTCCAGGACGTGGTCGACGCGGTGGCCAAGCGCTTCGGCAAGCTTCGCGCCGGGCATCCCGAGCGCGAGCCCGATCTCGGGCCCATGATCAACCAGGCGCAGCAGCGCCGCGTGCTGGGCTATCTCGAGCGCGGCCAGAACGAGGGCCTCACCATCATCGGCGAAGGTGCGGTCGCGTCCGACGCGCCCGAAGGCGGCTACTACGTGGCCCCGGCCTTCCTGGCGCCTGTCCCGCACGAGAGCCTCCTCTCGCAGGAGGAGGTCTTCGGCCCGGTCCTGGTGGCGACGCCCTTCGAAGACGAGGCCGAGGCGATCAGGCTGGCGAACGGCACGCCTTTCGGCCTTGCGGCGGGGGTGTGGACCAAGGACGCCATGCGCTCCACCCGCGTCGCGCGCTCCATGCGCGCGGGCCAGGTCTTCGTGAATTGCTACGGCGCCGGCGGCGGTATCGAGCTGCCCTTCGGCGGTTTCGGCCGCTCGGGCCACGGCCGCGAGAAAGGCTTCGAGGGCCTGGTCGAGTTCACCACGACCAAGACCCTCGTCATCGCGCACGGGTAACAATGGGTTTGAACATCACTCCACCTCATCCTGAGGAGGTCGCGGAGCGAACGTCTCGAAGGAAGCTCCAGTGCCCCCTGGAAGCTCCTTCGAGACGCAGACTGCGTCTGCTCCTCAGGATGAGGACTGAGTGTTAGGAAACGACAGCCAATCACAGAGGTAGGGAAGAAACATGAAACGCCTTGAAGGCAAGGTTGCGCTGATCACAGGCGCCGGCTCCGGTTTCGGTCTGGGCATTGCGGAAACATTCGCCCGCGAAGGCGCCAAGGTCGCCATCGTCGACATCAACGAAACGGCAGCCAAGAGCGCCGCAGAGAAGATCGGCGCCTCCGCCATCGGCCTTGCCGCCGACGTGTCCAAGGCCGCAGACGTGAACGCGGCGGTGGAGAAGACGGTCGCCGCCTTCGGCAAGCTCGACATCGTCGTCAACAATGCGGGCATCAGCCACCGCAACCGGCCGATGCTGGAGGTCGAGGAGGACGAGTTCGACCGGGTCTTCGCGGTCAACGTGAAGTCGATCTACCTCTTCGCCAAGGCGGCCGTTCCGCTCATGCAGAACCAGGGCGGCGGCGCGATCATCAATGTCGGCTCGACGGCCGGCCTTCGTCCCCGCCCGGGCCTTACCTGGTACAACAGCACCAAGGGCGCCGTGCACACCATGACCAAGTCCATGGCCGTTGAGCTCGCCCCGAGCAAGATCCGCGTCTGTGCGCTGGCCCCCGTCGCCGGCGAGACGCCGCTGCTGGCCACCTTCATGGGCGAGGACACGCCCCAGAAGCGCGAGCTTTTCGTCAACTCGATCCCGCTCGGCCGCTTCTCGACCCCCCAGGACATCGCCAACGCCGCCCTCTACCTCGCCTCCGACGAGGCGAGCATGATCACCGGCGTGGTGCTGGAGGTGGACGGGGGGCGGTGTATCTGAGGCAGGACTGTCATCCCGGGGCGCCAAAGGCGAGCCCGGGATCCATAACCGCTAGCGTTGCAAAACGAGCCGTGACGCTGCTCGCCCCTTCATGAAACGCCGTGGTTATGGATCCCGGGTTCCGCTGTGCGGCCCCGGGATGACCGTGGAGGAAAGGGCTGAGCCGCGTGGAAGTTGAGTGAAGAATCGGTAACGAACGTCTTCCATCCGGCGCGGTCCTGCGTAAGCTAGCGGCTTCCGCGACCTGTCGCGATCCATGACCTTGAGGGAGTTCCCGCCTGATGACGAAGCGTTTTCTGACCGCCGCTCTTCTTCTCTCCGTCAGCGTCATCCCGGCCTATGCGGCCAAGACCTCCCTCGTGGTGGGCATGCCCATCGAGCCGCCGGGGCTCGATCCGACGGTCGCGGCCCCGGTCGCCATCCGCGAGGTCACGTGGGTCAATCTCTACGAGGGCCTGGTGCGCATCGACCGGACAGGCAAGGTGCAGCCGCTCCTCGCCAAGAGCTGGGAGGTCTCGCCCGACGGCCTCACCTATACCTTCCGCCTCCAGGAGGGCGTGAAGTTCCATGACGGCTCGAGCTTCGATTCGGCGGATGTGAAATTCGCCTTCGACCGCGCCCGCGATCCGAAATCGACCAATGCGCAGAAGCAGATCTTTGCGCCGATCGCCTCCATCGAGACGCCGGATCCGGCGACCGTGACGATCAAACTGAAGGAAACCTCCGGTAACTTCCTCTACTATCTCGGCTGGGGCGATGCGGTGATCGTGGCTCCGGAGACGGCGGCGACCAATGCGGCGAACCCGGTCGGCACCGGCCCCTTCAAGTTCAAGTCCTGGACCCGAGGCGACCGGGTGGAGCTCGTCCGCAACCCGGATTACTGGCAGAAGGACAAGGTGAAGCTCGACAGCGTCACCTTCCGCTTCATCAGCGACTCGCAGGCCCAGGTCGCGGCCGTCAAGGCCGGTGACGTGGATGCCTTCCCGAACCTCGCCGCTCCCGAGCTCTTCGCCGAGTTCCAGAAGGATCCGCGCTTCAAGGCGGTCGCCGGCAACACGGAGGGCGAGACCGTCGCCGGCATGAACAATGCCAAGAAGCCCTTCGACGACGTGCGCGTGCGACGCGCGCTGATGCATGCGATCGACCGCAAGGCGCTGGTCGAGGGCGCCTATTCCGGCCTCGGCAAGCCCATCGGCAGCTTCTTCTCGCCGAACAATCCCGCCTTCGTCGACATGACGAACGTCATTCCCTACGACGTGGAGAAGGCCAAGGCGCTGCTGAAGGAGGCAGGCTACGGCAACGGGTTGTCGATCACCATCAAGACGCCTCAGATGGCCTATGCCAGCCGCTCGGCGGAGCTCATCTCCGCCATGCTGTCGGAGGTCGGCGTCGACATGAAGATCATCCCGACCGAGTTCCCGGCCAAGTGGATCGAGGAGGTGTTCAAGAACAAGGATTACGACGTCACCATCGTCTCCCACACGGAGCCGCTCGACATCGATATCTTCGCCCGCGACACCTACTACTTCAACTACAAGAACGACAGGTTCAAGGCCGTGTTGGCCGAAGCGGCCAAGACCACCGACGAGAAGGCGCGCTACGCCAAATATGCCGAGGCCCAGAAGATCCTGGCCGAGGACGTGCCCGCCCTCTTCCTGTTCCAGCTGCCGAAGCTCGGCGTGTGGAACGCGAAGGTCCAGGGCCTGTGGGAGAACTCGCCGATCCCGTCGAACGACGTGACGGAAGTGTCTTGGAGCGAGTGATCGCTGACATCGCCGCCTCTTCCCTCCCTCTTGTGGGGAGGGCTAGGGTGGGGGTGTGAGCGCCATCTCATCAGGATGTGGCGTTGACACCCCCTCCTCCAACTCCTCCCCACAAGGGGGAGGAGAGTACACTGGCATGGAATGCATCGCTCTCTCGTCACATGTGTGACCGGCATAAGGCCCATCTAAATTATGCTGCGTCTCATCATCACCCGCCTCGTCTCGCTCGCCGTGACATTGCTGTGCGTCTCGCTGGCGATCTTCCTGATCCTCGAAGTCCTGCCCGGCGATCCGGCCGCCATCATGCTCGGCACCGCCGCGCGTGAGGATACGCTTGCCGCTTTGCGACAGGAACTCGGGCTCGATCAGCCGGCGCTCGTTCGCTACCTGCACTGGATCGGCGGGCTTCTCCACGGCGATCTCGGGCAGTCGATCACCTACAAGATGCCGGTGTCGACCCTTGTCGCGGAGCGCCTCAACGTGACGCTGCCGTTGAGCCTTCTGGCGATCCTCATCTCGACCGCGCTCGCCCTGCCCCTCGGCGTCGCCGCAGCCGCGCGCCGCAACGGCGCTGTGGACCGGGCCGTGCTGGTGTTCAGCCAGCTCGGCGTCGCCGTGCCGAATTTCTGGATCGGCCTTCTGTTCATCCTGTTCTTCTCGACCTGGCTCGGATGGTTTCCCGCCGGCGGCTTCCCGGGCTGGAGCGCGGGGATCTGGCCGGCCTTCCAGGCGCTTCTGCTGCCGGCCGTCGCGCTCGCCCTGCCTCAGGCCGCCGTGCTCACCCGCGTGACGCGCTCGGCGACGCTCGACGTGATCGGCGCCGATTTCGTGCGCACCGCGCGGGCAAAGGGCGTCGACAGGAGCGCAACGCTGCGCCGCCACGTGGTGCCGAACGCGCTCATCCCCGTGACCACGATCTTGGGCCTCCAGCTCTCGTTCTTCTTCGGCGGCGCGATCCTGGTCGAGAACGTGTTCAACCTGCCCGGCCTCGGACGGCTGGCCTATCAGGCGCTCAACCAGCGCGACCTCGTGGTGATCAAGGACATCGTGCTGATCTTTTCCGGACTTGTGATCGTCGTGAATTTCCTCGTCGATATCGGCTATGCCATCCTCGACCCGCGCCTGAGGGGACGCTCATGAGCAAGCGTTCGCGCATTCCGCTGAACTCCGCCCTCGTCGTCGGCGGCATCCTCACAGCGCTCCTCATCGTCACGGCGCTGGTGTCGCTTGTGTGGACGCCCGAGCCTCCCACACGCGTGCGCGTCGCCATGCGCCTGAAAGCGCCGGGCGACGTCGGCATCCTCGGCACCGATCATTTCGGCCGCGACGTCGCCTCGATGCTCATGGCAGGCGCCTGGAACTCGCTCGCCATCGCCTGGCCCGCAGTGCTGCTGGGCGCCGCCATCGGCACCGCCATCGGCTGCGCCGCTGCGGCCTGGAAGGGCCTCGCCGACGAGATCGCCATGCGCGTGTCGGACGTGGTCTTCGCCTTCCCGGCCGTGCTCTCGGCGATCATGATCGGCGCGCTCGTGGGCTCGGGCCCGCTTGCCGCTATTCTCGCGATCGCCGTGTTCAACATCCCGGTCTTCGCCCGCGTCACGCGCGGCGTCGCGCTGCAGATCTGGACACTCGACTACATCGCCGCGGCGCGTGCCATCGGCAAGCATCCCTTGCGCATCACTTGGGAAGACGTGATGCCCAACATCGCCGGCGCGCTGATCGTGCAGGTGACGATCCAGCTCGCGCTCGCCATCCTCACAGAAGCGGGCCTGAGCTATCTCGGTCTTGGCGTGCGCCCGCCCAATCCGAGCTGGGGCCGGATGCTCAGCGATGCGCAGACCTATCTCTCGCAGGCCCCTCACCTCGCCATCGCCCCCGGCATCGCCATCGCGCTCTCGGTGCTGGGCCTGAACCTTTTAGGCGACGGCCTGCGCGATGCGCTCGATCCGACATTGAAGGGGCGCGGGGCGACGGCTTGAGAGAACCCACAGAAACGACACTCGACCTCATCCTGAAAGTTTGGCTGATCAAGGAAGCGCGGAGTGTTTCCCTCCCCCTTGCGGGGAGGGATGAAGGGTGGGGGTCGGAAAGTCGGAACGCTGTGCTTCATCAAGACGGCGCGGGATTGCTACAGCGCCTTTCTTGTCTGAGCGATCACCCAGCTGCACGACCCCACCCCTGCCCCTCCCCGCAAGGGGGAGGGAAGATTGCGTCTAAACCGCCCTGCTCATCGCCTTGTGCACCTCGCTCAGGATCTCGTAGGAGCGCAGGCGTTTCCCATGGTCGTAGATCGCAGAGGCGACCATCACCTCGTCGGCGCCGGTCTCCGCGATGAAGCCTTCGAGCCCCTCGCGCACGGTCTTCGCCGAACCGACGAAGGAGCAGGAGAGCATGTTCATCGCCTGCGCTTTCTCGCTCGGCGTCCAGTAGGTCTCGATATCGTCGATGGGTGGCTGGAGCTTGCCGCGGGCACCGCGGAACAGGTTGGTGAAGGATTGCTGCGGCGAGGTGAAGAGGTGGCGCGCCTCCTCGTCGGTATCGGCTGCGATCACGTTGACGCCGACCATGGCATAGGGCCGGTCGAGCTGCGCGGAGGGCTGGAAGCGCTCGCGATAGACCTGCAGAGCCTGCATCAGCGCGCCCGGCGCGAAATGCGAGGCGAAGGCGTAAGGCAGGCCCAGCATCGTCGCAAGCTGCGCGCCGAACAGGCTTGAGCCCAGAATCCAGATCGGCACGTTGGAGCCGGCGCCCGGCACGGCGCGGATCGCCTGATCCGGCTGGACGGGTGCCAGCAGCGCCTGCAATTCGAGCACATCCTGCGGGAAGGTATCGGCGGCCATCGGGTCACGCCGCAGCGCGCGCAGGGTACGCTGGTCGGTGCCGGGCGCGCGGCCGACGCCGAGATCGATGCGGCCCGGAAACAGCGCGTCGAGCGTGCCGAATTGTTCGGCGATCACGAGCGGCGAATGGTTCGGCAGCATGATGCCGCCCGCGCCGACCCGCATGGTCTTCGTGCCGCCGGCCACATGGCCGATGACGACGCTCGTGGCTGCGCTTGCGATGCCGACCATGTTGTGATGCTCGGCGAGCCAGTAGCGATTGTAGCCCCATCGCTCCGCGTGCTGCGCCAGATCGAGCGTGTTGCGCAGGGCATCGGAGGTCGTGAAGCCTTCGGGCACGGGCGCGAGATCGAGGACCGAGAAGGGTGGCATGGCGCAGCTTCTTTCGAATGCATCGGACTGACGGCGTTGCAATAACAGATCAGGTCTGCATGGCATGGATGCAAGCCCGACTTCGCTTCGGTGAGGTCAGGTTAGGCATGCGCGGTGCGCAACCAAAAGAAAACCCGGCGCCGTGGGACGGCGCCGGGTCATCGGTTTTGCACGACAGAACCGATCTCAGCCGCGTGTGCGGGCGCGGATCATGTAGGTGTCGAAGGCATACTCGGCCACTTGGAACCAGAGATATTCCTCGTTCCGGAACGCGCGGATCGAGTCGATGATCTTCTTGAAGTCCGGGTTCTGGGCGGAGATTTCCGCATAGACCTCGTTCGTCGCCTTGTAGGCGGCATCGAGAATCTCGGGCGAGAACGGGCGCAGCTGCGCGCCAGCGCCGACAAGGCTGCGCAGTGCGGCCGGGTTCTTGGCGTCGTATTTGGCGAGCATGTCCACATTGGCGGCCATGCAGCCCGCCTCCAGGATCGCCTGATAGTTCTTCGGCAGCGATTCCCACTTGGCCTTGTTGAACAGGAAGTGGATGGTCAGGCCGCCTTCCCAGAAGCCCGGATAGTAGTAGTACGGCGCGACCTTCTGGAAGCCGAGCTTCTCGTCGTCATAGGGTCCGATCCACTCGGCCGCGTCGATGGTGCCGCGCTCGAGGGACGGATAGATGTCGCCGCCGGCCACCTGCTGCGGGATGACGCCCAGCTTCTGCATGACCTGACCGGCGACGCCGGCGATGCGCATCTTCAGTCCCTGCAAGTCCTGAACCGTCTTGATCTCCTTGCGGAACCAGCCGCCCATCTGGGTGCCGGTATTGCCGCCGGGAAGCGCATAGAGGTTGTGCTTGGCCATGAACTCGTTCACGAGGCCGATGCCGCCGCCGTGATAGTTCCAGGCATTGAGCTGGCGGGCATTGAGGGTGAACGGGAGCGCGGCCGCCGCGGCGAAGGTCGGGTCCTTGCCGACATAGTAATAGGCGGCCGTGTGGGACATCTCGACCGTGCCGCTCGACACCGCATCGGCGGCCTGGAAGGTGCCGACGATCTCGCCCGCCGAGAACGGCTGTATCTGGAACTTGCCCTCGGTCGCCGCCGACACGAACTTCGCCAGGAAGTCCGCGCCGCCATAGATCGTGTCGAGCGATTTCGGGAAGCCCGAGGTCAGGCGCCAGCGGATTTCCGGGCTCGACTGGGCGATCGCGGGCTTGGCGACGGCGCCTGCGGCGAGGCCTGCGCCGGCCGTGGCGAGAAAATTGCGGCGTTTCATAAGTGCCTTCTCCTGTTCAGGGGCATGTCGCGCTTTTTGAGGGTGTCTCGGTAACAAAGGATGGGTGGCATTCCGTAAAGTTAGACTAAAGGCTAAACTTGCATGGCAAAGATCTTCTGCGCCCGGAACGTCCTTTTCCCTGCTCGCGCAGGCGGATCGCGTCAAACCGTTGATATGACGGAGATGTAGCCATCAGACTGGAGATCAAGCGGCGCCTCGCCAGGGTCGGAACCGCGCGGACGATATGAACTGAGTGCAAGCAGCCTCTGCCAAGCTTGCATGGAGAGCATGGCTTTGCGCATCGTGCGGAAAAGTGGATCCGGTTTTCGCTGACGCGGCCCTCTGGGTCCGCTCCGGACGATGCGCTCTTCAAAGAGCGGAGCATCGGACCGTTGTGTTTGGCGCAGCTTTCTTCAGCAAAAGACCCAACACTTGAAATGATACAGTGTATGAGCTTATAATCTTATGTAACGAAATATAGCTTCCGTTTATTGCGATAATAATCGCTGATCAACATAAGAATTAACAATCAGTATTTATGAAATATACCTCCAAGGAGCCTCCTCAAGCATTACTTTACGCCTCAAAGTCGTCACATTCATTAACTGAGCTTGGGGTGAACGAGGGGAAGAGCCAACGCGCTCTTATAGGCCAATGCGCAAGACGTTTACTTTGCTTGGAGCCTCAGTCGTCATCTTCGGAATCATGAATAGCGCCGGCGAGGCCCGGCTCGTCCGCTACGAGATCAACGGTAAGCAATACTCGTACAGCACCAACAACATCGCTCAGACGGCAGAGGCCAAGAAACGGATTGCGGCTGCAAAGGCCGCGGAGGCCGCGAAGGCGAAGGCCGTTGCGGAAAAATCCAAGTTCCCGCTGACCGCCGCTTTCGGCTCCCAGGCGCAGAAGGATGCGGAGGAGACCGAGAAGCAGCTTCGGCAGATCCTGGCAAAGGCTCCGGCGGACGAGGCCGAAGAACCGTTCGTCAAAGTTTCATCGGATCGTGACGGAAAGGCACAGGACAAGCCGTCCCGTCAGGCTACAGTCAGCAAGCCACCTCAGAAGGCCGTCGCTCCGATCCGCAGCCAGGCCGTGTCTCTGCCGCGAATCGTTCCCGTCGTTGCCGAGCCGCTCGATGCTGCGGCTGCGACGAAGCTCAAATCCATCACCTTCAACGTCGAGAGCGGCATCCGGACGATCATCAAGGTCGACGGGACGATCGAGGAGGAACCGTTCGACAGCCGCGTCCTGTCCTATCTCATCCCCGAGTTGGAGAACGCGAACAGCCTTGTCGCCTTCGTGAAACAGCTGCGCCAGCTTTCGCAGGAAGAGGCGACCGGCTCGATCAGGACCAGCGTTGCCGAGCCGGAGCTCGTCAGGGACCGCTGATATCGTCCGGGAGCCCGGCCTCAACGACCGATCACTCCCGCTTCCAGGATTCGCAGGCGCGCCGCCTCGCAATCAATTTCCGCCATGACGCCGTAGGGCAACGTGGCGATCGGATCCGTATGGCCGAAATCGAGTTCGGCCAGCACCGGAAGACTCTGCAACCCGGCCTCGTCGAGCGCGCGAACCACCGCTGCCTCCTGCTCTGTCCGGTATGCATCATCCCCCTGCCCGCCGGGGCGGCCGAGAACGATGCCGGACAAGCGCGCGAGAATGCCTTGGGCGGCAAAGTCGCGCAGCCAGCGGATCACCTGGCCTGCTGCAGGGCCCTCCTCCGAGGTCTCGTAGAAGAGGATCGCCCCATCCCAGTATTCCGCCGGTGGCCACCAATCGGAGCCTTTCAGCATTTCCAGAACCTCGGCGCAGCCGCCGATGAGATGCCCCCGGACGGTGCCTGTTCCCTGCAGGACCCGCGGACCGGTCGAGGGCTTCAGTACGCGGCGGCGGTTCTGGTTGTCCGGATCGGCCCAGGGCAGATGCTCGACGGTCCACCCCTCCGCATTCCGCGCGATCTCTCCGATGGGCGCCGTCTCGAAGACGGCCTTACGCAGCGAGGTTTCGGCATAGGCATGCATGCCGCCGTTTTCCGCAAAGCCCGCCATGATCGTGGGGCCGTAGAAAGAGCCGAGGCCAGCCTTGAGGCAGCCGAAATGCAGCACGGTCGGATCAGAATAGCCGAGAAACACCTTCGGATTCCCGGCGATCACGTTCAGGTCGATATGCGGGATCAGGCGGATCGCATCGTCGCCGCCGATGCTGGCGATGATCCCCTTGATCGAGGGATCGGCGAAAGCCGTGTGGATGTCGTCGGCCCGCGCTGCGGGATTACGGCCGAGCCAAGCGGCGTCGCGGAGCGCATGGGGCATCGCGACGGGCTCGAGCCCGAAGGCCTCGGTGAGGTATCGCCTGCCGGCCTAGAGCATCGGACGGTTAAACGGACGCATATCCGGCAGCCTTAAGGTAGTTCCAGCACTCTTGTGGTTCGAACAGGTTGCAGATCTCACCGAGCGCTCGCCAGAGCGCGTCGAACGTTCGGGCCTCGGCCTTGCGCAAGTGCGCTTTGATCTTGGCAAAGGCCTGTTCAATTGGATTAAGATCAGGCGAATAAGCAGGTAAAAACAGGAACCAGGCTCCGCGTTGCTTCAGACACTGAGCGGCCTTCTCGCTCTTGTGGACAGCCAGGTTGTCGAGGATCACCACATCGCCTTTGCGCAGCGTCGGCGCGAGCTGCGTCTCAATGTAAGCCTCGAACGCCAACCGGGTGATCGGGCCATCGATGATCCACGGCGCGCACAACTCGTTGCACCGTAGCCCAGCCAGAAAGGTATGGGTTTTCCAGTGTCCAAAGGGAGCTTTCATGCGTAGGCGCTGGCCCCTGCGGCTCCGCCCGCGCAGGCGCGTCATCTTGGTGTTGACATACGTCTCGTCCAGGAACACCAGCCGGTGCGTCTCCTGGCGCATGCGCGGCTGGCGCTGGGCATGCCAGACCCGGCGCTCATCCCGCACATCGGCGCGTGCGCACTCCGCCGCCATCAGGCATTTTTTTATATGAGAAGCCGTGCCGGCACAGGAAGCGCGAGAGCATCGCGGGAGCCGCAACGATCCCATGCTCAGTCAGCAGCCTTGCGGCCAGCTCGGGCATGGTGATGGCCGGCTCGGCCTCGACCGTCTGGATCAAGAAGCTCTCATAGGGCACCAGCTTGCCGCGTCCGGGCGGACGGCCTTGCCGGGCCGGTGCCGGCGAGCCGAACCGCCGCTTCCGCTGCACCAGCTTGATGGCGAAACTCTCGCTGACGTCAAAGTGCTGGGCTGCCGCCCGGCAGGAATGACCTGCATCGACAAAGTCGGCGACGCGCACCCGCAGATCCAGGGAATAGCAATGACCCATAATCCACCTCCCAGTCCAGGCAGTGAATCACAGCTCGGCCTCGCACAGAAGCCAGGAGTCTCATTTCCGGTCCGAGGCTCTAGTAGCGATGCGGAAAGACGGCAGGCCCGCCCCAGCTCGTCGAGACGATGGCGACGCGATCTCCGGCCTGAAGCGCCCGAGGCTTGACGAGAGGCTTTTGCCACCAGCGCTGCACGACATCCCCCACCAAACGAACTCGGCTCAATAATGCGGCGGGGGACGGTCGGGCGCGGATCCGCCCGCATTGTCCTCGACCTCCTGAACCCGGTCCAGCACTTCGCCCAGCTGCCGCCTGAGAGCGTCGATCTGCTTCCACTGGGCGATGACGGTCTGGTTCAACTCCTCGATGGTCTGATCCTGGTAGGCGACGCGCATTTCCAGGGCATCGATGCGGGCCTCGAGATCACTCATCGGATGGCCCCGTCTCGCCCGGACGCTCGACGAGACCGTGGCCGAGGGCGATGCGCTCGTCGAAGACGAAGCACTCGCCATTCCACCGGCTCTCGGTCTGCGGAACGTCCTCCAGGTATTTCAGGATGCCGCCCTTCAGGTGGAACACCTCCTCGAAGCCCTGAGCCAGCATGTAGGAGCTGGCCTTCTCGCACCTTATGCCGCCGGTGCAGAACATGGCGACCCGTTTGTGTCGCGCGGGGTCGAGCTCGTCGCGGACGAAGTCCTTGAACTCGCTGAAGCGCGCGATGCGCGGATCGACAGCCCCGGCGAAGGTGCCCATCCCGACCTCGAAATCGTTGCGCGTATCGAGCACCACGATGCCGGGCTCGTCCATGAGCCTGTTCCACTCGTCCGGCGACACATAGGTCCCCACCCGGCGCAGAGGATCGGTCTGGGGATCGCCGAGGGTCACGATCTCCTTCTTGAGGCGCACCTTCATGCGCTTGAACGGCATCTCGGAGGCAATGGAGTACTTCAACTCGAGATTGTCGAGACGTCCCGCGAAGAGCAGGCCGGACTGCATCTCCGACATGAGGGCATCGATGGCCTCGTCACGCCCGGCGACGGTGCCGTTGATCCCTTCATGCGCAAGCAGGAGCGTGCCGCGGATCCCGAGATCCTGGCACAGCCTGTGAAGCGGCTCCTTCAGCTCGCGAAAATCGGGCAGCGGGACGAATTGATAGAGGGCGGCAACCTTGTACGTCATGGCGGCTGTTTATCAGCCCGAGCGCGGACGGGGAACCCGTTTCCACCGGTCGTCGGTGTCGCTTCGATAACCATGCCCACTGTCATCACCGGCCTCGTGCCGGTGATCTCGATCCGAAAAGCGCATGCCCTCAAATCGGGATGGCCGGGACAAGCCCGGCCATGACGTGTGAGTGTCAGTCGTAGACGCCTACAACCTCGGCCAGGGCCGCTTGTCCGCGCACATCGCCTCCCACGCGTGCGAGAGCCGCAGCACGCCGACATCGTCGAAGCGGCGGCCGATGATCTGGAGGCCGATGGGCAGGCCGGCCTTCGTGAAGCCCGCATTGACCGAGGCCGCCGGCTGATCGGACATGTTGAAGGCGACCGTGTAGCCGATATGCTCGAAAGGCTCCTCCGGATTGTGGATGGGAGACGCCAGCTCCGCCGGATAGGCGACGCAGGGTGCGACGGGCGCGATGACGAAATCGAAGCGGCGGGTGGCCGCGACCGCCGCATGGCGCATCGCCATCATCTGGTTCATGCCGCTATAGACCTCCGCGCCCGTCAGGTCCTTTCCGCCTTCCGCCCATTGCAGGATGTAGGGCAGGATTTTGCCGCGCGCCGCTTCGCTCAACGGAGCGATGTCCATCCACGCGCGCTGGCGCCAGAAATCGTCGAGCCCGTCGAGCATCTCCCGCATGATGAAGGCCGGCATCGCCTCGACGATGGCGCCGGCGTCAGCAAAGGCCTTCGCCGCGTTGTCGATGCTTGCGCGGACTTCCGGATCGAGCGGCATCCCGACGCCCGCATCCATCATCACGCCGATCCTCAAGCCCTCGATGTCGATGCCGAGATCGAGCCAGGGCAGGTCCTCGTAAGGAAGGCTCATGGGATCGCGGTCGTCCGGGCGCACGAGGCTTCGCATCATGAGCGCGGCATCGCGCACCGTGCGGGTCATCGGACCGGCCACACGGCCGTAATAGGCAGGGTCGATCGGGATCCGGCCGAAGCTGGGTTTGAGGCCGAATACGCCGCACCAGGCTGCCGGCAGGCGGATCGATCCGCCGATATCGGTGCCGATGTGGAACGGCCCATAGCCCGCGGCCGCCGCTGCTCCCGCCCCGGCCGAGCTGCCGCCGGGATTCTTGGAAAGGTCCCATGGATTGCGGGCAAGCGGATGGAAGCTCGAAAGCCCCGAGGAGAGCATGCCGTAATCGGGCATGGTCGTCTTGGCGAGGATGACGACGCCATCCTCCCGCAGCCGGGCTGCCGACGGTGCATCCTCGGGTGCCGGAACGAGCGGCCGCGCGGCCGTGCCGAGCGGCACCGGGGTACCCTTCGTCGCGATGTTTTCCTTGATCGTCGCGGGGATGCCGTCGAGGGCCCTCGCCTCGCCTTTCATCCAGCGCTGCTCGGAGGCCGTGGCATCCCGAAGCGCCGCGTCCGGATCGAAGGCATAGAGCGCCTGAAGCTGCGGCTCATAGGCTTCGATGCGGGCAATGACGGCCTTCGTGACATCGACGGGCGACGCTGTCTTGCGGGCGAATGCGTCGAGAAGTTCGGAGGCGGGCCAATCGGCGAGATCGGCCGGGGAATCCCCGCCTGCCGGATACGAAGGCGACTGCGTGCTCAATGCGAAACTCTCCCCTCAACGGATTCGGTTTGTCGCCATGCTGAAGCCATCCTGACGAGGGGTAAACCGGTTTTGTGAAGGCTTCCGCGCATGGGCCCATGTCGCCGGCGCAGGGGACGCACGGGCCTGCCCTGCCCTTTGGAGGGAGAGGCCCGGAGTCGGCGGCACGAAGCCGAAGGGATTTCGTTTGTCTGCTGCCGGCCGGACCCGAAAAGCCGGCAACGGACAATTGACAAGCTTACTCAGCCTGAAGTTGTGCTATTGTCCTGGTATCGAAGCGGTCGATGTCCTGGACAGGCATCGTGAACGAGGCAGTGGCACCTTGCCATGAGATATGGTTCAAAGGCGTCCGTTCACAGGAATAGCCGGCTCCTCGCTGCGTTGGAGCCCGAAGACTTCCTGTGGCTCGAACCGCATCTCGAGATCGTCGGGCTGCCGCGCGGCAGGATCATTTACCAGACCGGCGAGACCATCCGGCATACCTACTTTCCGCACGATGCCATCGTGTCCCTCGTCACCGACCTCCAGAACGGCGGCTCCGTCGAAATGGCTGTATTCGGCCGGGAATCGGTCCTCGGCTTCACCAGCGCGCTCGTGACTCGTCAGTCCTTCGGACGTTACGTCACCCAGATCCCGGGATCCGCCACGCGCGTTCCTCTCGACCGCCTGACGGCGGCGATCGGCGAGCGTCCCCGGATCCGCCAGGTGCTGTTCCGCTACATCGAGGCTCTTCTCGCGCAGACGCTGCAGAGCGTTGCGTGCAATGCCGTTCACAGCGTGGAAGCTCGATGCTGCCGCGCGATCCTGAGCACTCGCGACAGAACCGATAAGGACGACGTACCGCTCACCCATGAGACCCTGGCGGAGATGCTGGGTGTGCAGCGCTCGACCGTGAGCAGCGTCGCGAGCGCGCTCCAGCGGGCCGGTCTGATCGTTCAAGGCAGAGGGACGATTCGAATCACCGATCGGGACGGTCTCGAGAGCACAGCCTGCGAGTGCTACCGCACGATCTGCCAGAGTTTCGAGCGGCTTCTGCCGGGCGCGCTCAGATGTGACTGACACCCTTTCGGGCTCATGATTGCCGTCGCACACGGCAAGTTGATGGAGAAAGATTTCTCCGGCTCTGTCGGGTTCCCAACAGACGAGGTATCTCTACCTTACTATCCTTAAGCTCTATTAACTCTAGGTTAATTAGAGGAAAGAAATGAACGAAACTAAGTTTCAAAAACATGAATCTGACAAAGGGGCTAGTCTTCCCAAAATATACTCACCCACATTCCGACCCTTGCTGCAATCTCTCCTGGCGACCTTGGCGGATATCGATTTCGACTATGAGCAGGAGCGCGAGAAGTTGTGCAGCGACTCACCCAACTCGAACATCAAGATCCGCGCACTCGAAAAGCTCAAGGCCCGTCATCGCGAGCGGCGCGAACCCTACATTCAGCAGCTCGCCGTCCTGCAGCAGCGGATGATGGACCTTCGCCTGTCTTAAAACCTACTCATCTCCGGTGCAATTCATGCACTAAGCATCGCGGGGAACGATAAAACTTCCGGGGGCAAAAGCACTCGATGATCCAGGTCACATCGGTGCGTTCACAAGACCTGAGCATACTCCAACTGCTCTCGAGGGATTCTATCCAATGACCGAGGAAGAGATTGAAGTCGTTGCGGAAGAACTGGCCAAGATCGGTGGTGTGAGCTGGTATTCGGGCCGGGAGAAAGGAAGCCTCGTCAGGGTCGTTTGCGACCGATATCGCGAGCGGGCGCGGCTGGCGATCGAAGCGCTTGAACGGTGTCGGGCCATCCGCGACGCCGCCCTCACCCAGGACAACGAGCGACCCCTAGGCATCGCTCTCCCGCACTACAGCTACAACGAAGATATCAAGCCCGGATCGACAGTGATCTACCGTCCACCGGGAGACCGCAGGGCCTATCCCTGCCGCGTCGTCGAGATCGAAGGCAACCGCGCCTACCTTGCCCCCATCCTCCGAGCCTGCACCGAGTGGGTCTCCATCGAGCACCTCGTCCCGTCCCGCGAAGCGGACAAAGCCGTGGCCCACGAGTGAACGGCCGGGGCGGCTCCTTCAGAAGCCGCCCTCACCGTTTCACGCCGCCTATTGCGGCAGCTTGCCGTAGGTTCCGCCCTTCCAGATATTGATGTCGTATTTCGGATCCTTGATGTCGCCCTTCTGGTCGAAGGTCACGGGACCGATCACGGTGTCGACATTGGTACTGCGAAGTGCCTTCGCCACCGCTTTCGGATCGGCGCTGCCGGCCTTCGCCATGCCTCCCGCCAGCGCCTGGACGGTGGCGTAGGAGAACAGGGTGAAGCCCTCAGGCTCGAAGCCGATCTGCTTGAACTGCGCAAGCGCTTCCTTGGCGGTGTCGCTGCCGCGGGCATCCGGCGGGAAGGTGAACAGGGTTCCTTCGGCTCCAGGCCCTGCGACCGCCCCGAATTCCGGCGTCGCGATGCTGTCGCCCATCATCAGCTGGACCTTGTAGTTCTGATCCGCCGCCTGGCGCATGATGAGGCCGCCCTCGGTGTGATAGCCGCCGAAATACACGAACTCGACGCCCTGGCTCTTGAGGCGGTTGACCACAGCCGTGTAGTCCTTCTCGCCCGCATTGATGCCCTCGTAGAGCACCTCCTTGACGCCGGCCGCGTTCAGGGACGCCCTCACCACATCCGCGAGCCCTTTGCCGTAGGCGCTCTTGTCGTGAAGGATGGCGATCTTCTTCGATCCGAAATTCTGCTTGATCCACGGTCCGATGAACTTGCCTTGGGCATCGTCTCGGCCGTAGAGGCGCATGATGGTGGCCCATCCCTGCTCCGCGGCCTTGTCGGTCATTGCCGGATTGCTGGAAGCCGGGCTCATCATGAGCACGTCGGCTTCGGCATAGACCTCCGAGGCCGGGATCGACGATCCCGAGCAGGCGTGGCCGTCGACGAACTTGATGCCGTCGGAGACGATGCGGTTTGCGATCGCCACCGCCTGCTTGGGATCGCAGGCATCGTCATAGACAGCGATCTTTACGTTCTTACCGTTGACGCCGCCAGCCTTGTTGATGGCCTGCGCGGCGAGCTCGGCACCATGCTTGAGTTGCTCGCCGATGCTGGCCACCGCTCCGGTCATCGGGCCGGCGACCGCAATGGTGACGTCTTCCGCTCGGGCGAAACCCATCGAGGCCAGCAAGGCCAGGACGGACAGCTGACAGGCGTTCCCTCTGTTCATGATCTGCCTCCTATGCCGCTTCAGGTCCGGAAGCGGTCGATCTGGAACCGGGAGATATCGTTGGCCGGCGTTTTGCCAAGGGCAAGGTCGGCCAACACCTCGCCGATCACGCTCGCGAACTTGAAGCCATGGCCCGAGCAGGGCGAGGCAAGGACGACCCGCGGATCGACAGGCGACCGGTCGATCACGAAATCCTCGTCCGGCGTGCGGGTATAGATGCAGGTGCGCATCGCCCGAAGCGGTCCGTTCGCGCCAGGCATCGCAAGGGCGAGCATCCGCCTGATCTGCGCCTCGTCGGCCGTATCCCCGTCCTGCGACAGCTCATCGGCACGCGTGAGCACGGCGCCCTTGCGATGGGACGCGGTCTTGACGCCGGTGCCGGCGAGATCCGGGAAGCCGTAGCAGGCATCGTCCTCGGATTCGAGGATGAAGACCGGGCAGTTCTCAGGCGCGTAATGGGCCGGCTGAAGCGGCGCGAACCAGCCGAGCACTTGCCTGGTCAAAGTGAGATGCGGCTTCAATTCGGGCGCGAAATCGCCGATCCAGGCTCCCGCCGCAACGATCACCGAGCCGGCCTCGATCGTGCCGGCATCGGTTCGCACGCGAATGCCTGCACCGAAGGGCTCGATGGCGAGAACACGCGTCCGGGTGCGAACCTCGGCGCCATGTCGCTCCGCCTGCGCGACGAATTGCTGGATGGCGAGCTCCGGCCGCAGGAACCCGCCCTCCGGCTGAAACAGGCCCGTCCACTGGGACGGCAGGCTGAAGGCGGGAAAGCGCCGGTTGATGTCGGCGGCGCCGAGCACCTCATGCTCGAGTTTATGCAACCGCGATGCCTCGAGCGAGCCTTCGACGACCGGACAGCCGGGATAGCCCGCTTCGAGCACGCCGGTCACCGTCAGAATGGTCTTTCCGGAAAGCTGCTCCAGCTCGCGCCATTTCTCCATCGCGCGGCGGGCCAGCGGAACGTAGGACGGATGCTCGAAATAGGAGAGCCGGATGATCCTGCTCTCGCCATGGGAGGAGCCCTTGTCGTGCCCGGGCTCGAACTGCTCGATCCCGATTACCCGTCGCCCCTGATGGGCGAGATTGAAGAGAGCGGCACTCCCCATCGCTCCCAGCCCGATCACCGCCACATCGAACGTCGCCATCGACTGACCTCACAACATCGACACTATCGGGCGTCACATTCCTCAACGCGAGATCGCCCGTCAATGCGCTCCGTCGCGGGCGGCAAGAATGCCGGATGCATGGCTCCTCGGCGGGCAAGAGAAATTCCATCATTCTCGCCAGGCGACAATCGGTTTCTGGAACCGTTTCGGCTTGGCGGCGGTTCTCGTGGATTACACACAGGGAGGAACGACATGAGCCGTGGTTTTCCATCCATGACAGCCCTTCTCGGGCTGCTTGCCGTCGCCGGCTACCAGAACCGGGACAAGATTGCCGAAATGCTCGGCGGTCTCACTTCTAACCCGCAAGGTAATCCGCAAGGCGGACAGGGCGGCACCAGTCAGTTGCCTGGCGGTCTCGGCGGCTTGGGCGGTCTTCTGGGTGGTCTCGCGGGCCAGGGTCAGGGTTCGGGCGGCTTCCTGAACGGCGGGCTGGGCGAACTCCTCGAGAGCTTCCAGAAAAACGGCCAGGGCGACGTCGCCGATTCCTGGGTCGGCACCGGCCCCAACAAGGAGGTTGCCCCGCCGCAGCTCGAGCAGGCGATCGGACCCGACGTGCTGGACACCCTGACACAGCAGACCGGCCTGTCCCGCGAGGAGATCCTCGCCCGCCTGTCGCGTGAGCTGCCGCGCGCGGTGGACCAATACACGCCCGAGGGCCGTATTCCGACCGCCTGAGTGCAGTCCGGAGGGATAGCGCAAGGGGACGGAGAGCTCATCGCTTCCGTCCCCTGAAACTTTATCCTTAAGGATCGGACGCCTACCTCCATCGCTTCCCGCCAGACCTTTCGCATTTCGGGTAGCTTGTTCAAGCCTGCTGGGGGAACCGGGCATGGAGGGGTTGATGCATACAGACCGCTTCGTGGTCTTCAAACTGCAGGACGAGTGGCTGGTTACCTATTCCGATCGGAAGCAAACAGCATTCGCAACGCGCGAGGATGCGGAACGCTCCGCGTTCGACGCAGCGGATTCGCTCGCATCCCACGGCCGCATCGTCTCCGTTCTCATCATCCCGGACGGCTCGGAACCCGTCTCCGAGCGCTCCACACGAGGGAGAGAACCCAACGGGAAGCCGAGCCTGAACTGAGAGCGGCATGAAGCGTTCCCGGCGGCACTTCCATGGGTTTCGTCGGCTCGCTTGTGCGCGGCCCTTGGGCTAGACTTTGGGAACGATACGCACCTCACCGGCGGGATGTCTGCGATGCTCTGGGCTAGGAAAGCAATCGACCCTGCTGAATGGGGGCCGACACAGGATCAGTTCGAGGAACTCTTCGTCAAGCTGGGGAGCCCGAAGCAGATGATGCTGGTCGCCTCGTTCGACGTCGCCTCCGGCGGCTCGACCCTTCTCATGAGCCTGCCGAACACGACTTTCCTCGGCTCCTTCACGGGCTTCGAAATGGTGCTGGAGAGCGAGCTGCCGTCCGAGGCGGCGCTTCTCGTCGGCCGCTCCGACGAGGTGGAGAAGCACTTCCGCTACCCGGCCCGGAGGCCGCCTCTCTAAGGGCCGATCTTTCCACTGCACCGTCTTCATCAACGCAAGCCCGAGGAAAGCTTGGGCATTGGATTGCCACAATTCGCCGCCAATAGCCTAGGTCGTTCGCGCCGCCGGCCAGGGAGAGAAGTGTGACCGCAGCCCACGATTTCGACGAGATGGTGGATCTCCTCGCGCTGAGCCGGCCGGTCGAGCGGGCGGGCGGCTCGGCGATGGCCTGCAAGATCGCGACCCTGCCGCTCCGGGATGCGGTCGCCCTTGTCGTAGAGGAATGGGCGGACGATAAGTTCAGGCAATTGAGCGCCGTGATCGTGCGCCGGTCCGGCCCTGCCATCCGCAGCCTGGAGGAGATCAAGCGCCTCTATGCGACGGCCGAGCCGACGATGGCCTGAAGGAGACGGCCCGGCAGACATTCTGCCCGCCATTTAGGCTCCTAGGCTCATATTTCACCAGCACCGTCCCTTTCTATCCGGAAAGAACGGGCTCTTAATGGGCCCGGTTCGACGATGGATGAGGAGAACGGGGTGGAATTCGACGAAGCGCATGGCTCGTGCCCGAAATGGTTTCCCGTCTTCCTGTCCGGCATCGGACTGGCGAGCCTCGCTCTCTCCAACCTGTTCTGGTAGACGCCGCACCCGATCGGCACGATTTTCGTCCTTGACGAAAGAACCCCATTCGCGTCTATTGCGCCACCTGCGAAGCGGGATCCGATCCCGCACCATTCGCCTGGAGACGTGGCCGAGCGGCTGAAGGCACTCGTTTGCTAAATGAGCATACCCCAAAAGGGTATCGAGGGTTCGAATCCCTCCGTCTCCGCCATACCCCCTTCCATCACCCTCTATCCCCGTGTCTGAAAGCCTTGATTCCCTAGGGTTTCGCGGCACAGTGCTTCAATCGCTGTCCACCAGTTTCCATCCCAATCTACGTCCTCTGGCGGGGCGAATGGCGGGGCGGAGCGGCGGATGGACGCCCTGGAGGGGATGGATGACGCGGGTTCTGAACAAGTTGACGGCACGGACCGTCGCCACTCTCACGGAGCCGGGCCGCTATTCCGACGGCGGCGGTCTGGTCCTGCTCGTGGACGGCACGGGAGCCAAACGCTGGCTGTTCATCTACCGCTGGCAAGGCCGCCGTCCCGAGATGGGTTTGGGCAGCACTAGATCCTCGGCACAGTGATCATGACCTTTTGGCGAGTGGCTCGAGAGGGCCGGGTTTGGGATAGGCGCGGCCCATTTTGGCCCGGGCCTTTTCGGTCGTGAACATCCAGGTGATGCGTGCGCCGGCGGCGTTACGCTCGCGCTCCCAGGCAGCGATTTCCCGCTCGAGCTCCTCGCGCGTGTCAATACGCCGATCCAGGCACTGGCCCTTGAGCACCCCAATCTCGATCTCGACCATGTTCAACCAACTCGCATGCTTGGGGGTGTAGTGGAACTCCAGATGCTGCAGGAGGCGATGCGCCTCGTCAGGCGGGAAAGCCTGGTAGAGCGAACCGGGCGTGTGCGTCGACAGGTTGTCCATCACGACCCGGATCCGCTCGGCCTGCGGAAAGTCGACATCTACAAGTTCGCGCATGCACCGGGCGAAGTCGCATGCCGTGCGTTGCTCGCTGACCTTGACCCGGCGCCAGGGCCGATGCGCGTCAAGGACTACGAACAGGTTCACCGTACCACAGCGGCGATACTCATAATCGACCCGCTCGATCTGCCCGGGCGTGGCCGGGAGCGGCTGACGCGTCTCGCCGATGAGCTGGACTGGGCTCTCATCAAAGCAAACCACCGGGTGCTGCGGATCGGACGGCTCGGCGTAGAGATCAAGCACGTCCTCCATGCGGGCGACGTATTCGCCATCAATCTTCGGAACGCACCACATCTTCTGCCGCCAGGGCTTGAGCGCGTTCTCGCAGAGTCGCCGGCGCAGCGTCTCCCGCGACAGGCTCTCATGTTGGGTGAGCCGCACGATCTCGCCGGCCAAGAGTTCCAGCGTCCAGCGGGCCCGGCCCGCGGGCGGCTTTGCGCAGGCGGTTGCCACCAGCAGCGCCTCCTCCGGGCCTGAGAGCTTGCGGGCGGCGCCGGGACGGGGCTCCTCGCTGAGGGCCCGCTCCAGGTTGCCCTCCACGAAGCGGCGCTTGGTCCGATACACGGTCGCGCCGCCGACCGCGATACTTTGGGCAATCGTCTCGTCTGGCACGCCAGCATCGGCCGCCAGCAGGATCTGCGCGCGCTTGAGCGTGCGAGCGGCCTGCTTGCCGCCGCTGAGCATCGCCTGGAGGTTGGCACGCTCGGCCTCGCTCAGCTCAACCCGGTAGCATATGTTCATCTCGGCCTCCCGCATGAGAGACCCAGCTGAATCAGCCGATGAATCGAGCGTGTGGCGAATGTCTGAGAAAAGCTTCACTGACAGGCAGGGCCAGTACCTGGCCTTCATTGATGCCTACACCCGCGTCCATGGCCGTCCCCCGGCCGAAACCGACATGCAGAGCCATTTCCAGGTCACTCCGCCTTCCGTGCACCAGATGATCCTGACCTTGGAACGCGCCGGCTTGATCCGCCGTCAGCCCGGAGTGGCGCGAAGTATCGAGGTGTTGGTCGCCCCCGAATGCCTGCCCCTCCTCCGCCATCCCCAACCCGTCAAATCCTCTGGGCCGAGGATCTAGGGACGTGTCCTTGGCGCAGGCGCGCGAGAAGGCGGCTGCCGCCCGCGCCCTCCTGGCCCAGGGCCGCAACCCGCTGGAGGAGAAGGCGAAGGCAGTGAACGCTACCACCGTGCCGACCTTCGCCGAGGTCGCCGACGCCTTTATCGCCGCCCGGGAACCATCCTGGCGCAGCACCAAGCACGCTCGTCAGTGGGAGATGACGCTGACGCGGTACTGCGCCGCCATCCGCGACACGCCGGTCGATCAGGTCACCACGGCAGACGTTCTGTCGGTGCTGACCCCGTTATGGAACACGCGCCCCGAGACGGGTTCGCGTTTGAGAGGCCGCGTCGAGGCGATCTTGGATGCCAGCCGGGCGGCCGGTCACATCGCCGGGCCGTGGAACAATCCCGCCGCGTGGCGCGGCCACCTTGCCCACATCCTGCCAAAGCCGAGGAAACTCGTCCGGGGCCACCATGCGGCCCTGCCCTACGCCGATGTGCCGGACTTCTTGGCTGAGTTGCGCCAGCGTCGGTCCACCGCCGCGAAGGCGCTCGAATTCACGATCCTGACGGCGGCCCGCACGGGCGAGGCTTTGGGCATGACCTGGGGCGAGATCGATTGGGATCGCACCCTATGGATCGTGCCGAAATCAAGGATGAAGAGTGGACGCCAGCACACAGTGCCACTCTCTGGACCGGCTCTGGCGGTTTTGCGCGAAATGCAGGGCATACGCGGCGAGAACAGTGAGTTCGTGTTCCCGGGTCTGCGGTGCGGCAAGCCTCTATCCAACATGGGCATGGAGATGCTGTTGCGCAGGATGGGACGGGACAGCATCACCGTGCACGGCTTCAGGTCCTCGTTCAGGGACTGGGCGGCCGAGTGCACGTCCACGCCGAACCATGTCGCGGAAATGGCCCTGGCCCATGTGGTCGCGTCCGCGACGGAACGGGCCTATCGCAGAGGCGATCTGCTCGAGCAGCGTCGCGCCCTGATGGATGCATGGGCCGCCTTCGTCGAAGGAGACCGGGACACCGTCGTTCCATTCTCGGTGCGCTCGCGCGGCGGATCGCCCCCACCGTGAGACACGACCTTCCGATCCCGCCCGGACACCTCGGCCTCGGGGATGCCTTCGACCTTGCTTTCGCCAGGCTGGAGGACGCGACCAGGATCGTGCGCGTCGCCGATCCCACCGTGCAGATCGCAGCGCGCCTCTGGGGCCACGACAGGGCCGCCCTGGTCCGCGAGGAGAAGGCGCGCGCCAGGGTCGAGGCTCTCATTCGCGCGGCTCTGGCCACGGGCGTCCTCACGGCCTTCTGTTACAGCCCCAATGGTGGCGTGTGGGGTCAGATCCCGACGCGGGCAGGCTGGAGCCGTCGAAGCGACTTCCCCGGGCTGGACACGTTCCTCGACTCCGGCGAGGGGCCGGATGTCGGAGGGAGCCCGGTTTTCGTCGAACGCGCGGCCTTCATGTCCTGGATGGCGGCCGCCTCGCGAAAGGCAGGCATCCGCCCGGGGCGCAAGGGCCGCCCCTCGGTAATGCAACTGGTGCTGGCCGAATATGGGCGGCGGGCCGAGATGGGGGCCTTCGAGGGCCTCCCGCTCGTGGCGGTGGCGCATGACCTGCAGGCTTGGTTCAAGCAAACCCATAGCGATCTCCCCGCCCCGAGCCCGTCGACGATTGAAAAGCACCTTCGGAAGTCGCGGAGCGACGGGGACGCGCCGAAAACAAACAAAAAATAATTTCGGCGGGATTTTATCTCTGATTTTCGGCGGACCGGCCGGGGCTAGCGTGGCTCTCCAGTGGAGGAGAACCACATGCCGAAACAATCCAAGACCCCTCGCAACCCTTCCCCCTGGCCGAGCGCAGGCTATGTCGCTGTCCAGCAGATCCTGGGCCGCTGGGGCGGTCCGCTGCCGATCTCGCCCTCTCGCTGGTGGCGCGGCGTCGCGAGCGGGGAATTCCCGCCGCCCTACGACGTCGGGGGCCGGACGTGCTGGCGAGTCGAGGACGTCAACCGCCTGATGGACACCTTCGCCGAGAAGGAGGCTCCCCGTCGCATCCGCCGGAGGGGCGCCACGGGCCGCCCCTCGCCCGCCGCATGAAAAAGCCCGCCGCAGAAGTAGATTCGCGACGGGCAGGAATTCTCATGACGGTGAAATCCTAGCACATCGTTGCGGTCGGCGCCTCTGCGGCCTCCATCTGGAGGAACGCCGATGGACACCTACCACTCGCAGTCCGAGGCCGAAGCCGACAAAGCGCACCTCGTTTGCCTGCGCGACGCCATTGACGTGAGCCCCGCGGCCCTACGCCTCGACGACTGCCGCCTGTGGACCCTGAAGGGGAAGCGTGGCTACGTCAGTTCCTGGGGCGCCGGTGCCTTCCTGCTCACGGTCGGCTGTCGCTCCCCCCAGGCTTGGACCTGGGCCAAGAAGCGCCTGCTCGGCTGGTCAGGACTCGTCGACGTGACCCAGGACGGTGACGATGAAGGCGTGTTCCACCTTCACCGCCTGCCGATCCCTGGCGAGGCGGAGGACATCCGCGCCCTCGTCGGACTGCGCAAGCGAACGGTCTGGGCCGATCCCGAAGCTGCCCGAGCGCGGGGATACCGGCTCGCGGATCGGCGAACCAGCCAGACCTCTGAGGGAGAGTTCTGCGAAATTTCCGGCAAGCTGGGATCACCGAAGGGTGACGGGCCGGAGAGGCGCTCGCGGTCGGTTTTCGAGGGCACACCGGCCCTTTTCGCGGGAGGCCAGTCATGACCGGAGATAGCCTTCGCGTCGTGCAGTGGCAGCGCGACCGCCGCAACAGCCGCGTCGGCTATGCGACCGTGAGATGCGACCCGCCCGGCCTGCTCGTCCAGCGCGTGGTGGTCCAAGAAAGCCATGGCATGCGCTGGGTCACGCTTCCGGCCGCGCCTGTTCTCGATAGTAACGGGCAACCCCTGCGGGACGAGCGCGGCAAGATCGCTCACGTCGCTGTGGTGACCTTCCCCGACAAGGCCGACCGCGATGCGTTTGCCGACGCCGTTATCGCGGTTGTGCGCCGCCACTCTCCCGAAGCCTTCGACGATGCCGATGCCGCGCTGCCGCTGGAAGGGCTCTGAGCCATGCCCCACACGCACTCCGGTCCGCTCTCGGCGGTCACCTTGAGTCCGCTGCAGCAGGATGCCCTCCATGCCGTCGAGGATTGGCTCAGGACACCCGAGCATGTCCGCAATCCGGTCTTCCGCCTGTGCGGCTTTGCAGGCACCGGCAAGACCACCTTGTTAGGCAGCGTCGCCCGCATCGACCTCGCCCGCTCGATCGTGTTCTGCACGCCCACCAATAAGGCGGCGCGGGTGCTGAACCGCAAGGGCGTACCCGCGATGACGCTGCATTCGGCGCTCTATCGCGTCATCAGCCCCGACGAGAGTGAGATCGAGCGCCTGCGGGACGAGATCGCCGAGGCCCACCACACAGGACGCGAGGTCATGGCGCTTCAGCACAGGCTCGCAGCCCTGCGCCGCCCGCGCTTCGTGCTCGATTATGAGGGCGCTGCCGCCCGCGCCGGCCTCATCGTGGTCGACGAAGCTTCGATGATCGGCGAGCGCCTGTTCAGGGATCTTTCGAGCCTTGGCGTTCCGGCGCTGCTGGTCGGTGATCCGGCACAGCTTCCGCCCGTGCGCGACAAGAGTGTCCTGCTCGGCCACCGGCCGGACGTGATGCTGACCGATATCCACCGGCAGGCACTCGACAATCCGATCATCCGGCTGTCACTGATGGTGCGTCAGGAACGGCGCTGGCCGCAGTCGGGCTGGTTTGGCGACACAGTGAAAATCGTCGAGTGCCTGCCCACGCCGGAGGCGCTGCTCAGGGCCGATCAGGTCATCGTTGGAAGGCATCGCACGCGGCGCATGCTCAACAACGTAATGCGCAGGGTGCTGGACCACGCCACGCCCTATCCGGTACCGGGCGAAAAGCTGATCTGCCTGCAGAACCACCACGATCTGGGGCTTTTAAACGGCACCATGCTGACCCTCGACGCGGTCGACACCGGCATGGATCTTCTGCCGGGGATTGAGCCCGACTGGCTCAGCACGGAGGCGTTCGGCTGTCTCGGCAGCATCGAAGGCGAGCCGATCAAACGCGACGACGAGACCGATCATGAGGAGCCCATCCGGCTCGATGACCGCGAATTTCTCTGGCATCACTACGCCGACACGCGTGAGCCGCCGGACAATCATCCCGAGGGCGACGGCGCGGTGCTGCTGACCTTCGGCCACGCGATCACCTGCCACAAGGCGCAGGGCTCGGAATGGCCGAACGTCCTCGTGATTGATGAGCCGGTCGGTAATGGCTCGGACGCATGGCGCTGGCGCTACACGGCCATCACACGGGCCTCCGAAAAGCTGCTCTTGGTGCGGGAGGGGTGAGCGATGGCCGTGTCATCCGCCCTGCAACGGCTGCATCTGACTGTGTTCGAGAGCAGCACGACGTTGTCGAAACGCTATTCCTTCGACGAGGCTTCGCAGACCATCACCAAGACCGCCTCGGCCCAGATGATCGAGGGCCATGCCGAGCGGCGCTTCCTGAAACTTGATCGCATCTGCATCTTCGCCCTGGAGTGCCTGCGCCTTGGGCTCGATGAATTGGGCACGCATCAGGCCATCGGGCTCGGCATTCTGCGTGACGGCGTCGTCAGGAGCGTCATCACCACGCTCGGACAGCTAGCCAGGATGCCCGAGCACGACGAACCCGATGTCAGAGCACGCAGCCTGTCGCATTTCACGTTCCACGACGGCCCCGGCCTGCTGCTGATCGACAACGACAACGGCCGGAACACCGCCGATCTGCTGGCCGCGGTCTGCCCGCCGATGCGGGGCGTGGCCAGCCTGACGCGGGCAGCGATGTCGGCGAGTGTGATCCATCCAGGGCTCGGTCTCGCTGTGCCCTCGGCCGGAGAGCATGTCTACTGCATCCTCGACGATCAGCGGTGCTCGAAAGAGGCGCTGGAGATCTTGCACAAAGCTTGCTTTGTCGCGGGCCATGGGCGCATTGACCTGTCGCGGGCAGGCAGCTTCTTGCAGCGTTCGGCGGTGGACCGGGCCGTAGGCTCGCCCGAGCGCCTGGTTTTCGAGGGCCGCCCCATCGTCGAGTCGCCGCTCATCGTGCGTGAGAGACCGTTCGTGGCGCGCGGCGGCGACGTGCTCAGGATCGCGGAACTGAGGGCCTGGGCCGAGGCCCGTGACATCGCGGCGCGCTATCGTGAGTGTGTCATCGCACTCGAATCCGACCCCGATCTGATCGAGCGGCGGCGTGCGGTCCAGGCGGCGCACCGGGCCACCCTGGAAGAGCACCACCGGCAGGCCGGGATGCCGGTGGCCGAGGCGCGCAGGAAAGCCGAGCGCACGGTGCGCTCGCTCGCCCGCTCGTCCCTGAAATCGGGCGTGATCCGGCTCGATCCCGACGACGTGTTCGTCACCCGCGACCGAGGCCGGGTGAGCTACCGCGTCATGTTAGCCGACCCGGCCGCCTGGGAGGGCTGCACCGGCTTCGATCCCGAGGAGGGGGAGAGCTACGGCCACTGCGCGAGCATCGTCTATCGTTCCGCGACAAACGGCCTATTGATCTACTCGCAGGCGCATGGCGGCCGGACTTTCGTGGTCGATCCGATCCTGACGCGGGACCATGAGCGGACGCTGTCACGCCTCAAGTGTGGCCTGATCCGCGCTCGGATGTTCTGGCCCGCGGTGGCACTGCCGGATCTGCTGCAGGCGATCAGCGCCGAGCCGCGGGAGCAGATGCGGCCCCTGGCCCGTCCCCTGGTGCGGATGGCGTTAGCGCAAGGCCTGAGCCCTGATGATGGTCGGGCGGTGGCGCTGGCCTGCGGCTGCGACGAGGCCGCCGCCCGCATCCTGACTGCGCCCCACACAGCATCCCCCTCATCGACACGCGCGGGAGACCAGCCATGAAGGCCGACCGAGATCAGCCCCGCCCCGAAGACCCGGAACCGTCCGCTTCCAAGGGGCGCAGACCTCTTACCAGGGAAGAGACCGTGCAGTACCTCGCCGCCCTCGACCCTGACGACTATGCCGAAGAGCGCACGGCGGCAGCCAAGGAACTGACGATGTCCTTGAATGCGCTAGACAAGGCCGTGAAAGCAGAGAGGCGGAGGCAACGTCAGGCCCGGTGGGACAAGGCCGCACCAGCCGGGCTGGCGAAAGGTCATGAGAACCGCGATGGCTTCGTCTGGTTCGAGGGAGACGACGGCTGGATCAAGATCTGCTCCGACATCAGGGTCGAGGCCCGTCTCCTCGACAGCCAGGGCAGTAACCCGGCCTTGCTGCTGTCCGCGCCGCATGGCTCGGGCCGGCGCGAGGCGCTTTTGAGTGAGGCGCTGATCGTCAGGGACGCGAACAAGGCCGCCGCCCGTCTCGTCGAGGCTCTGAACGTCTCGATCCACTCGCCCAACCGCGATGCGCTGGCGGCCGTCTATCCGCCACCGCCCGTAGCCGAAGGGCATTATCTCGACCGCACCGGCTGGTTTCTCGATGATAACGGCCGACCGCGCGCCTTCGCGCTGCCCTCGCGCGTGATCTTCGATCAGGCCGGACCGGAGCGGTTCTGCCTCGACGGCATCTCCCATGACGGATCGTTCCGGCAGCGTGGCAGCCTGGAGCAGTGGAAACAACGCGTGGCAGGGGCGATTGCTCGCAACCCGGTTCTGGTGATGGCCGTCGCCACGTTCCTGGCCGCGCCGCTGATCCCGCTGCTGCGGAGTGGGAGCATCGCCAACCTGATCCTGCACATCGTGGACCAGACCTCGACCGGCAAGACAACCGCACTGAAAGTTGCCTCGTCGGTGTGGGGTCCGCCGGACCGTTACCTACGGCATTGGAGGAGCACGGGCAACGGCGTCGAAAGTCTGGCGGCTTCGCGCGCCCATACGGGTCTGGCACTCGACGAGGTCGCGCAGCTCGATCCCGATCAGGTCAGCGTTGCGATCTACATGCTGTCCTCCGGGCAGGGCAAGAGCCGGTCCGACGTTGATGGCGCGTTGCGCAGCTTGCGCGAGTGGGAGACGTTCATCCTCTCGACCGGCGAGAAAACCCTGCGCGAGCACGCCGCCGTCCGGCGCGCCAACCGCCGCCCTCAGAGCCTTGACCCCGGTACCGACGCGCGCCTCATCGACGTGGAATCGGCGGTGGTGACCGACCACGATGGCTTTGCCTCCAGCAAGAGTTACGTCGATCATCTGGCAGAGATGGCGTCGACCTTCCACGGCACTGCGGGACCGGCCGTGGCGGCATGGCTTCTGACGGACAACGTGGACGCGGCGCGGGAGCGTTTAGCAGCTCATCTGGCGGCCTGGAACCGCCTGATCGGGCACGATCTGTCGCCTCGCGCCGTCCATCAGGCGCGTCGCATTGCGGCCAGTCTCGGCCAGCTTGCCGCGCTGGGCGCGGTGGCGGCCGAGGCGCTGGAGTTGCCGTGGGGCGATGGCGATCCCGGCATGGCGGTGCTGGAGGCGGCACGATACGTTCTCTCTGGTCGCCTTCAGGCGACCAGAGGCGGCGAGATCATGCCGAGCGTGGTCGAGGACGTGGACGCACTGCGCAGTTGGATCGTCAGGAACCAGGACAACTTCGCCGGAGTGCCGGCGGGCCAGTACCCGGGCCCGCTCAGCGGTCTCGACCGGAGCGCATATGCCGACGTCACCTTCGGGCGCGGGCTTAAGGGCTGGTTCAATTACGAGGGCGAGGCCCTGATTAGCATTTCGATCCTGCCCGATGCGCTCAAGGACGATGGTTGGACACCGGAGCGGCTACGCGTGGCCCTGGGACATCTGCGCGAGAGCGGGCTGCTGATCACGGGCAGCGACCGCGCCCGCCTGACGGTCAAGCAGAAGTCCAAGCTGCACGGAAAGGGGCGACGGAAAGGGATCTGGGTGTACCAGATCAGAGCCGACTTTCTAAACGTGGATGACGGCGATGAAGGGGCCGGGACCTGACCAAACATGCCCGAAGCGGCATCTTTTGGGCTTTGGGTAGGACGGAAAAAAAGCTGGTTCCCACACCCCTGTGGGAACCCGGCAGGGCAAAAAACCCCTTGGAAATCAAAAGGCTTGGAGGGTGGTTCCCACGTTCCCATTAAATCCCCGTATAAGATTGGGGGCGTACGAATAAAGCACTCCCAACCCGCGGGGAAAGGCGATGTAGTGTGATCACGCGTATGTAGATGGTTTATAGGTGGGAACTGTGGGAATTGATATGTCCTTCTCCTTCTCCCACCCTCTAACGGCTTGTGATGGCTATGTTTTTTACCGCAACGTTTTATCGCTCATGGTTCCCACCGCTGGTGGGAACCATGGTGGGAACCGGCTCCGAGTGGGAACCAGGTCGGAGCGGCCTTCTCCCTGCTGTTTCCATCGCCTGTGCCACCCCTCTACATCGCCTACGAACAGCCCCGCCAATGCCCTCCGGTCCCGCCAAGGCCGATGCGCCGGCCGACCGGCACCATTTCACGCCACGGCCGAAAGGTCACCACGGCCCGTTTGCCGAGGCGTGACTAGTCAGGCCGTCCTTCATGGCTTAGAGGGATAGCCCGACATCTCCAGACATCGCCGGACAGGTGCCCCCGTGTCCGCTCCCTCATCAGGTCTTGACGCCAGCCACGCGAGGACGATCCTGGAGCTAAGGAGGATTGCCTCATGTCCGACCTGTTGAGCCTGTCGTGCCCGCCTCAGCCCAGCCACGGCCGCGACGGCCGCTTCCTCTCCGGTCATCCCGGACCCGGCCGCCCAATCGGCCTGCGTAACAGGTTCTCGAAAAGCTTCCTGGCCGACATCATGGCGTCCTGGGAGAAGCATGGCGGCACCGTGCTCGACCGCCTCGCCGAGACCGATCCCGCGACGTATGTCCGGGTCTGCGCCTCCGTCGCCGGATCCGGCATGCCGCGTGCCCGCGCCGTTGTTATCGGTCCCGAGTTCGACGATGTTGCCAACGATCCCAAGAGCGATCCCACGGGCGATTGCTGACGAATCCGCCGTTTTTCATGGAGTCAGTCTCGGAGGCCAGCTCGGCCCTCCCTTATTCGGGTCACCACCCGGGCGACGTCTCGGAGTGGATAGGTCAAGAGCAGCGTGAGTGCCGCTCGCCGCCGCATCTCCAGGTCGGGATGCTCCTGCACCATCGCCCGCAGGGCGGCCATCAGGCGGCTCGGATTGCGCCGCTGGGCCACACTCTGCGTGAGCCCGAGATAGGTCACCACCGCCTCGTGCGGGATGCCCTCATCGAGCATCGCACCGACCTCCGCGGCGAGCGTGCAGGCTGCCTCCGCTGGACTGCCTGCCCGGCTTTCGAATGGTAGGGGCTGATCCCGCTCAGCGGTCACGGCCCTCTCCGTCCATCCTCTGGGCACGCTCCAGCCGGTCGATTTCGGCCTCGATTTGTGTGAGATCCATGCTGTCGATTTCGGCCTGCGACGGTATCGGGCTGGCCCCTGGCTCGCGCCACGCCTTCAGGCGCAACTGCAGCAACTGTGTCGTGGCGCGATGGGCGACGCCGAGGTCGGTCCGTTGAGCGGCCAGGAAGAGCAGCTGCCGCGTGCCGGCGATTAGGATCCGGTCGGTTCCGTGCCGGATCTCGGAGGCGTAGTGCCGCTCCAGGGCCTAGCAGGAGATCCCAAGCACTCCGGCGATGCTCTCCATGGGCATCTCGTTGAGCAAACCGGCGATCACCATCGCCCGCGTGTCGTCGGTGGGCTCGTGGGGCGGTTCGTCGTGGTCCGTGCGGTCCTGTCCGGGCACGAGGGTGAGATGCGCCATGGTGGTCTCCTGCGGGCTTGCGGCAGCATACACCGGGTGCCCGTCAACCGGAGCCCCGCAGGATATGACAGACCGGACAGGGCCGGCTGGAGCGGACCGGCTAGAGTGGGATGTTTCGACGCTGGTTCCGAGAATGCCGTCGTGCGTCGCCACAAGTCGTCCAGTTAGACGCCGCATGATTCCAGATCGTCAGCAGGGCGGCTTCAACATTGGGGTTGCTCTGGTAACCGCGTCTCGCGCTACCTGCCACTCAAAGCTGAGCATCCAATATCCCTTTGTTCAACTTGCCGGGTTTAGTCTCGGCTTGCCAAGTTGGAACGCGAGGTCCTTGCCCGTACTCTCCGGTCAGTTCGTGGCCGCCCCTCCAGACCTAGCTGAGCAGTATCCCCACCTGAGGCTGGTGGGCTCCGCCAACGACGGTGACCCTCTAAATTAGCACTCCAGCTAGGCCCCGCAGGAGCGTGCGTGACGGCCGCTACTGCCTCCTGAGGGCATCCACCCTGCGCCGCTGAAGCGGCCCCAGCGGGTTCGCTGTCACGCGCTCTCAGGCTCTGTTATCACTGGCCAGCGTATCCCTAAACCGTTGGTCGGAGTTACAGAAACATCTTTACTGGTTCGGCGCCGGATATGGAGCGCATGACGCTGGTATGCCGCCAATGGAGTTTGGTGTAGCGGCGCAAAGAAGATAACAAGACCCTATTACAGGGGCGCCGTCAGATGTGGACATTGGGTAATCGCGACACATAGTCATATGTGGACGCTCCCACTTGGCAAGGAATTTCTCGACGTGTTCGCAAGGCGGTCAGGTGCAGTCCTATTTCAGGAATAGTACTTCTACCTCGTTTGCATACAAGCAAGAATTCAAAACTGGCGTACGGTTGAGGTGAAGTTAAGAGGTTGCTTTGCTTGCGTTAACATGCGGTCGCATGCGAACTCTACCCAAATAGTGATAGGATAAGAGGCAATCATCCCCCCATTGGGCCATCCCCCATTGGGCCTCGAGGAGGCTATATTATGGATGAAATCTCTCAATCTACTACAATTGAACTCCAATCACCGATTGTATGTCCCATAGAACTGAGTTTGGTTGTTCCAACCTTCAATGAGGTTGATAATATCTTGCCTCTTATCGAGAAGGTCGAATGCCTCCTAGATGGGACAATAAATTGGGAGTTGATTTTCGTCGACGACAACTCGCCGGATGGTACGAGTGAAACAGTAAGAGCAATAGCTCAGAGGAATCGTCACATACGCGTTGTGCAACGTGTGGGACGTCGTGGTCTTTCATCAGCCGTCGTAGAGGGAATACTTGCATCGTCAGCCTCAGTTATCGGAGTGATGGATGCCGACATGCAGCACGACGAGAATATTCTTCCACTACTTTGGAAGGCCGTAGCGCAAGATGGCTTCGATTTAGCCGTTGCCTCGCGGTATGCAGATGGTGGCGGGATGGGCGAGTGGAACCAGCGTCGGCAGTCGATCAGCCGAGGCGCAACGTGGCTTGCCACTTTCGTTCTCAAAGTGCCTGTTTCTGATCCAATGAGCGGCTTTTTTGTAATCTCCCGGCAAGCCTTCATGGCATCATTGCCTAAGCTGTCCACAATAGGCTTTAAGATCCTCGTAGATATTTTGGCTTCAGCGCCGCGGCGGCCCAGCATAAAAGAGGTTCCGTACGAATTCCGCGCACGAAAATTTGGTAGCAGTAAATTGGATAGCGCAGTTGAATGGGAATACATCGTATTGCTTACAGACAAACTGTTAGGACGTTTCTTTCCAATAAGATTTATTCTTTTCTCGTTTGTTGGTTCAATTGGGGTAATAGTACATCTATCCGCACTAGGTGTATCTTTAAATCTATTTGGAATGAGATTTATCGTTGCTCAAAGCATAGCTGTATTAACAGCGATGACGTTTAACTTTTTAGTTAACAACTTTCTTACTTACAGGGACCGGCGACTAAGAGGTGTTAAGCTCCTCTATGGGCTATTTTCTTTTTATGTAGTCTGTTTGATTGGAGCAGCAGCAAATGTAGGCGTTGGAGCGTACATCTACAACGCTCAATGGACTTGGTGGCTTGCCGGCATTGCGGGCGCTGCTGTGGGCGCTGTCTGGAATTATGCAGTCTCAGCGGCATTCACTTGGAAGAAGTAAGGCAAGAAAGAAGATGTCCGGCGTGCATCTACAACGGTACTGGATATGGGCTGCGGTTGGGAGCGCAATTAGCCTTGCGCTTTGGCCTCTGACGCTTGTCACATACCCTCCACTGCAAGATTTGCCCAATCATCTCGCACGGATCGCTGTACTGAACGCGTCAGAAAATCACCCTATACTTGAATATTATTCCTCGAACTGGAACGTTTTGCCCAACCTAGCATCAGATGTAATGTTATTAACAGTGAGTTTTGTTTTCTCTCCAGCAGTAAGCTCTAAGCTGTTTGTGGCTATAGCTGTAATTTTATGGATCATATCACCTTTTTTTCTGCACTATGCTCTATATAGGCGGCACTCACCCGTAGCGATCCTCGGCTCAATTACGGTTTTAAATTCGGCTTTTCATAAGGGCTTCCTAAACTTCTTCTTAGGAAGTGGTTTAGTCGTAATTTTATTCTCGATTTGGATCCTTATGTCTCACAAATCCACTTTGTCGCGTATCATAGCTGGCATCGCGATGAGCTTTGCTCTGTTTTTTTGCCACCTCTTTGTATTTGCTATTTTCGCAATATGCGTATTTCTCTGGGAAGCCTTGGACACAACCAACTTTCACGCTTCAAGTCGCAAAATTATAATCCAAAAAGCTTGCTTATTGCTGCCGACGCTTGCTTTGCCAGCACTTGCTTTCTTACTTTTTAGTCCTACAGCCGGTGCCAGTGGGTGGGATGCACAGAAGGGACTCTGGGATGACGGCATTTATCAAGCTTTATTGTTCAAATTCCAGCACGTGAGAACTCTATTCACCCTTGGGTGGCCAGGGATCCTTGCTTCTCTTGCGGTTGTTTCTACGACCTTAGGATTAGCATTCTATCAAGCGTTCCCAGGAATGCTTTGGCGCATGGTTGCAATCAACGCGACTCTGCTTGCTTTCTTTTTCCTACTTCCTCCCAAATTTATGAGCGGAGCAAATGTAGATTGGCGAATGCTAGGTCCACTTTCATTGTTCGTTGCCGGGTCAGCAAGGCTGCCTAAGTCTCCCTATATAGCAGCGACACTTGTGCCAGTGGTCCTATTAATTCTCGGTCCTCAGAGCTGGTATGTCGCTAATCTCTGGCGCAAATCTGAACAGATCTACCTAAATTTCTCGGAGATCTTAGCTTCTATCCCTCGTGGTAGTCGACTGTTCTACTCTACCGTTGGAATGCCGTACTCGGACGTGATCGGTCCTCCGTCCATACTTCACCTAGGCAGCTTGGCTGTTATAGAACGCTCGGCAATCGTGCCTTCGTTATTCGCCTATCCAACTCAGCAGCCGATCCGTGTCAAACCTAATTATTCTCGGCGGCATCAAGCCGTGGCAAACCCATTCGCAAGGACATTGCGCGATATCGATTGGGGCACAGTTCAGAAGGACTTCGATTTCGTTGTACTGGCTTCGTCGTCGCGGCCCGAGAACACAACCGAATTTGACTGGCTTCAAGAGATAGAGACAACAGGCACATTTCACCTCTATCGCGTCGTTGCCACAAGTGGACTTGCTTCACCTTAGATACAGCTGGCGAATTAAATGTTCACGCTTCAGTCGCAGCCAGAAACGACCACTCATGCACTCGTGTTGTGACTCTAACGCTTGTTTCGCGCGGGCGACCTTTTCCAAGATAGCCGAGGCCGGAGCCGTCCAGACAAAGGGTTTGGGATCCGCATTGTGGTGCTCCAGGTAGTCCATGATAGCACTCTCCAGATCGATCACGCTCGTGAAGGCGCCCCGCCGGATGCGCTGCTGCGTGATCAGGGCAAAGAACCGCTCGACCTGGTTGAGCCATGAGGCCGAGGTCGGCGTGAAGTGCAGGTGAAAGCGCGGATGCTTTGCCAGCCAAGCCTTCACCTTCGGGTACTTGTGAGTGGCGTGGTTGTCCACGATCAGGTGCAGGTCGAGGCGCTTGTCGGTGTTGCGATGGATGACGCGCAGGAAGCGCAAAAACTCCTGATGGCGATGGCGCTTCATGCCAGAGCCCGACCGGGGACCGTCAGAATTTGCGTGTACGGGCCGGGTTCATCATCCCAGCCGGAAGCGGCCTTCAAAGAGAATGGCGAACTGGGCTTTCGCCATGCCCCACTCCCGTGGCGGCATCTTCCACTCTTTCTGCATCTGCCTCAAGACCAGGAACAGCAGCTTGAACGCACTCTCATCGGTGGGAAAGTGCCCGCGGGCCCGCACCGCTCGACGCAGTTTGGCATTGAGCGCTTCGATGGCGTTGGTCGTGTAGATGATCCGGCGCACCTCGTCGGGAAAGGCAAAGAACGGGATCACCGCGGTCCAGTTGCGCCGCCAGGCGGCCGCGATGGCTTCATACTTGCGGCCCCAGACGGAGGTCGCGAACGCCTTCAGGGCCGCCTGGCCGGCCTCGGCATCCTTGGCCCGGTAGATCGCCTTCAGGGCTCCCGCGACGGCTCTGCGGTCCTTGTACGAGACAAAGGCCAGTGACGAGCGGATCAGATGCACGATGCAGGTCTGGACCTGGGTCTCGGGAAACACCGCCGTGATTGCCTCGGGAAAGCCCTTCAAGCCATCCACCACCGCAATCAGCACGTCCTCGACGCCGCGGGTCTTGAGCTCGTTCATCACCCGCAGCCAGAACCTGGCGCCCTCGCTCTGCTCGATCCAGAGCCCGAGGATCTCCTTGCCCCCGTCCGGCCGCACGCCCAAAGCCAGGTAGACGGCCTTGTTGCGCACCGTGCCTTCATCGCGCACCTTGACCCGGATCGCGTCGAAGAACACCAGGGCATAGAGCGCCTCCAGAGGGCGGTTCTGCCACTCCGAGATCTCCTCGAGCACCGCATCGGTGACGGCGCTGACCAGATCCGGCGAGACCTCGATGCCATAGAGATCGCGCAGGTGGCCCTGGATCTCGCGCACGCTCATGCCGCGGGCGTACATCGACACGCAATTACCCACGCCCTTATTTCGCACTGAGGTTCAGGCGGACACAGTCTGAAGGATTGTGTTGAACGCATTGGTGGCCGGACCGAGACGAGCCGTGTCAACGACCGTGCGTATGTCCGCTTCGCCCTCGGCGGCCCACATGGAGCGATAGCCGTTGGTCACCTTGCGCTGAATGACGGCGGGTCTGAGGGCGCGTTCGCAAGCGTTGTTGGTCGCATCAACCAGTCCAGGCCAGTGGGCGAAGGTCAGAATAAATCAGGGTTTCCGTGATGGATGGATTGGCCTCGACGAACGCAAAACCAGATCCATTGGTCGTGGACATATCAAAGCCGCACCCAGCAGCGTTCGAGAGGGTGAAGGTCGCCATTTCAGGTCCTTGGGGTGGCAAAGTGAAATTTTTGCTGGAAGCAGCGACCGGTGCCAGACACCCGCTCGCGTGACGGCCCAGTCATAGCGGCCCCGTCCACGTGTCGAATTGCTCACCATTGCCATTTTTTGCGATTTCCTGCCAAAGTATGGGGCCGAACAGCATTGGGGGGCGTCGCATGGGCACCAGCCAAGTCACGGATGCGTCGACTGGCAGTCACAGGCATTCGGCCCGGTCGTTGGCGCGGATGCCAACAGCAAGTGGGGCAATTCTCCGCCTCGCGGCGGCGCGGGTCCGGGATGCTGGCCAGAATGTCGAGGCTCTGCTGAAAGTGAATGATCTAGCTGCACTCGTCCTGGATGATCGGGCCGCCCGGGTCGGTGCCGAAGCCCAGATCAGATTCCTGGTTGCGGTGTCCAAGGCGTTGAAGGATGATTTGCTCGGTTTCCACTTGGCCCAGGACGTGGACCTCCGATTGGCGGGAAGGCTGTACTATGCAGTTGCCTCCGCGGCCCGGTTGGGCGAAGGCCTGGAAAGGCTGCAACGCTACTGTCAGGTAACAAACAAGGCGGTGCAGATAACCTATTCGAACAGCGAAGAATGCTCGATCACGATCGCGTACTCCGGTGTCTCCCGACACCTCGATCGCCACCAGATCGAGTTCATTATGACGCTCTTGCTTGGGATGTGTCGTTCATTGACGGGACGGCAGCTGATCCCGAGCCGAGTCAGCTTCGCGCACCACCGAAAAGGTGAGGCCTCACCCATGAGGCACTTCTTCGGCACCGAGATCGAGTATGACGGCTGGAGCGATAAACTTGCATTCGACGCCAGCGTCCATGAACTCCCACTGGTAAGCGCGGACGCTTATCTGAGCGAACTGATGCAGGAATCCTGCGAAGAGATTCTGGCGCGGCGCGCTTCGAACACTAGTGCGCTACGAACAAGCGTCGAGAATATCCTCGCTCCCATGCTGCCTCACGCGAAAACCCAGAGCCGAGAGGTGGCCCGTCGGTTGGGCCTGAGCGATCGGACCTTTGCGCGTCGCCTTGCGGCGGAAGGGACAACGTATGGCGAAATCCTGGACAAGCTTCGTCATGAACTCGCCATGACCTATCTCGGCGAACGCGATCTGCAGATATCACAAATCGCATGGCTTCTGGGCTTCCATGAGGTGAGCGCCCTGACACATGCGTGCCGACGCTGGAATGGCAAGACCCCACGTGCGGTGCGCGCCTCTCTCATCGCGACCTAAGTTTTTGCTCAGTTTGACGGCAGGGGGAGCGTAGGACGGGTTCTTTCCTCGTCCTTGACGACACAGACACGATGCTCGCCCTCCTAACACCTTCGCCTCGCACTCAGAGGGCTGCAAGGTACGCTAGAGCATCGGACGGTTAAACGGACGCATATCCGGCAGCCTTAAGGTAGTTCCAGCACTCTTGTGGTTCGAACAGGTTGCAGATCTCACCGAGCGCTCGCCAGAGCGCGTCGAACGTTCGGGCCTCGGCCTTGCGCAAGTGCGCTTTGATCTTGGCAAAGGCCTGTTCAATTGGATTAAGATCAGGCGAATAAGCAGGTAGAAACAGGAACCAGGCTCCGCGTTGCTTCAGACACTGAGCGGCCTTCTCGCTCTTGTGGACAGCCAGGTTGTCGAGAATCACCACATCGCCTTTGCGCAGCGTCGGCGCGAGCTGCGTCTCAATGTAAGCCTCGAACGCCAACCGGGTGATCGGGCCATCGATGATCCACGGCGCGCACAACTCGTTGCACCGTAGCCCAGCCAGAAAGGTATGGGTTTTCCAGTGTCCAAAGGGAGCTTTCATGCGTAGGCGCTGGCCCCTGCGGCTCCGCCCGCGCAGGCGCGTCATCTTGGTGTTGACATACGTCTCGTCCAGGAACACCAGCCGGTGCGTCTCCTGGCGCATGCGCGGCTGGCGCTGGGCATGCCAGACCCGGCGCTCATCCCGCACATCGGCGCGTGCGCACTCCGCCGCCATCAGGCATTTTTTTATATGAGAAGCCGTGCCGGCACAGGAAGCGCGAGAGCATCGCGGGAGCCGCAACGATCCCATGCTCAGTCAGCAGCCTTGCGGCCAGCTCGGGCATGGTGATGGCCGGCTCGGCCTCGACCGTCTGGATCAAGAAGCTCTCATAGGGCACCAGCTTGCCGCGTCCGGGCGGACGGCCTTGCCGGGCCGGTGCCGGCGAGCCGAACCGCCGCTTCCGCTGCACCAGCTTGATGGCGAAACTCTCGCTGACGTCAAAGTGCTGGGCTGCCGCCCGGCAGGAATGACCTGCATCGACAAAGTCGGCGACGCGCACCCGCAGATCCAGGGAATAGCAATGACCCATAATCCACCTCCCAGTCCAGGCAGTGAATCACAGCTCGGCCTCGCACAGAAGCCAGGAGTCTCATTTCCGGTCCGAGGCCCTAGATCCTCGGCACAGTGATCATGACCTTTTGGCGAGTGGCTCGAGAGGGCCGGGTTTGGGATAGGCGCGGCCCATTTTGGCCCGGGCCTTTTCGGTCGTGAACATCCAGGTGATGCGTGCGCCGGCGGCGTTACGCTCGCGCTCCCAGGCAGCGATTTCCCGCTCGAGCTCCTCGCGCGTGTCAATACGCCGATCCAGGCACTGGCCCTTGAGCACCCCAATCTCGATCTCGACCATGTTCAACCAACTCGCATGCTTGGGGGTGTAGTGGAACTCCAGATGCTGCAGGAGGCGATGCGCCTCGTCAGGCGGGAAAGCCTGGTAGAGCGAACCGGGCGTGTGCGTCGACAGGTTGTCCATCACGACCCGGATCCGCTCGGCCTGCGGAAAGTCGACATCTACAAGTTCGCGCATGCACCGGGCGAAGTCGCATGCCGTGCGTTGCTCGCTGACCTTGACCCGGCGCCAGGGCCGATGCGCGTCAAGGACTACGAACAGGTTCACCGTACCACAGCGGCGATACTCATAATCGACCCGCTCGATCTGCCCGGGCGTGGCCGGGAGCGGCTGACGCGTCTCGCCGATGAGCTGGACTGGGCTCTCATCAAAGCAAACCACCGGGTGCTGCGGATCGGACGGCTCGGCGTAGAGATCAAGCACGTCCTCCATGCGGGCGACGTATTCGCCATCAATCTTCGGAACGCACCACATCTTCTGCCGCCAGGGCTTGAGCGCGTTCTCGCAGAGTCGCCGGCGCAGCGTCTCCCGCGACAGGCTCTCATGTTGGGTGAGCCGCACGATCTCGCCGGCCAAGAGTTCCAGCGTCCAGCGGGCCCGGCCCGCGGGCGGCTTTGCGCAGGCGGTTGCCACCAGCAGCGCCTCCTCCGGGCCTGAGAGCTTGCGGGCGGCGCCGGGACGGGGCTCCTCGCTGAGGGCCCGCTCCAGGTTGCCCTCCACGAAGCGGCGCTTGGTCCGATACACGGTCGCGCCGCCGACCGCGATACTTTGGGCAATCGTCTCGTCTGGCACGCCAGCATCGGCCGCCAGCAGGATCTGCGCGCGCTTGAGCGTGCGAGCGGCCTGCTTGCCGCCGCTGAGCATCGCCTGGAGGTTGGCACGCTCGGCCTCGCTCAGCTCAACCCGGTAGCATATGTTCATCTCGGCCTCCCGCATGAGAGACCCAGCTGAATCAGCCGATGAATCGAGCGTGTGGCGAATGTCTGAGAAAAGCTTCACTGACAGGCAGGGCCAGTACCTGGCCTTCATTGATGCCTACACCCGCGTCCATGGCCGTCCCCCGGCCGAAACCGACATGCAGAGCCATTTCCAGGTCACTCCGCCTTCCGTGCACCAGATGATCCTGACCTTGGAACGCGCCGGCTTGATCCGCCGTCAGCCCGGAGTGGCGCGAAGTATCGAGGTGTTAGTCGCCCCCGAATGCCTGCCCCTCCTCCGCCATCCCCAACCCGTCAAATCCTCTGGGCCGAGGATCTAGTGGCAGTCAGCACAAAAAGAGTGGCTGATTACGACAAGTCCACGAGAGCCGATCCGCCGTAGATCATTGTGGATTTGCAGGGAACACGCTTGAAAGACGGTTCCCGGCCTCGTCCAGGATTTTCAGCCTATTGCGATGCCGACCAGGCCAAGCGCACCGGCCGGAAGTCCTGGGACGAGGATTGCCTCGACCAACTGCCTTGCGGCTTCTCCACAGACGGCGACGGCCGTTAATCCCCAACTCCCTGATAAGGACTACTCCAATGGCTCATTTCGTTATCGAGAACATCGCTGGCAGAGGCGGTTATGTCCCCTTTGCCAATACCACCCTGGCCGACATGACAGGCAGTTATGCGCTTCCTGACCTGATCGCCGACAACGGTTCCTTCGCCAGCTTCCACATGGTCGGCACCGCTTTCGACATTGGCTCGAACTACACGTGGCACACTGGGTCGACCTATACCTTCCATGACATCGGGGTCTTTTCCGGCGGCACGATTATCGGCGGCATCATCGGTCTCAACATGACCGTCAATCACGCCACGGGCGCAACGATCTCGAACACCGTTGTCAACAGTGGCAACGACTGGTTCGAGGGCAACGACTACGCCGATCTCATTCACGGCGGCGCGGGCGACGACGCCATCGAGGGCTGGGGCGACAACGATTCGCTCTACGGCGACGGCGGCAACGACGCTTTCTTTGGCGGTGCTGGCAACGACTATATCGACGGCGGCATTGGCCTCGACGGCGTCAAGTATCACGGCAGTTCCTCGGACTACTCCTTTGCGGTCCAGGGGAACGGCGATGTCGTTGTCACCGACAAGCGCGGTCTTGCGGGCTCTGACTATCTGACCAGCGTCGAGGTGTTTCAGTTCGAGAACGGCTCGTTCTCGCTCGGTCAGTTGGTGACGCCGTCCGCACCGCCAGTACCGCCAACACCGCCCGCGCAGCCTGTGCTGCCGGTTGAGATCAACGGCACTGGTGGCAACGACTATCTCATCGGCAATGCCCTCGACAACGTCATCGTGGGTGGGGCCGGGCGCGACACGATGTGGGGTAAGGCCGGGCGCGATGCCTTCGTGTTCGACACCTCGCCCAAGAGCGGCAGGGACTTCATCAAGGACTTCCGCATCGTGGATGATACGATCATGCTCGACAACGCCGACTTCACCAAAGTCGGTGGCAACGGCAAACTCAAGGCAGGCGCGTTCCACATCAACCTGACCGGCAAGGCTCACGACGCCAGCGATCGCGCGATTTACGACAAGTACACCGGCAAACTCTATTACGATAGCGATGGCACCGGAGCCAAGGCGGGCATCTGCTTCAGCGACATTAGCAAGAACCTCAAGCTCACCGCCGCCGATTTCTATGTCCTTTAACCAGTTTTTTCGCCGGAGGGCTCGTGCGCTCTCCGGCGGGCAACCCCCGCCCCGGCATTGCAGGCATGATGTCGCGGCCGGTAGATGAAGGGGGGATTGGTATGCCCTTCGTCTTGCACCGCGCCACCCTGCAGGCCACGTTGACCCGCTAAGGTCCGGGATCTGGGCTCGAAGACCGAAATCGGGACGGGCCGGTCCCTTTCCCTTACCAGATGGGCCATCCAATGGCCGAGAACCGCAACGGTTTGGCAGGTTCCAGCACGATTAAATCACAGCGTTTTTCTGCCAACGAGTCGGCCGAGGCGGCAGGCGCGGTTTTTCTCATTCGCGAAGGAGCGGTTTCCATCCCCTGATCTGCCGATCAGAGCAGAAGCGCGGCGGATCGCCAAAGAAGCGCCAGTAGCCGATCCCGGCCTTGGGATTCAGGGTCCAAAACCCCACGGTCAGCGGGACCTCAGGTGGGGTCTCGTCCTCGATCATCAAGAGGATTACGGGCGTGCCGTCGCGCGGCGCGGTGCTGATTGGGGACCAGCCTTCCCTTAGAGGCCCTACCGACATAGTCAGTTGGATCTCTAGCGTGACTGTGGCGTTTGTGTCAGAACTCGTTAGACAAGTCTCTGATTGTCCTCATTAGAGATGTCACCTCCGGGGAGTGACTGCTGAGAGCTCAACCCACCTTGAACAGGCTCTTGCCTTGGCCGCGCCGCCGCGGGGCGCTGTTGCTCCGGCTCATGTCGAGCTCCTTCTGCCGCTCGGCGATATAGGCCAGAACCGGGCCCAGCCGCTTGTTCTCGACGACCGCCGCCTGATCCACCTGCTGACGGCGGTCAAAGGGCCTGTAGGGCAGCTCCAGGCCCTTGTGCTTGATGGCAAAGCGCCCATCCGGATAGTCATAGACGGTCACCCGCTGGCGGGCGAGGGACAGCGTGATCGCGTTCGGCTCGAGAATGAACAGCACCTGGTCGTACTGCAGGGTCAGATTGCGCGAGACCGTCCGCTCCTCGCGCCAGGCGAACACGTCATCCAGCTCATCGTCCTCGCTGAGCGGGCGATGCAGGTCCTTGTCGCTGTAGGGCGCCTTGGCAAAGCGGCGGTTGAAGTCCGCCATGAATGCCGGCAGGAAGGCATTGCCCGCCTCAAGGGTCGAGATCCCAGCCAGTCGCATCTCCTTGACCAGGCGGTCCTGCAAGGTGCCGTTGGCGCGCTCGACGCGGCCTTTGGCTTGGGGCGAGTTGGCGCAGATGATGTCGATGTTGAGCTGATGCAGGGCTCGCCCGAACTGGGTCATGCCGTCACCGCCCACCGCTCCTTTGCCGTTGACGCGGAAGACGGCATGCTTGTCGGAGTAGAACGCCACCGGCTTGCCGTAGGCCTCCAGGTACTCCCGGGTCGATCGGAAATAATCAAAGGTCGACTCGGTCTCGACGAACTTCAGGTGCATCAGCCGGCTGGTGGCATCGTCAATGTAGACCAGAAGCGTGCAGGGTGGGCCGCGATCCTCGAACCAGGAGTGCTCGGAGCCGTCGATCTGGACGAGTTCGCCGACGCAGTCGCGCCGATAGCGCGGCTGGTGCACCCCTTTGAGCTTCTGCCGGCGCTCCTGCCAGAGACCCGCCGCGATCATCCAGCGCCGGATCGTCTCGACACCCAGATCGATGCCGTGCCGCTCGGCGAGCTTCTCGCAGGCGAGCGTCGGGCCGAAATCGGCATAGTTGGCTGTGATCAGCGCCAGCACCTCGGTCCGCAGCGCCGCCGGGTAGGAGCGGTTGCTGGGCTTGCCGCGCCGGCGCGACACCAAGGCCGTGGGACCACCGGTCTGATAGGCCTTGAGTAATCGGAACACTTGGCGCCGTGTGATCCGCAGCAGTTGGGCAGCTTCGCGCACCGTAATTCGCTCCGCCACGACGTCCCGCAGAATGTGAACCCGATCGATCTCCGGCCGGCTCATCCCGATCACCGTCATCAGACCCAATCTCCCCAGCACCATCACCCAGGGAGAGTGACATTTGTAACGGGGAGAGGAGTGACCTTTCTAACGGGGTTCTACACGCGTAATGCCGATAAGGCCGTTTATGGAACTGGGTGGTCGAATCGAGTGTGCCATCAAAAAACCCTGCCCCGGGAAGGGCAGGGTTTTTCGGTGATGTCCTCGCCTTCGGGGGTTACTCCGAGGCCAAGCCAGTAGGCCATGCCACGCCCTGCTTGTCAAATCCGACAAATGTATTCATGGACTGAAAGGCATGTATTCACATCAGCGATACTGACGTAAATAGCAGAAACCAACGAAGTGTTGCATCTTTGCTATAGGCCTTCTTGGCCATTGGTCCATACTCCCCCCGTGTGGATCTTCGCACACAGGGGATTGCTCATGAAAACTCGTATACTTAGTCTACTTGCTGCAACAGCCCTCGCAACGGCGGCTGTCTCCGCAGCTTCCGCTGCCGATCTTCCCAGCCAGGCTCCGCCTCCGGCGCCGATTCTCGCGCCGATCTTCACCTGGACCGGCTTCTATGTCGGTGGCAACCTCGGCGCAGGCTGGCGTGACAGCAACAACGACCCGGTGATCCTGACAGGCCCCGGCATTCCGGGCGGCCTGGAGGGAGGTACACTCATCTTCGGCAATAACAACGACGCCACCTTCACCGGCGGTGGCCAGATCGGCTACAACTACCAGATCGGCTCGTGGGTGATCGGTGCCGAGGCCGACATCCAGGGGATTGATAGCGGCAACAACTCCAATGTGGTGTTCATCCCCGGCCCGGGCTTTGCTGGCGGGGACTTTGTGGCCGGCGAGTTCGAGAACGGTGTGGATTGGTGGGGCTCGGCGCGCCTGCGCGCCGGTGTCGCCTTCGACCGCTTCCTGGTCTACGCTACCGGTGGTCTGGCCTACACGGAGGACAACACCGGCTGGACGGTCGGCGGCGGTGTCGAGTGGGCCCTGCCGGTGAACTGGTTCGGCTCCTCGGCGGTGACCTTCGGCCTCGAGGGTCTGTGGGTCAGCATCGATCAAGACGATGACAGCACTCGCCCCATCGGGACCTTTACTCCGGTTGGCGGAGGGCCGGTCAATGTGTTCCTGCCGCAGAACAATGACGAGCAGGAATTCTTCGTCGCCCGCGCCAAGCTGAACTTCAAGTTCGGCACCTACTAAGATCGCCGCAGCAACAGCTGCACAAGAGGCCCGGGGCAACCCGGGCCTTTTTGCTGCTTGGACAGCAAGAAATGGTAGCCCGCAAAAGTCGCGGAAGGCCGTTTATGGAACACGCCCAGTGACGGTTTGTGAACGCCCATCTGGACCCATTTCATAACGCTCTTGGGTCTTGATGTCGGTGGTCCAGGGCAGGGCCGAACGGCACCAAATCTGCGTTCGTGGCACCAGTTCGCGACGCTGATGGATCGTTCCGACCCGAAGATTGTAGACCTTTGGTCCAGCATCCTCCGACGTCGAGTAGATGGGCGATCCGCATTCGGGGCAGAACCCGTGACGTCGTCTCGCTCCACTCGTTCCAATCTTCACGTAGTTCTTCACCTCGCCCGAGCGCAGTGTGAATGCACCCTGGCGTGTAGGAACCGTAGCGCGGAAGGCTGACCCCGAAAGCGTCTGGCAATCGGTGCAGTGGCAGAGCCGCACCTCCTCCGGATCGACGTCAGCCTCAAAGGTGATGAAGCCACAGTGGCAGCGCCCATTAATCTCCATGGCATATCTCCTAAACAGACGACGATCCTACTCCTGGTTCAAACTCATGTCGCGCGCGTGGAAAATCGTCCGCGAATTGCGCGTAAGCCCCTTTATGGGGTAGCGGCTAAGTCGTTGAACTTGCGTTGGCCGAGGAGGTCCTCGTTACAAAGCTCTTCGGCTCCATCGACAGCAGGCAGGAAATCCGCCGGATCAATCTCCGGCGGTGCCAATGTCCCGGTCGCATCGACGCAGCCATCCCGGTCACCGTCAAGGAAGAACTCGTTGGAACGGAAGTCCATCATCAGAAACGGTTTCCGTTCGAGGAGCCGATCACAGGCCATGTAGAAGGCCGCCATGGCGTTCATCCCTTTCGGGACCTCGGCGTAGTAGAGGCCCTTGATCAGGCGGCCGGTCGCGAACACGCGTGGGCTGCTGCGCAGGATGAGCGCATTCAGGTTCGGCATGGGCTGCCGTCCTGAACGGCATGATTGTGAGGCCACTGGATAGCGGAGGGGACGGGCCAGACAGACGCTTGTCAGCATCAGGAGGACTGGAAGGCAGAGTAGGACTGCAAACATCACAGCCTCCTCTCAAGGTCAGCCAGTATGCGCCTCCTCGGATCCGAGGGTTAGCTCTTTGTGCGGTAGCCGCGAATTTCGCATAACGCCCAGTATGGAACTGGTGTAGGCGAGGCGGGGCAGCCGCGATCTGTGAGACCGCTCGTCCTGAAACATCCCATCTTGGCAAAAGAAAGCGCCCTCTCTTCCCACGAGGGCGCTTTAAAGGTTCGGCCCGTAGGGATAAAAGTAACGGTGCCGATCCCACCTCACTATCCGATCTGATCCGCTGTGTCTGCTCGGGCAATCCCTACGTACATCTCCGCTTTCAGCGCCCTCATGTTCCAGCATATCTAACTCGCAGGGGGTAAATGCTAAGGTAAAGCATAAGAAATGCTGCTGAACGGGTGAAAATATGCTTTGTCATAGAGGAAAAAAGGTGGTCGGGGTGTCGGGGGCGGATCGGAGGACTGATCGCAAGCCATCCGATCGTCGGGCTGTCGCCGAAACCTTGATTGCGGAGGCGCAGGCCGCACGGGTCAAGGCTCATGTTCAAGTCATGCTCTCCCACTTGAAAGCTCACCGCCAAACTCAACTCAAGCAGGCTGCGTAATTCGCCTAAGGCGCAGTATGGAATGAGGGGATGTAACTGGTTAGTAGCTTCTCGGGCGCTGGCGAATTAGCGGTAGCGTGCTTGTGCTCAGGTGTTGGTTCGAACGAGCTTTCTCTGCGTAGGCGTCCCGCAAAGCCACGAGGACAGACACTATCAGCACTAGGGCACTTCCCCCGAATGGCGCGCCAGCAAGCGCAATGAGCCACCCAAAGGGCCAGAGTGCAATGGCTGTTATCAACCCGCCTACCCAGGCAGCTAGCATCAACACGATTACCATTTAGGGGCTCTGCTTTGGAGAGGTTACAGCAGTTACACTTATAGCCGCTGCACGCGAAGGGTGCGCTCGAATGGATTAAGTTTTCAGCCTCATCGTGGCCGCCCTGGAGGTGATTCCCAGGACCATCAACCGATGGCGCAGTGAACTCATCGGTGCCGAAGGTGTCGGGCAGTTTTGCCAAGGGAATCTCGTTTTGGCGGTGGGGTTAGAAGCCGACGATGGCGAAGTAGGCGATGACGTAGAGGGCAGCGGCGAAGACGGCAAAGGCCATCATCGTGTCCAGGAGGAATCTGATCCTCCGGGACTGCACTGGGGGGCGCGTGTTGTCGGTGAAAAGGGAGTAAACCTGGCCGATGACGCCGAACAGCATCCAGCCGCAGGCGACGAGGCCGAAGGACCAGAACAGCAGGCCGGTCATCTTGGTTAGAAAAGCGCCATCGTCGGCATAGTCCCATGGGAATTGATAATCGAGTACGGCATTGCCGATGTCGCGGAGAGTCGCCATCACCGCTTGTCTCGTTCGGTCGAGTAGCCCAGGGGAAGCTGGTGCAGGCAGTCGGCGTCCCACGAGGGGCGGCGGTTGCGTTTGGTCTTGGCGGATGGCGTACCCTGACGGCCGCCGCAAATCTTGTTGCGACCCGCCAAACAGTTGCGGTTCCCGGCCATCCTTCGACCCCGATCCGACTCCTCTTCCACATCCGATGCCGGGACGGCCCGGACGCCTTCATGGCCTACGAAACCACGCGTCAGAGCCTTTGAAAATGGCCAGTGGCTGGCCCCTCCCTGCGGCAAGGGAAAGGTACTGGCCCGTCTCGATTTCGGTCTCCGAGCCGCGTTGGAGCGGCTGCGGAGCGGGGTTTTCGGCAAAGCCGGGGCGGATGAGGGTAGGACAGAGTTAGATTCTGAAAACAACATCCACAAACAGGAGCGAGTGATGCAAACCATTGAGATTGCTGGCCGGCCGACAGTTGTTGTTTCCGGGAGCAAGGACGACGTTCAAGGTCTCCTCGATGATGAAGCATTCTTCGAGGATCTTCTGATTTTTGAGACAGAGGGAAAGCCGCTCTGGTCTGGCGATCGAAAGGACCTGTTTGTCCGGGGTGCGTTCGAGGACGAAATCTCGAAATGGGAAAAGACATTTGCCCAGGCTCGCCTAGACGGCGATGCGACTGACGAGGATCGGGACAGCTATATCGTGTTCCTGGTGCCAATCACCGACCCAACCGAGGACGAGGACTAGCGCCTGCTCAATCCGATGAAGGACGATGAGCGTTCGCCGGTGCAGCACCACTTGGTGCTGCACCGGATCGACCCGGAGCAGGGAATGCGGCGCTTCTACGCGCTGATGATCGAGCGCGACTGTTCGGGACGATCCGGTTAGTGCGCAACTGGGGAAGGATCGGCACCAACGGGCAGGAGAAGGTTGAGGAGTTCGCCAGCGAGATCGAGGCCGGAAAGGCGCTGGCGGTCGTCGCCCGGGCCAAGCGGCGGCGCGGCTCTCAGGAGCCCTGATCGTCAAGGATTGGCCCCATTGGGCGTGTAGCCCAGGATCATGGCTGAACAGAACACACAATCTCTCGATGCGGCGGTTGAGAAGGCGACGGATCTGGCCCATCAGGCCATCGAGCAGACCCGCGCAGAGATCGCCCGTTCGCAGGCCTTGAGCCAAACCGAAGCCGACCTTGCGCAAGCCATCGAACAGATTGCCGAGGAACACGGCGCTCCTGCTGACGAGTGATCAGGAAAAACCATGAGTGGTGGCTGGTCCCCGATCAGCACCGTGCCACGCGACGGCACGCCTGTGATCCTTTGGGTGGCCGAGGACGATGTCCCGCCTGTTCTCCCGCTGACTGTGGGGTATTGGACGGTCAATCCCAAGGCAGGTCTCGGCTATTGGTGGATCTTTGGAGATCCGCCGCATTTTTGCTCCGACAGGCAAATCCGCGGATGGAAGCCGCTTCTTCGCGATTGAGATGATCATCGCATAATTCCGATGGCCGTGTATGGGATGCGCAAGCAGACCTCGCCGCAAAAAAAGAGCGCCCGTCTAAACAGAGGGCGCTCTAGGAACGGTTCCGTAGGGGCAGATGGAACCGGGAAGATGTATTACCGAGTTAAAGCTTAAAGTCATTAACATATGTAATTATTAATCTGCGGTTTTATGATGCTTATACAATGGCATTATTTTAAGAAGCCAAAAATATTTGCACTCAGGGGAACTTAAATCTTACAGGAATGTTCTGATGTTGGTTCAGGGCGAGAAAGCTTCGATGGCCGATTCAAACAACACTATGGTCCTGATCAAAGAGGCTCAGGCCGCTCGGGTGAAGGCCCATCTCCGCGCTATGGTCTCCCGGCTGCTGGCTCGCACGCGAAAGGTTAAGAACCAGACCGCGAATTTCGCAGAGTTGCCTTTTAGGGAACTGGGGAACGGCGCAGAGGTTGCTTGACCGACTGAGACGCGAAACTCCCCTCACGAGGATTTGAAGCCTTCCGCTGACGTAAGCTAAGCCTCCCGATCATTCCTTGGGGCATTGACCTTATGGGACATGCAACCCTGAGCGTCTGATGCCTAAGCCGAACGGTCAACTATCCAGATGGGTGCAAAAAGAGGCGGCAAAGCACACCACTCCCGAAAGCATTCGGCAGCGAATTGCCTATGAGGAAAAGCAGATCAATGCCTTAGCGGGCACCAGTCTCGGTCGTGAGATGGAACAGGCCCGGGCGGCCCATTTCGAGTTGATCCAGGTTCTGTCGGAACGCCTCGCGCGCGCAGGAATGCAGTCTTCATAATTTGCATAACCCCCAGTATGGAATGACGCACAAACCGTTCCGCCCTAGACGGTTCGCGGGCTCCACAGGATGATTGCTGCCCCTGTCAGGCAGACGGCAGCTCCGATCAGGTCCCACCGATCAGGCCGTACTCCCTCGACGGCCCAAAGCCACACCAGTGAAGCCGCGAAATAAATGCCTCCATAGATCGCATAGGCGCGTCCGGCCTGCTCGGCAGGAACCAAGGCCAGAAGCCAGCCGAAGGCCGCCAGCGAAACCATCCCTGGCACTAGCCACAGGATCGACTTGTCGAGCCGGAACCACGCCCAGAAGGCGAAGCACCCAGCAATCTCGGCCAAGGCCGCTGCCGTGTAGATCGGGATCGTGCGCATCGTTCCCTTTTGCACGGCTCAACCCGTCCACGCTACTTCTCGTGCGCGCATGAAAAAGCGGCCGCGCAATTTCGCATAAGCCGCAGTATGGAACGAGCGCTGCAGGCTTGGGGCTGAGGCTTAGCGTTCATCATGGCTGCGACTATTGGAACGCAAAGCCAGCAGGAGTACCAAGGCCAAGACCAGCAAGCTTGCCCCAAATGGTGCTCCAAGAAACGCCACGAGTGGTCCGTATCGCCACCAGAGTATCGGGGCCGTGATCAACGCGCCGATGATCCCGACAAGAACATAAACCGCCACCATGGAAGCCCCCAGTCGAGGCAGGCGTTCCCTAATAAGGGACTGGCGGCATACAAACTGTAGAACCCCGTTAGAAAGGTCACTCCTCTCCCCGTTACAAATGTCACTCTCCCTGGGTGATGGTGCTGGGGAGATTGGGTCTGATGACGGTGATCGGGATGAGCCGGCCGGAGATCGATCGGGTTCACATTCTGCGGGACGTCGTGGCGGAGCGAATTACGGTGCGCGAAGCTGCCCAACTGCTGCGGATCACACGGCGCCAAGTGTTCCGATTACTCAAGGCCTATCAGACCGGTGGTCCCACGGCCTTGGTGTCGCGCCGGCGCGGCAAGCCCAGCAACCGCTCCTACCCGGCGGCGCTGCGGACCGAGGTGCTGGCGCTGATCACAGCCAACTATGCCGATTTCGGCCCGACGCTCGCCTGCGAGAAGCTCGCCGAGCGGCACGGCATCGATCTGGGTGTCGAGACGATCCGGCGCTGGATGATCGCGGCGGGTCTCTGGCAGGAGCGCCGGCAGAAGCTCAAAGGGGTGCACCAGCCGCGCTATCGGCGCGACTGCGTCGGCGAACTCGTCCAGATCGACGGCTCCGAGCACTCCTGGTTCGAGGATCGCGGCCCACCCTGCACGCTTCTGGTCTACATTGACGATGCCACCAGCCGGCTGATGCACCTGAAGTTCGTCGAGACCGAGTCGACCTTTGATTATTTCCGATCGACCCGGGAGTACCTGGAGGCCTACGGCAAGCCGGTGGCGTTCTACTCCGACAAGCATGCCGTCTTCCGCGTCAACGGCAAAGGAGCGGTGGGCGGTGACGGCATGACCCAGTTCGGGCGGGCGCTGCATCAGCTCAACATCGACATCATCTGCGCCAACTCGCCCCAAGCCAAAGGCCGCGTCGAGCGCGCCAACGGCACCTTGCAGGACCGCCTGGTCAAGGAGATGCGCCTGGCTGGGATCTCGACCCTTGAGGCGGGCAATGCCTTCCTGCCGGCATTCATGGCGGACTTCAACCGCCGCTTTGCCAAGGCGCCCTACAGCGACAAGGACCTGCATCGCCCGCTCAGCGAGGACGATGAGCTGGATGACGTGTTCGCCTGGCGGGAGGAGCGGACGGTCTCGCGCAATCTGACCCTGCAGTACGACCAGGTGCTGTTCATTCTCGAGCCGAACGCGATCACGCTGTCCCTCGCCCGCCAGCGGGTGACCGTCTACGACTATCCGGATGGGCGCTTTGCCATCAAGCACAAGGGCCTGGAGCTGCCGTACAGGCCCTTTGACCGCCGTCAGCAGGTGGATCAGGCGGCAGTTGTCGAGAACAAGCGGCTGGGTCCGGTTCTGGCCTACATTGCCGAGCGGCAGAAGGAGCTCGACATGAGCCGGAGCAACAGCGCCCCGCGGCGGCGCGGCCAAGGCAAGAGCCTGTTCAAGGTGGGTTGAGCTCTCAGCAGTCACTCCCCGGAGGTGACATCTCTAATGAGGACAATCAGAGACTTGTCTAACGAGTTCTGACACACAGATCCCGGTAGCCCTGCCGCCGTTTCTCTTGAGCGAAGGCTTCCAAGGCTGTACCAGCCTCATCTTCGCTGGCGAACTCCTCGGCTTTCTCCTGCCCTTGGTCCCGATCCGGCACTAGTTGCGGACCAGGCGCACGGTCCCGAACAGATCCCGCTCGATCATCAGGCTGTAGAAGCGCCGGATCCCCTGCTCCGGGTCGCTCCGGTGCAGCACCAGGTGGTGCTTGATCGGCGAGCGCAGGTCGTCAGGCATTCGGCAGTCGAGGCAGTGGCATCCAGTCGCGGATGTGCTGATCGAAGTAGTTGGGGGTGCCATAATGGTCTGCGAAGATACGCCAGCAGCTTACTCCCGTGATGTCGTTGGTTTCCCAGACGCCAACTGTGACCGGATAGGTTGGTGGGGCTTTCTTATCCTCAACCCATAGGATCACGGGTGTACCGTTACGCGGCGCGGCACTCACATCAAGCCACCTGATCACTCTTGTTCCTCCGCAGTTTTAGAATCCAACTCTGCCCTACCCACAACCGCCTCGGCCCAGCCCACTCAAAACGAGCGGTTCTTCCCTGTGGGGCGGTTTCGGTAGATTTGCTGCATCTTCTGCAAACTGTCCTCGCGGGCCTTGCTGGCGAGCTCGTTTTGCACCTCATCAAGGCTCCCATGCTGTCGGCCACACTGGGCGCACCGCACGATGCCTGCGGCTTCGATCTTGGGCGGTAGGATGGCCTGCCCGGCTCCGCATTTCGGACACGGTTCGAGGCCCTCTCTGGGAGCCAATCTCTTCGTGAGCATCACTTAAACTTACCGCATCAGTTTAAGGACAGTCTCGTGAGGCAGGACTGGAGCGCCGCATCTTCGAGCGTGGAAATCCATCGCTCTGCCGTTGAGCTCCTCCCCTACAGCGAGGGAGGGAGAGATGGAGCGGGTGGGCCGGTGCTGCCCCGCCGCCGTTCGAGGGGGAACCTCGCCGTCGCCTGCTTCACCCGCAATGCGTTCAGGTTAGCCGCAAATTACGAAACGTGAGGCCGCCTTCCGAGTTAGCACGGGTGGATTTTCGAGGTAAGTCTTGCCGAAAGCGTGTGGTTGTAGCGCGGTTCCATACACGGCCATCGGACATTCGCTGACGATCTTCTCATTCGCGAAGGAGCGGTTTCCATCCCCTGATCTGCCGATCAGAGCAGAAGCGCGGCGGATCGCCAAAGATCCGCCAATAGTCGACCCCTGCCATAGGATTGACGGTCCAAAACCCTACGGTCAGTGGGAGAGAGGGCGGAGCCTCGTCCTCAGCCATCCAGAGGATCACAGGCGTGCCGTCGCGTGGCGCGGCGCTGATTGGGGACCAGCCACCACTCATGGTTTTTCCTGATCACTCGTCAGCAGGAGTGCCGTGCTCTTCAGCGATCTGTTTGATGGCTTGCGCAAGGCCGGCTTCGGTTTGGCTCAAGGCCTGCGAGCGGGCGATTTCGGCGCGGGTCTGCTCGATGGCCTGATGGGCCAGATCCATCGTCTCCTCAACCGCCGCATCGAGAGATTGCGAGTTCTGTTCAGCCATGCTCCATGGGCTACTCGCCCAATGGGGCCAATCCTTGGCGATCAGAGACCTGTAGAAGCGCCGATTCCCTGCTCCCGGTCGATCCGGTGTCCTCTGCCCTACAGTTTCCTGAGACACCCTGTAAGCGGACGGGATCCGCAGAAGGGTGATGACGATGACAGAGATGATGAAGGATGCGGCCGGTCTGGGCCGTGGCGGGCGCATGTCGCGCCAGCGCAAGCGTGAGGCGGTTCTGCGCCTGCTGCGCGGTGAGGATCTGGAGACGGTCTCCCGCTCCCTGGGCGTGACGGCCGCCACCCTCAGCGACTGGCGCGAGGCCTTCCTGGCCGCCGGCGAGGCCAGTCTCGCCACCCGCCCGGCCACCGGCGAGACCGTGGAAACCGAGCGGCTCAAAGCCCGGCTCGGCGCAATGCTGCTGGAGCGCGAACTGCTGGAGGCCAAGATTGCCGTGCTGGAGAGCGGCCGCCCTTTAGCCCAGAGGAGGTCGAGGCGATGAGCCGGGCCCTCTCGCCGAGCAACGGCCAGCCCTATGGCCTGGCCCATGTCTGCCGGATCTGGCGCATGGCCCGGGCGAGCGTCTACCGGCATCGTAACCCGCAGCCGGACCGGCAGCGCCGGGGCCCGGTCGGACCACTGCCGGATCTGGAGCTCACCGCTGAGATCCGCGCCGTTCTGGCCGCCAGCCCGTTCCATGGCGAGGGCCACCGGAAAGTCTGGGCGCGTCTGCGCGTGAAGGGCATCCGCACCTCACTGCGCCGGGTATTGCGGCTGATGCGCGAGCATGACCTGCTGGCGCCATCCCGGACAGGCTCGCCACGCGGACCACGCAACCACGATGGCACGATCATCCCGGACACCATCGACACCCTGTGGGGCACCGACATGACCACCGGCTGGACCGCCGAAGGACCCGCCGCCGTGTTCGTGGCGGTGGATCACCACAGTGCCGAGTGCGTCGGCCTTCATGCCAGTCGCCATGGCACGCGTTTCGAGGCTCTCGAGCCGCTGCGCCAGGGGGTGCGCGAGCACTTCAGCGGCTTTTCCCAAGGGATTGCTTCAGGCCTGTCGGTTCGGCACGACCATGGCAGCCAATACATGTCGCGGGCCTTCCAGGAGGAGCTGCGCTTTCTCGGGATCGAAAGTTCGCCTGCTTTCGTGCGGGCGCCGGAAGGGAATGGCTGTGCGGAACGCTTCATCCGCACGCTGAAGGAGAACCTGCTGTGGGTGCGCCACTTCGAGAACCTTGAGGAGCTGCGGCAGGCGCTGCTGGCTTTCCAGGAGAGCTACAATTCCACTTGGCTGATCGCCCGGCACGGCTTCCAGACGCCGAAAGCCGTCCGGCACAACCAGCTCCCATCCGCGGCCCTCGCCGCGTAGGCTTCAAGTCGGTGTCTCAAAAACTGCGGGCGGTACAGGTGCAGCGCGGGCGATCGTTCCCTATTGGGCTATCGACAGGAGATCTCATGGCGAAACTGCCCGACAACGTCAGCACCAACGAGTTCGCCTTGCCATCGCTCGATGGTTTTGGGAATCACCTCCGGGCGACGTGACGCCGCACCGTGGCGGGGCGAATGGCGGGGCGCATTCGATCGACATGAGACAAAGCATAGTGTCCTCAGTGGCTTGTCATAGATGTTCGGCGGACTCCGTCTCCGCCAACTACTTCCATCAAGTTTTTGAAATCATTATAAAATTTCCGGTTTGTTCTGAATTTGACCTAACACAGGCCCAACAGTGGAGCTTGGGTCGGATTGCCTAGATCCCCAATCTAGCCATCCCATCTCCAGATCGGCCTACCCCGGCATCTAAAGACCGAGTAGCCTACGAACGGGATTTGGAATCGCGAGAGAACCGCTGAATGGAGCGTGTGGCTCTTCCGACTGAGAGGTAGGCGCGGCCGAAGTCGGCACTGGAGCCGATGAGCTCGTCGTCCTGCATGCCCAGGTTCCCGGTATCGCGCGAAAATGGGTCAGCAATCGAGGATTAGGTTGTCATGGGGCCGGTCGAATAGCTTCGTCAACAGCGGACGGAGGATAGTTGCGATGAACCAGTCGTCTCCCGTGAACGAAAACCTCTTGAAGCGGCGCCTGACCGAACTCGAGGCAGCAGGGAGCTGGGCGCCGGATGTTCTCCCGGGGCTTGAGCGCTTTATCCGTACGGCCGACGACTATGATCTCTTTCGCGTCAACCCACTTCAATACGCGAGCGCTAACGGCCTCGGTGAAGAGGACGGAATCGAACTGTTCGTACACGCCGCCAAGGCGGGCCTGTTCGAGATGGACTGGCTGCTCATCTGCGCTTACTGCCCACAGGTCGCCGGCAGTTTTCGCGAGCTCGATCAGGTCCACCCACGCTTCCAATGTGCGTTCTGCAACGCGCTCAACGACGTGGCGCTCGACGACTACATCCAGGTCGCCTTTACGGTCTCGAATGGCGTCCGCGACATCGCATTCCGTCACCCCGAGAGGCTGTCCGTCGAGGACTATTACCTCCGCTATCACTTCGCCAAGGGCTTCAGGCCTCCGCACGGCCTGACACGCGAGCAGATCGTGGCGGCGCTCTCACGGGGATTTGCCGACATAGAGGCTCAGCAGCAGCAAAGCTTCGAATTCGATGTGACGGCCGGCCGCTTCGAGGTCATGGATTTGAGCCACAAGCTCCTTCTGGTCTTCTTCGTGGGCGGAGAGCAGGCAGAACCGCAAAGGACCCTGGTTCACCTCGAGTCGGGCCGCTTCGTGGTGCTGGACCGACCGACGGAACCGAGAGACATGGTGCTCGGCGACGGGACCTTCTCGTTTCGGCAGACGGCCGATCTCAGACCGGGCAAGCACACCGTCGCGATCGAGAATCGCACGGGCGATCCCGGCCGCCTCTGGTTCCTCCAATACCCATTGGGGTTCGAGGCTCATCGTGTCGAGTACGAGCCGTTTCTGTCCGGCAAACGGTTGCTGCTGACCCCGAGCTTCGGCGAACTCTACAAGACGCAGCTGGTGGACGAGGCGGAGAGCCTGACAATCTCCGACATGACTTACCTGTTCACCGATCTGAAGGATTCGACGCCGCTGTATGAAAGCGTCGGTGACGTGAACGCATATTTCCTCGTGCGCCAACACTTCGACATCTTGAACACGATCATCCGGGAGCGAGCCGGCACCATCGTCAAGACGATCGGCGACGCGGTCATGGCCGGCTTCGAGCATCCGCAGGACGCTGTTCGCGCCGCGATCGAGATGATCGAGGAACTGTCGAAATTCAACCAAACGGCCTCGCGGCCGTTGGGGCTCAAGGTCGGCGTGCACAGAGGGCGGGCCATCGCGGTCAGGCTCAACGACCGGATCGACTATTTTGGTCAGGACGTGAACATCGCCGCCCGCGTGCAAGGTCTCGCCGACGTCAACGAGGTTTGCATCACCGAAACCGTGATGGAGGCGCCGGGCGTCCATGAAAGCGTCGCGAACCGCGTGGTGTCACGCGAATACGAGAACCTGAAGGGCATTGGCCAGAAGATGGAGATCCATCGGCTGGCAATCTCCCAAATGCAGGAGTGAACGGCTGCGGAGTTGCGCGAAGCGGAGGCGGACGGATTCGTGGCGACAGACCGAAAGCATCCGCTCAGGGCCAGGGGCGGTCTATAAGCTTGACCTTGCAAAGGCCCACTTCGCTCTCCGCTTGCAGAAGTTGCCGAGCGGTCGAGTACGATCCCGCCCAGGAGCAACCCCACCAGGTTGGCAGTCACAAGGTCGAGCCCTTGCGGGCTTTCTCCTCTCGAACCAAGTCCAGCAGCAATTGATGGGCCAGCGCCTCATGGGCCGCCCGCGGACTGATCTCGGCGGCCTTTCTCCCATAGGTGGTCGTGACGGTCAGAATCTTGCGGTCAACCACGAAGGTTCCGGAATAGGTTCTTCCATCGACTTTGATATGTATCGAACGGCCCGACATGCCAAAACCCTCCGCGCCACGGCAGAGAGGCCCGCAGGCTCTTTCCACACGCATTGGCGGGATGATGTTACCGCAGCAGGTGTGCTATGTCGCGGTCAAGTTGGTGATACGGTTATCCGGGCCTTGCAACGCCTCCTCGTGGAGCTCGATGCTTCCCTGGTTAGGGCATCTGAACACCCGTCGGGTCAGGAGGCGATCGCATGGAGCTCATCAGTCACGGCAGGACATTGGTGGCGGGCGATGCAATGGGCGAATTGCTCAGCGCCACGGTGGGGCTCAGCTTCTGGGGCGGTGTCGATCCTCGAACGGGCGTCGTCATCGACCAACACCATCCTCTGTGCGGTGAAAGCCTCGCCGGGCGTGTGCTCGCGATCCCGAGCGGACGTGGATCGTGCTCCGGAAGCGGCGTGCTGCTCGAACTGATCCTGAACGGCCATGCGCCGGCGGCCATCGTCCTCTGTGAGCGCGAAGAGATCCTCACCCTCGGCGCGCTGGTCGCCGAGGAGGTTTTCGAGCAGTCGATCCCGGTGCTGAGGGTGGAGCGGGAGGTGTTCGCGCGCCTCGATGAGTACCGGTACGCCAGAGTGGCCGGATCGAGCCTTCGGCTCTTCCACGAGCCACCCATCGCGGACCGGCTGCCCGAAACGGCGCAGCACGGGAGCAACGAGGACACGACAATCCGATTGGACGCGGTCGACCAGGCGTTTCTCTCGGGCCGGCATGGCAAGGCGGCGCAGGTCGCCATGCGCCTGCTGCTCCGGATGGCCGCGATTCACGAGGCCGAGGCCTTCATGGATGTCTCCCAGGTACACATCGACGGCTGCATCTACACAGGTCCGGCAAGCTTGCGCTTTGCGCAGATGCTGACCGGGTGGAGCGCGCGCGTGCGGGTGCCGACAACGCTCAACGCCATCTCCGTGGACAAGCGACGCTGGCGTGTGCAGGGCGTGGCGGAAGACCTGGGAGCTCCGGCGAGCGCCCTTGCCGATGCCTATCTTGCCATGGGTGCCCAGCCAAGCTTCACCTGTGCGCCGTACCTGCTTGCGAGCGCGCCCCGGTTCGGCGAGCAGGTCGGCTGGGCGGAGTCGAACGCGGTGGTCTACGCCAACAGCGTCATCGGCGCGCGGACGATGAAATACCCCGACTACCTGGACATCTGCATTGCTCTGACGGGACGGGCTCCGCTCGCCGGCTGCCATCTTGATGCCGGGCGGCGGGCGACGCTCGCGCTGGAGGTCGAGATGCCCGCAGGAGCCGATGACGCCTTCTGGCCGCTGCTCGGATATTGCTGCGGCTCCGTCTGCGGCACCGAGATCCCATTGATCCGCGGGCTTGAGATGAGCGCCGCCGGGCCGGACGAGTTGAAGGCCTTCGGTGCAGCCTTCGCCACGGTTGCCGCCGCACCGATGTTCCACATCGCTGGGATCACGCCGGAAGCGAATGAGCAAAAGCCGGAGCGCCAGGTGCGCATCGGCTTGGGCGAACTGCGGCAGGCATGGGAGGTGCTGAACACGGCCGCATCGCCGGAGGTTGGGCTTGTCAGCCTCGGCAATCCCCACTTCTCCCTTGATGAATGCGCGCGACTGGCAGCTCTGGTGTCGGAGCGAACCAAGTCAGCGGACGTTGCGGTGGTCGTGACCTGTGGCCGGGCCGTGCACGACGCTGCCTCGCAGGCTGGTCATGTTGCGGCAGCCGAGGCCTTTGGCGTGCAGTTTGTCACCGATACATGCTGGTGCATGCTCGGCGAGCCGGTGATCCCCCCGGCTGTGCGAACGCTGATGACCAACTCCGGGAAGTACGCGCATTATGCGCCTGGCCTCGTCGGGCGTGGTGTCCGGTTCGGCAGCATGGCTGAATGCATCGAGGCCGCCTGTAGCGGCAAGACGCAACAGGAGCCGCCCGCCTGGCTATCGTAGGTCTGGATCGGGTCATTCAGGGGACCTGCCTTCCTTCGAGGAGGGTCCGGAGTTCAGCCTGGTTCGGGCTTGCGCCAGGGTGTCGCGTTCCCACTTGACGATGACGATACCATCTTCTGCCGACTCGGAACCGTTCTGGAGACCCGAAATTACAGTTCGCATGCCCCAGAGCTTCTCAACGGGCCTCATGCGGGAAACCGGCTGGAACGTGCTCGATTACGAGCTCCGGGAGCAAAAAGCGCAGACCTTGGGAGCCGTGGCCCGCCAGGTCGAGCAGGCTCTTGCGGTGTTACGGGCATTCGATGCCGGGGATCCCGGATCGGACAGGGAAGATCGGCGCAGCGCATTGCTGGACGAGGCCGCTGACCGAGTCTGGGCCTTCATGATTCAGCGCGAGTTGTGCGGGTTCCGGAACTGGGAAGCCGTGGTGAGGGATTACCGCATCCCCCGTGAGGTGTTGAATCGGGTGGGGCAAGTCAGACCCAAGGCGGACTAGGCAGCTTCCTCACCACGGGACTCGGCCCGCGAGCCGCCTGAGCCGTTACACTCATGGACCAGCGCTCGACAGGGTTGAAACGAGCGGAGCCAACAAAGGCTTGCTTGCCGGCCGAACTCGGACATTCGGCTCAAGTCCGCCCCGCGCCATCGTTGGACGTTCAGCAGTCGCTCGAGCGCCCTGCTCTTACACACGCCTCTTCAGTAATACGGCTTTGGCAGGAAATGAGGTCAGCTGCTCCTCGCGCAGCAGAGTCCCGATCAGACCAAAGTCGCCTCGGACCTGGGACCTCAGTCCAAATTGAACGCTTCACCGTCTCTGCCAGAATGATGCCGTAGATGCGTCGGGTGATGACGCCTTGAGGCCACGAGAGCTCAGGGGGAGGCTGCAATGGGCATGGAACGGCACTGCCACAGCGATGCACAGTTCCCGCGCTGCTTGGCGAAGCTCACGGAAACATTCGTGACGGACGGCAGGTGCGAGACGGCGGCGGCATTGCTGGCGCGCCCTCCCCTTTCATTCAGAACCACCCCGCAAGCGCCGAAGCCGATCTGGAAGGCTCCCGCGACCAGGCACTACAACCGCTATTTCGATGCCGCCATTGCACGGCTGAAGGCCGAGCGGCGCTATCGCTCCTTCGTCGATCTGGAGCGTATCGCAGGCCGCTTTCCGGCAGCGATCTGGCATTCGCCCCAGGGCCAGCGCGAAATCACGGTGTGGTGCTCCAACGATTATCTCGGCATGGGACAGCACCCCGCCGTGATCGAGGCGATGACCGACACTGTTATCCGCCATGGAACGGGCGCCGGCGGCACCCGCAACATCTCGGGCAACAGCCATCCTATTGTGGCGCTCGAAGCCGAGCTCGCCGATCTCCACGGCAAGGAAGCGGCTCTCGTCTTCACCTCGGGCTACGTCTCGAACCAGACCGGCATCTCGACGCTGGCCAAGCTGATCCCGAACTGCCTGATCCTCTCGGACGCGCTCAACCACAACTCGATGATCGAGGGCGTGCGCCAGTCGGGCTGCGACAAGGCGATCTTCCGCCACAACGATCTCGAGCATCTGGAGGACCTGCTCCAAACCGCCGGTGATCGGCCCAAGCTCATCGTCTTCGAGAGCGTCTATTCCATGGACGGCGATGTGGCTCCCATCCGCCAGATCTGCGACCTCGCCGAGCGCTACGGCGCCATGACCTATATCGACGAGGTCCATGCGGTCGGCATGTACGGCCCGCGCGGCGCGGGCCTGGCAGAACGTCTTGGGGTCATGCACCGGATCGACGTGATCGAGGGCACGCTGGGCAAGGCCTTCGGCGTCATGGGCGGGTACATCGCGGGCGCCGCTTCGGTCGTCGATGCCGTTCGCAGCTATGCTCCGGGCTTCATCTTCAGCACGGCCCTGCCGCCGAGCGTGGCAGCCGCCGCCACGGCTTCCGTACGGCACCTCAAGACGTCGCCGGTCGAGCGTCGAGGGCAGCAATGTCAGGTGGCTCAGGTGAAGGACGCCCTGATCCGAGCGGATCTGCCCCTGCTCGCCACGCCGACCCATATCGTGCCGGTGATGGTGGGCGATGCCGAGGCCTGCAAGGCGGCCTCCGACCGGCTGCTGAACAAGCACGGCATCTATATCCAGCCGATCAACTACCCGACCGTGCCGCGCGGCACCGAGAGGCTGCGCATCACGCCTGGACCTCTTCACACCAACGACCATGTCGAGGTGCTGACACAGGCCCTTGTCGAAACATGGCAGGCCCTCAGCCTTCCCTTCGGCGGATTGGTGCTCGAGGCTCGCGAGCGCACGCTGACAGTTCGGCGGATGGAGCGTGGACAATGATCCGTACTGCGCTTCTTCTCCTTGCAGTCATGTCTGCGGGAGGTCTCTGGTACGCGTTGGCGGGCGCGGAAGGACACGCATCGGCTCCAATCCCGTCGGTCGGTTTGCCGGGGACCTCAAGTCTGCCCCCTGAGCCTCCAGCATCCGTTCGGACCGCCCTCTCGCAGAAGAGCACACCCCCGGTCGCCGTCATCACCGCTCCTGTCCGGGCAAAGACGATGCCCATCACACGGACTAGCATCGGCTGGATAGAACCAACGGCGCGAGTCACCGTGCGGGCTCGCATGGATGGCACCATCGTCGAGCGGCACATCCACGACGGTGCGGACGTTGTGGCCGGAGATCTCCTGTTCCGCCTCGATGACCGCGAGCTCCAGGCACAGATCGCCCGCGGACAGGCCATCCTGGCCCGCGACCGTGCCCTGCTGGGCAAAGCACAAGCCGAGCTCAGGCGAACCCAGGAACTGCTGGCCCGATCCGTCTCGACCCATGCCCAAGCCGAAGATGCTGCCGCCGGGGTCAGGATCGCCGCCGCCAATGCCTCGGCGAGCGAGGCGGCCCTGGTCATGGATCAGACCAGGCTGGAGCATACGAGGATCACCGCACCGATCAGTGGGCGTGCCGGCATCGTGCACGGGAGTGAAGGTCATGTGGTGCGCGGCTCCGATCCTTCGGGAGAGGGACTGGTCACCATCACGCGGATGTCGCCCATGAAAGTTGCGTTCTCTCTGCCGGAACGCGATCTTCCTCTGCTGCATGCAGCCCTCGCAGGCCCCGAGGGCAAGGGCTCCGTGCGGGTTCTCACCAGTCAGGATACCCCAGTTTCGACAGAGGCGGACCTGACATTCATCGACTCGTCGATCGACGCTGGTTCCGGCACCATTCTCGCCAAAGCCACTCTGAATTCCAACGAGGGACTATGGCCAGGTCAGTATGTTCGCGTCGAGCTGACGCTCGGCATGCACCCCGAGGCAGCGACCGTGCCCCTCATCGCACTGCAGATGGGACAACGTGGCCCCCATGTCTTCGTCGTCCGACCGGACGAGACCGTCGAGATGCGCCGTGTTCGGCACCTCGATGGAATCCATGATGAAGTCATCGTCACCGAAGGACTCGCTCCCGGCGAGCGCGTGGTGATCGAAGGCCAGGCACGCCTGCGCGACAGCATGTCGATTGTGGAGACGGCCTCGGCCCCGATCCCGATGGCGCAGGGCTCCTACGCCGCCGATGCCCGATCCGTGCGCCGATGAATGTTTCGGCGCCCTTTATCAGACGGCCGGTGGCCACACTCCTGCTGACTGCGGCCCTGACTCTCGCGGGCCTCGTTGCCTATCGGCATCTTCCTGTTGCGGCCCTGCCCCGCATTGATATTCCCACCATCTCCGTCGCGACCTCGCTTCCCGGCGCCAGCCCCGAGACCATGGCGAACACCGTCTCGACACCGCTGATCAAGGAGTTTTCGACCATCCCATCCGTTCGGGAGATCAACGCGACCAACGTTCAGGGCGCATCTTCGATCACCCTGGAATTCGCGCTTGAACGCGACATCGATATGGCAGCGACAGATGTCCAGGCCGCCATCGCCCGCGCACAGCCGCAAATGCCGAAGGAGATGACGGCACTCCCTGTCTACCGCAAGCTCAACCCGGCGGATGCTCCCGTCGTCCTGATCGTGCTGAGAAGCGATACGTTTCCCCTCTGGCAGCTCGATGCGTTCGCTCGCACCGTCATCTCGCCACGCTTATCCGCCATCGCCGGCGTCGCTCAGGTCACGCTATCCGGCAGCCAGAAATATGCGGTGCGCATCCAGCTCGATCCTCTGACCCTGGCGGCTCGTGGCATCGGCGTGGACGAGGTGGAGCGTGCCGTCCGCGCCGCCAACGCCCAGACGCCTATAGGCGCCCTCACACGATTGGACCAGAAGCTCATCATCGAGGTCTCGACCCAGCTCGGTGACGCACAAGCCTGGCGCGATCTCATCATCGCGAACCCCAAGGGGCGGCCCCTTCGCTTGGGCGACGTCGCCAAGGTGATCGACTCGGTTGAGGACAATCAGCGCGCCAGCAGTCACAATGGCTCACCCGCGCTGGTTCTGGCGGTGCAGCGCCAGCCCGATGCGAACACAATCGAAGTGCTGGACAGGGTTCGGGTCGTCCTGCCTCAGATCCAGGAAGAGCTTGGGCATAACGTATCTCTCACCACGATGAACGATCGCTCTCTTTCGATCCGCACAGCCATCGAGGACGTCACCTTCACCCTGGTGCTCACCGTCGTCCTCGTCTGCGCAGTCCTCTATGTCGGCATCGGCCGTCTTGCCACGACGCTGATCCCGAGCGTCACCATTCCCGTTTCCATCGTGGCCACCTTTGCGGCCATGCATGCCCTCGGCTTGTCCCTCGATAACATCACCCTGCTGGCCCTGACCCTCTCGGTCGGTCTCGTGGTGGATGACGCCATCGTGGTGACCGACAACATCGTACGACACATTGAGGCTGGAACGCCGCCCCATGCAGCAGCCCCGAAAGGAGCGAAGGAGGTTGCCTTCACGGTCATATCGATGACCGTGTCGCTCATAGCAGCATTCATTCCGCTGCTTCTCATGGACGGCGTGGTCGGACACATCCTAAGCCCCTTCGCCATCACGGTCTCAGTTTCGCTGGCGATCTCCGCTCTGGTCTCCTTGAGCCTTGCTCCAATGCTCGCCGCCCGCCTGCCCGGTGTCAGGCATCGGGAGGCCGGCCGCCACAATATGGCGGATCGCGCGATGTCGGGACTGACGAAATGCTACGGCATTTGCCTCGACTTGAGCCTGCGGCTCCGTCCTCTGATGCTGATCCTTTTCCTCGCCAGCCTCGTCGCCTCCGGCTGGCTGTTCAGGATCATACCGAAGGGCTTCCTCCCGCAGGAAGACATCGGACAGATCACGATCTCGACCCGGGCACGCCAGGATATTTCCTTCCCGGCGATGGTCGAGTTGCAGCATCAGGTCGGGCAGGCGCTGCGCACCTCGCCTCATGTGGCCGAGGTGGTCTCGGAGATCGGTGCTACAGGCACCACAGGCCTCAACGAGGGGCGATTGTTCGTAGAGCTGAAGGCCAAGGCCGAGCGGTCGCCACTTGCGCAGGTGCTGACGGATTTGCGCCGGGATCTGGATCGACTGCCCGGAATCGAGAGTCTTGTCACCACAGCCCAGAATGCCCGGATGGGAAGCCAGTCCGGCCGAAGCGCATACCAACTTACGGTGCAAGCCCAGACTCTTGCCGAGCTGCAGAATTGGTCGGCGCGTTTGGCTCACCGCATGAGCCAGGATTCCACGTTCATCGACGTTCGCGCCGACGGGCAGCAGACGGCCTTGCAGGCCACCATCCGCGTCGATCGCGACAAGGCGCGACAGCTCGGGGTTTCGTCCGAGCAGCTGCGCTCGATCCTTCATACCGGCTTCGCCACACGGCAGGTAGCGGCGATCTATGGCGGTGCGGACAACTATCAGGTTCTGATCGAGTTTGATCCCCTCTTCGCCCAGACGGCGGACCCGCTCAATCTTGTGACCGTTCGGTCGGCAAGCGGCGTTCTGGTCCCGCTCTCATCCTTTGCCACCATTGAACGGACGGTGAGCTCACGCTCCATCTCTCAGCTGGGGCAACGGCCGGCCATGACGATTTCCTTCGATACGTCCGCTGGCACATCGCTTGGCGAGGCCGTCGATCGAATCAATGCTCTCAAGCTCGAAGAAGGGTTTCCTGCAACTGTGACGGCCGGATTTACCGGAACCGCTCGCGTCTTCCAGGACATGGTGCACAACCAGCCTCTGCTGCTCGCGGCGGCAATCCTGACGATCTACATCGTCCTTGGCATGCTCTACGAGAGCTTTATCCACCCCATCACGATCTTGGCGGGCTTGCCGGCCGCCGCCATTGGAGCGGTCGCCGCCCTCCACCTTCAGCAGATGGAATTGAGCATCATGGGGCTCATTGGCGTCTTGTTGCTGCTCGGGATCGTGAAGAAGAACGGCATCATGATGGTCGATCATGCGATCGTCCGTCAGCGCGAAGGCCTCTCGCCATCCGCTGCGATCCGGGAGGCGTGTCTGATCCGCTTTCGCCCGATCATGCTGACGACAGCCGTGGCGTTAGCTGGCGCCGTTCCGATTGCCATCGGCTACGGCGCCAGCTCCGAGCTGCGTCAACCGCTTGGGATAGCGGTCATCGGGGGCCTGATCGTGTCGCAGCTGCTCACCCTCTTCGTTACGCCTGTCCTGTATCTTTACCTGGAGAAACTCTCCGGGATCGGATCGCGGCTGTTCTGGATCGGCAAACAACACTCTGCTCAGCACGAATCCGATATCTGACATCGGCGCGTCCATGTCGGACGAACGAGGAGCGTTATCCGGCGTTTGACTAGCCTCCGTTGAGGTCGACCGTGAAGTCGGCTTGGGTCTTGGCCCTGATCTCGTCCACGCTCACGCCCTCAGCCAGCTCGATCAGGGTCATGCCGGTGCCGCCCTTCTTGTCGATGGCAAACACGCCAAGGTCCGTGATCACCAGATCGACCACCCCGGTGCCGGTCAGCGGCAGGTTGCAGCTTTGAAGCAGCTTCGGATCCTCCGAGCCGTCCTTGGCCTTGGCGACATGCTCCATCACCACCACGACGCGCTTGACGCCCGCCACCAGGTCCATCGCCCCGCCCATGCCCTTGACCATCTTGCCCGGGATCATCCAGTTGGCGAGATCGCCGTTCTCGGCCACCTGCATCGCGCCTAAGATCGACAGGTCGATATGGCCGCCGCGGATCATGCCGAAGGAATCGGACGAGGAGAAATAGCTCGTCGTCGGCAGTTCGGTGATCGTCTGCTTGCCGGCATTGATCAGGTCGGCATCCTCCTCGCCCTCGAGCGGGAACGGGCCCATGCCGAGCATGCCGTTCTCCGACTGCAGCTGCACGCGCATGCCCGTCGGAATGTAGTTCGACACCAGCGTCGGGATGCCGATGCCGAGATTGACGTAGAAGCCGTCGCGCAGCTCCCTGGCCGCACGCGCAGCCATCTGGTCACGGGTCCAGGCCATCAGACTTCCTCCCCTGCGCCGGCGGGCGCGGCCTCGGCGCGCTTGCGGGTCGTGCGCTGCTCGATATGCTTGACCGGGTTCGGCACATGCACCATGCGCTTGACGAAGATGCCCGGGGTGTGGATGCAGTCCGGGTCGATCGAGCCGGCCTCCACCAGATGCTCGACCTCGGCGATGGTCAGGCGCGAGGCGGTCGCCATCATCGGGTTGAAGTTGCGCGCGGTCTTGCGGTAGACGAGGTTGCCCTCGGTGTCGCCCTTCCAGGCGTGAACGATCGAGATGTCGGCGAACAGGCCGGTCTCCATGACATAAGCCTCGCCGTTGAAGTCGCGCACCTCCTTGCCCTCGGCAATCAGCGTGCCGACCCCGGTCTTGGTGTAGAAGGCCGGGATGCCGGCGCCGCCGGCGCGGATGCGCTCGGCCAGCGTGCCCTGCGGGTTGAACTCGAGCTCGAGCTCGCCGGAGAGGTATTGCTGGGCAAACAGCTTGTTCTCGCCGACGTAAGAACTGATCATCTTGCGGATCTGGCGCGTCTCGAGCAGGCGGCCGAGCCCGATGCCGTCCACCCCGGCATTGTTGGAGATGAAGGTCAGGTCCTTCGCCCCCGAATCACGAATCGCCTCGATCAGCGTCTCCGGAATGCCGCACAGCCCGAAGCCCCCGGCCATGATGGTCATCCCATCCCGAACCGATCCAGCCAGCGCCAAACGCGCATCGCTGTATACCTTGTCCATTAGCTTGCCTTTCCTGATGGGGTCCACTCTTACGCCAGATCATCGCCGAGCACGTCACTCGCCCAGCGGAACGCCGCATTCGCAGCGGGAACGCCGGCATAGATTGCGCTCTGCAGCAGAAGAGACTGCAGTTCACCGGCCGTCACGCCGTTCTTCAGGGCTGGTCGGACATGGAGCTTGAACTCCTCCTCCCGGTGCAAGGCCACCATCATGGCCAGCGTCACCAACGAGCGCGTCTTCCACGGCAGGCGCGGATCCCCCCACACCTCGCCCCAGGCGGTACGAGTGATAAAGTCCTGCCAGGGCTGGGCGAAGGTCCCGGCCTTTGCCAATGAGCGTTCCACATGCTCCTCACCCAGCACGTTCTTGCGGTTCAGAAGCCCGGTCTCGAACGGCACCGCGCCGAGAGATCCTTTGCCCTCTGACTCTCGATGCTGGTCCAGGAACGAGACCAGATAGGCCGCGACTTTCTCGGCCTGTTCGACCGCCAGCAGGTGCGCGGCGCGCGGAAGAACAATCATCTCGGCGCCGGGAATCTCGGAGCGGATCTCCTCCGCCATCGGGACGGGCGTGGCCGGGTCATTCGCTCCCGCGATCACGAGGGTCGGTGCAGAGATTTTTCCAATGACAGGTCGCAGGTTCATACGCCCGATCGCATTGCAGCAGACGGCATAGCCTACCGGATCGATACCGATGAAGGTCTCATGCACGGGAGAGACCTGCTCCGGTGCCTGGGTGGGGTAATCTGCCGTAAACCAGCGGCCCATCGTAGCCTCGACAATGGCAGCCGTGCCCTGCGCCCGCACGAGGGAGGCGCGCTCGTCCCACGATTGCCGGCTCGGCATATAGGCCGCAGTCGCCATCAAAGTCAGGCTGACGACGCGATCCGGATAGCGGCTCGCCAGCGCTTGACCTGTCATGCCGCCGAGGGACAGCCCGACCACATGGGCCCTTGCGACTCCGAGGCCATCCAGAAGTCCGAGAAGGTCGGAGGCCAGGTCATCGATGGTGATAGGAGCGTCCACCACCTGGGAGCGACCATGGCCGCGCGTGTCGTAACGCAGGACGCGATACCGACCCCGCAGGGCCGGAACAATCCTATCCCACATGGCGAGCGTGGTGCCGAGCGAGTTCGAGAAGGCGACCGTTGGCGCACCGGTCGGTCCGCTCAGCTCATAAAAGAGTTCGACACCGTTCACTTCGAGCATGGGCATCGGTCGCATCCGATCGCAAACAGGGAGGTACGGAGCTCGATCAGGCCGCCTGTATGCCTCGAGCGGGCTTGATCCCGAGAAGCGCACGGGCCTCATCGGCGGTGGCGATGCGCCGGCCGTGGCGACGCACCGCGTCAGCTGCCAGGGATACCAATTCCGCATTCGAGGCGGCCAAACGATCTTTGGCGATCCGGACGTTATCTTCGAGTCCGGTGCGGATCGCATCGGCCCCGCGGGCCAACGCCCATTCCATGACCTGGGCCTGATGGCGGCCGATGCCGGCAGCCGTCCAGGTACAGGCCGGGAACAGCCTCCTGGCTTCGTTCAGCAGGATATCGAGCAGCCCTTCCTCGGCCGGCAGAGCATTCTGCACGCCCATGACGAACTGGATGTGCGGACGCTCGTCGAGCAGACCCTTATCCGCCAGACGCCGCGCCCCGTGCAGGTGCGAGAGATCGAAGATCTCGATCTCGGGTCTGACGCCGAACTCCTTCATTTTGGCGGCCATCTCTTCCACGAGAGTGGTGTGGTTTTCATAGACGATGGTCGGGAAGTTCACCGATCCTGTGGAGAGGGAGGCCATATCAGGTCGCAGGTAGAGCGCAGAGCTGCGCAGAGACGGGTCGCGTCCGCGCCCTCCGGTGGAGAACTGTACGATCATCCCCGGGCAGAGACGGTTCACCCCATCCTGCACCTGTCGGAACCGCTCCGGATCGGATGAGGAGGTCTCGTCATCGTTGCGGACGTGAATGTGCACGAGCGTCGCTCCGGCCTCATAAGCCTCCCGCGTGCTCTCGACCTGCTCAGGCGGCAGGATCGGCACCGCTGGATTGTCCTTCTTGCGCGGCACGGAGCCGGTGATAGCCACAGCAATAACAACGGGATTCATCGCAATTGGTCCTGGAATTGGGGTCAGATATCGAAGAACACGGTTTCCTTGTCACCCTGCAGATGGATGTCGAAGGTGTAGGTCGGCATGCCGCTCTCCTCGCTGCGCGCGGCGATCAGGGTGGCGAGGCGGACCTTGTGCTCGATGCGCGCCAGAACCGGGCATTCCGCATTGGCCGCCTCCTCGTCGCCGAAATACAGCCGCGTGTGCAGCCCGATATTGATGCCCCGCGCCACGATCCAGAATGTGATGTGCGGCGCCATCGGGCGGCCGTCCTTGTACGGCACGCGGCCGGGCTTGATCGTCTCGAAGCGGTACTCGCCGGTGGTCCCATCGGTCGGCTGGCGGCCCCAGCCGACGAAGTGCGGGTCGGCCTTTCCGCGCTTCTCCTCCGGGCTGTTGTAGAGCCCGTCCGCATCGGCCTGCCAGATCTCGACCAGGGCGTCCTTGATCGGATGGCCGCTGCCGTCGAAGATGCGGCCCTTGACGAGGATCCGCTCGCCCTTGGTCTCAGGGTCGACCAGGACGAGGCCGAGGTCCTCGTCCCACACGCCGGTGATCTCGACCCAGTTCGGGGTCGCGCCGATATGGATGTAGGGGCCGGCCGTCTGCGAGGGCGACTCCTTGAGCGTGGTCAGCGTCTGAAACATCAATTCCCCTCCATCCGGTTCTCGAACATGGTCGAGCGGCGCCCGCGCAGCACGATGTCGAACTTGTAGGCGAGCGCGTCCATGGGCAGCGTGGCGTTGCGGTCGAGGACGGCGGTGAGCTGGTCGATCGCCGCCTTGTCCGCAATCGTCGAGACGATCGGGCATTGCCAGATCATCGGATCGCCCTCGAAATACATCTGCGTGATCAGGCGCTGGGCGAAGGCATGGCCGAAGAGCGAGAAGTGGATGTGCGCCGGGCGCCAGTCGTTGACGCCGTTCGGCCAAGGGTAGGCGCCGGGCTTGATGGTGCGGAACCAGTAGCGCCCGTCCTCGTCGGTGATCGCGCGTCCGCAGCCGCCGAAGTTCGGGTCGATGGCGGCGAGATAGGTTTCCTTCTTGTGCCGGTAGCGACCGCCGGCATTGGCCTGCCAGAACTCGACCAGGGCGCCGGGCACCGGGCGGGCGTTCTCGTCGAGCACGCGGCCATAGACGATGATGCGCTGGCCGATGGCATCGCCGGTCTTGGCGAAGTTGCGGATGAGGTCGTTGTCGAGCGGGCCGATCTGGTTGTGCCCGAAGCGCGGGCCGGTCATCTCCGAGATCGTGTTGTCGAGCGCGAGAAGCGGGTATTGCGGCGAGCGCAGCACCGAGGTCTTGTATTGCGGCGTCAGCGCCGCCGGATGCCAGCTCCGGTCCCGCTGATAGAAACCGCCTTCGAGGTTCATCATCTGCTCCTGGCGGGGCTCGCTCACTTCGCTTGGGGTGGCTTTTTGCTGCATGGGAATCCCTCCAACTCGTCAGAACTGCGGCGGCGCCGCGGAAAGCGCCAGACGCGTTTGCGCCGCAAGGCGGATCGGAGCATTCACGGCGCCGAAGCCCTCGTACCCGCGACGCTCTACAATCTCGAAGAAGAACCCATTCTCCAGCGTTTTCGTGTAGACCTGGAAGAACTCGGCGGCGCCCTCGCGATCATAGAGAATGTTACCGGCCCGTAGCCGCTCGATTTCGTCCTCTGAAAGATCCGTGCGCGCCTCGAGGTCTTCGTAGTAGTTCTCGGGGATCGGAAGCAACTCGACCCCGCTCGCCTTCAGCCGTTCGACCGTCGCGGAAATGTCCGCCGTGGCGAGCGCGATATGCTGAATTCCCGAGCCGAACATATCGGTCAGAAACCGGGATGATTGTGTCTGACGACTCTGAGAGGCATTGAGAATGAGGCGTACTGCTCCGTCTTCGGTCGCCACCACCTGACTTTGCACCACGCCGCCCGGATCGATCACGTTCTGGACCGGCGTCTTCCGCACATCGAGCAGGGAAATGTAGAAGAGAAGCCATGTCAGCATCTCCTCATAAAACATCGATTGGGATACATGATCGACGCTCGTGAGCCCTGCGCCCGTAAAGTCGCCGGCGCCGTCGGCCACGGGCTCGAAATCCGTATCCCACAGGCGGTCGAGGCCGGTCTTGTGATCGACGAAGTAGATCAGGCTCCCGCCCAAGCCTCGCACCGCTGGGATGTCCAACTCACCTGGGCCCACCGCCTGTGCAAACGGCTGATCCAGGAGCTGCACGGCTCGCTCGATCGTCGCCGGAGCATCATCGACCCGCAACGCGATGGCACATACCGAGGGCCCATGGGTGATATTGAAGGAATGGGCGAAGCCCTCTTTGTCGCTGTTCACGACAATGTTGATGTCACCCTGACGCCAATGGGTGACGTCCTTGGAGCGATGCTTGCCCGCCTTGACAAAGCCGAGCCCCGTCAAAACTTGCTTGAAAGGCTCGGCACTTCTCTCGTCCATGGCGAACTCGACGAACTCGACCTCGTGGCAAGCGGCGCGAGGAGGAAGCTTGGGCAGATCCGGGACCCGAACACCTGTCCGTCGCTGAAGCTGATCCAGCGTGACGAGCAGCGAGCGCTGACCGTCGAGCGCAACGCTGCGCGCGGATCCTGCCCGGAAGCGGTCGTTGAAGATCTCAAGCGAGAGCAGGCCGTCGAAACCGGTTGCCTGGAGGGCATCCATGAAAGCGTCGATCGGCAAATCCCCCTGGCCTGGGAAGCAGCGGTAGTGGCGGCTCCACGACAAATAATCCATGTCGAGTTTCGGCGCATCCGCCATCTGGACGAGGAAGATCTTGTCTTTTGGGATGGAGCGGATTGCCGCCAGGTCCGTCCCTCGCGCGAGAATGTGGAACGAATCGAGGACGAGACCGACCGCCGGGTGATTGGCGCGGCGGACAACCTCCCAGGCATCGCGGTAGTCATTGACGTGGTTCCCCCAGGCCAGCGCCTCGAATGCCACCCGCATGCCGCGCTTTGCCGCCCGCTCTCCGAGCTCGTAGAAGTCCGCCGCAGCCCGGTCTATGCCTCCAAGGCTGTCGGGCGAGACATTGCTGCACACCATCAGGAAGTCGCAGCCAAGCTCCTGCATGACGTCGAACTTGCGCTCGGCGCGTGAGAACACCTTGGCGCGCTTCGGCTCCGGCATGCCTTCAAAATCGCGGAAGGGTTGGAACACGGCACTGACGAGGCCAAGGCCCTCGACCATACGGCGCACGTCCGTCGGCGTTCCATTGAACGACAACAGGTCGTTCTCGAAGATCTCGACTCCCTTGAACTGGGCTGCCGCGATAGCCTGGAGCTTTTCGTCCAATGTACCGCTGAGACAAACAGTGGCGATGGCGGTTTGCACGGCTTTTCTACCTTCATTCTGCGAGATGCTGGCGACTGCGATGGGTGTGCCGGCGGCGTTCGTCCGCCAGCACGAATATTAGTAAAGCAGGAAACTCAGCGCGCTGCGCGGGCCTTCTCGATCTCCGCAAAGAGTTCCTTGGAAGCGGCCTCGTTTGCTTCCTTCGCGAATTTCTCGGTGACCGGCTTCACCTTGTCCCGCAGTCTTGCAACCTCCTCCGGAGACAACTCGGTCAGCTGCATGCCCTGAGCCTTGAGCTGCTCAACCGCCTTGGTCTCGGCATCACGGGAGACTTGGCGTTGATAGGCCTTCGCCTCCGCGGCAGCCTCTTCGACGAGCTTCTTCTCTTCAGCGTCATAGCGATCCCAGACGCGTTTGCTGAAGATCACGATCTGCGGATTGTACACGTGCCGGGTGAACGTGAGATACTTCTGAACCTCGGCGAACTTCGATGTCTGAATGACCGTCGCGGGGTTTTCCTGGCCGTCGACCGTCTTCTGCTCCAGAGCTGTGTAGAGTTCCGGGAACGGCAGCGGGACCGCGTTGGCTCCGAGCGTGTTGAACAGATCGATGTAGAGTGGCGACTGCACGACGCGAACCTTGAGGCCTTGAATCTCCTCGAGCTTCGTCACAGGACGCCGGCTGTTCGTGAGATTACGGAAGCCCAGATCCCAATAACCGAGGCCGACAAGGTTCTTGGGAACGAGCGTCTCTGAAAGCTTCTGGCCGAAAGGACCGTCTACGACGGCGTCCGCCTGCTTCGCACTGTCAAAGAGGAACGGCAGATCGAAGAGGCCGAACTCCTTGACCTGGCCGACGAGAAGGCCGGCGTTCAGAACCGTCATATCGAGGGTACCGCCCTGGATTGACGAGACGGTTTGCAGGTCGCCACCCAGCTGGCCGCTTGGGAACAGACGGACCTTGATCTTGCCGCCGCTCTTCTGCTCGACCAGTTCCGCGAACTTCTTGGCGCCCTGCCCTTGCGGATGCTCCTGCGCGTTCTGGAACGCAAATCGAATGGTGCGCTCTTTGATCTCGGCGTTTGCCGATCCTGGCAGGAGAAACACGCTGCTCAGCAACGCACTGCCGATGACCTTACCGAAATGCTTCATGACTCTGATCTCCCTAACGTTTTTTCAGGATGGTTTGTCGGTGCTCGGCACCGTGTTCGTGAACTGTCGCCGGCTATCCTCCGATCAATTTGGCGGGCCACATGACAAGCTGCGGGAACAGCACCATGAGGAACAGCACGACGAGCTGTGCCAGCAGAAAAGGCCAGACACCCTTCATCAGGTCTTCCATGCTGATGCGCGAGACGCCGGCCACGACGTTGAGCACCGTTCCGACCGGCGGCGTGATCAAGCCGATCGAGTTGTTCACGATGAACAGCACGCCGAAATAGACCGGGTCGATGCCGGCCGCCTTGACCACCGGCATCAGGATCGGCGTCAGGATCAGGATCGTCGGCGTCATGTCCATGGCCGTGCCGACAATGACCACGAGCACCATAATGGCAATCAGCAGCAGCGTCTGGTTGCCCATGAACGGCTGGAGCAGGTCGACCACGGAGGTGGCGATTTCCGATACGGTGATCAGCCACGCCGAGACCAGGGCTGCGGCCACCAGCAGCATGACGACGGCGGTTGTCTGAGCCGATGTCACGAAGACTGCAAACAGCTCCGAGATCTTGAGTTCGCGGTAGACGAACACCGCCACGATCAGCGAGTAGACTGCCGCCACCACCGCCGCTTCGGTCGGGGTGAAGACACCGAACTTCAGGCCGAAGATGATGATGAAGGGCAGGATCAGAGCCCAGATGCCCTCGCGCAGGGCGCGGCCGATTTCGCCTGCCGACTTCTTCGGCGGGCTGACGATGGTTTCCTTGCGCACCTCCCACCACCAGGCGAAGGCCAAACCGAGACCGAGCAGAATCCCAGGCACCAGACCGGCCAGGAACAGCTTGGTGATCGACACACCACCCACGACACCGAACACCACAAAACCGATGCTGGGTGGGATCACTGGCCCGATCACGCCGGATGCGGCGATGAGCCCACCGGAGAGCGATTTGCTGTGGCCGGCTTTGACCATCATGGGCACGAGCAGAGCCGAGAGAGCCGCAGCATCGGCCACGGCCGAGCCGGACAAAGCCGAGAGAATGCAGGCGGCCAGAATGGCCACATACCCGAGGCCGCCCTTCACGTGGCCCACCAGCGCCAGGGCAACGTCCACGATGCGCTTGGACAGGCCGCCCGTGTTCATGATCTCGCCGGCCAGCATGAAGAACGGCACCGCCAGGAGTGGGAAGCTGTCGGCCCCGTTGATGACGTTCTGTGCGATGATCTGTGCGTCGAACAGATCCATGTAGTACATCAGGGCGATGCCGCTGATGAGCAGGGCGTAGGCGATCGGCATTCCGATCGCCATGGTGCCGAGAAGAGAGCCGACGAAGATCGCGATGGTCATGACTGCACCTTCCCGGGTGTGGGTGCGGGGGTGGCGAGCCCGCTTTCGCGGCGGTCGCGCTCGGCCAATTCGTGCTGGAGCGCCTCGAGCTCTCCCTGCTCTTCCGACTCCTTGACCATGACAAGCTCCTCATCAGAAAGCTTGCCACTGACCGTGCGGTAGAGATCGGCGATCAGGATCAGGCCGGTCGAGACGCCGAAGACGATGCCGACCCCATAGAACCAGCCGGTCGAGAGGCCGGAGGCCGGCGCTGCCACATCCCAGTTGATCATGGTCTGCTCCCAACTGCCCTGGAGCAGCAGCCAGGTGGCGTAGAGCATCAGGATCTGAGTGACGATCAGGCAGGCCCGCTTGCCCGCATTCGGCAGGCGTCGGACCAGGGCATCGACACCGAGATGGCCATGCTGGCGCAGGGCCACGATGGCGCCCAGGAAGGTCAGCCAGACGAAGAGCCAGCGCGAGACCTCCTCCGAGACCGTAATGCCGGAGTTGAAGGCGTAACGCAGCACCACGTTGCCGAAAACGAGAACGACCATGATCGCCAGGAAGAGGGCAATCAGGATCTTTAGCAGCTTGAAGTAGCCTTCAACGATCATGTGCATCGGCGTTTCCTGTATCTGGCGTCCTTATTGTTGTTTTTGGAGCGGACGCGTTACATCGATTGAAAGTGTTGCCTCATTCGTTCGGGATCCGGTTCAACTCCGGTGAACAGACGGAAGGCTCCAACGGCTTGAAAGACGGCCATTCCTCCGCCCCCCATGGTGCGGCAGCCCATGCCGCGCGCTGTCCGCAGCAGTTCAGTCTCAAGGGGGAAGTAAATGATGTCGGCAACCCAGAGAGCGGGATGCAAAAGGTGCGCGGGCAACGGCATGCCGGGATACTTCGCCATGCCGACCGGCGTGGTGTTGACCACCCCGTTCGCGTCCGACAAGGCCTTTTCGAGATCGCCTTCCGGGATCGCGCGCTCCGAACCGAAGCGTGTACATAACTCAGTCGCAAGCCGCTGGGCGCGGCTCGCATCCGTATCGACGATGCGGAGCTGGCCTACCCCGAGAGTCAGCAGGGCGTGAGCCACGGCGGCGCCTGCGCCGCCGGCTCCGAACTGGATCACCCGATCGCGGGCAACGTCGGCCAGCTCGCGCTTGAAGCTCTCGGCAAAGCCCCACCAATCGGTGTTGCAGCCGATGCTGCGCCCGTCGCGGAACACGACTGTGTTGACCGCACCGAGCGCTTGGGCGTCGGGCGTCAACTCATCGAGCAGCGGAATAACAGCCTGCTTGCAGGGATAGGTAATGTTCAGGCCGGCGAAGCCCATCCGCCGCGCTGCTGTGACGAGCTCGGGCAGAGCTTCCGGTCCGATCCGAAGCTCGTCGAGATCGATCAGTTTATAAATGTACCGCAGGCCCTGCTCAGCCCCCTCGCGCTCATGCATAGCCGGCGTGCGGGAGGCCTGGATGCCGGATCCAATCAGACCGACGAGGACGGACTTGGCGCGGGCGTACTCTGCCGCAGGGCTCAGGCTGGCAGCCCCGGCGTTAGGAGCCTCTGCAGGCTGGAAACAGACGCCACCTGCATGAAGCAAGGAGTCAGCATGTCGGATGCCTTCAGTGGGCATGACCATGACGTCCCTCTCGGTAATCCGACGCGCAGTCGGAGCTTTTCCTCATTCTTGCCCAGGATCGCGGCATTTCTCTGCTCGATCGCTTGCATCCGGCGGGCAGTGGGATTAATGTACGAACTAGTTAGTATAGTCAACGGGGGTGATCGGTGTTTTTTAACTGCGCCTCTACGCCTTTAGACGAACAAAGCTTGCGTTCCCTTTGATTGGGCCCTTTGGAGCTTTCACGTTGACGCCTAATCCGCCTTGCCCACGAAACGGGTTCGTGCTGAGCCATTGCCCGGAAGAAGATCCAGGTGACGAGAGGATTGTCCATGACTGGGCGTGAAGGATGTCCCCGCGATGCATGACGTTAAACCCTCCCGTCACATTACCAAGCGGTCGACCTCCGGCCGTGGCGGTTACGATCCTGAACTGACACGGCAGAACATCTTGGCGGTCGCAACCAGGGAATTTGCCGAGAAAGGTTATAGCGGAGCGCGGGTGGACGAGATCGCCGCCCAGACGAACACCAGCAAGCGGATGATCTACTACTACTTCGAGGATAAGGAGGGATTGTTCGTTGCGGTGCTCGAAGACGCTTACCGGCGTATCAGGCAGATCGAGGCGACATTAGATCTGGTCGATCTGGAGCCGGAGGCCGCAATCCGGGCTCTTGTGGGCTTCACATTCGATTATCAGAACTCGAATGAAGACTTCATTCGCCTCGTGATGGTCGAGAATATCCACCAAGGGGTTCATCTTGCACGCTCGCGAGCGATCCAAGACCTGAACGTGTCCGTGATCAACACATTGCGTGAGATCTACGAGCGAGGCGTCTCGGATGGTGTCTTCCGTGAAGGCATCGATGAAATCGACCTGCACATGACGATCAGCGCCTTGTGCTTCTTCAATGTCTCCAATCGCGCAACGTTCTCCCAGATCTTCAAAAAGGATATGTCGTCCCAGGAAATGCTGGCGAAACGGCGGGAAACCGTAATCGATACGGTTATCCGCTATTTGAAGAAGTGACGTTGACGCGAGACAGGGGGCGCAACGACGCGGGCGGTCAGCCGAGAAGCGCCGCATATCGTTGGCGGCGAGCTGCGTGACGGGTTTCGGTCGCGTCATCGACAAGCTTAGCCATTTTCGCAAAAAGCCGACCGAACAGTTGAAGCCATGAGCCTGTGCGGATTGCTGCCTTGTGGTTGGGCAGGTCTTCGATAGGGAAATGAACGTTGGCCATGAGAGGATCTTTCTCGGAGAGAACGTGACCTCAGGCGTTTCCTTCTTGGTATTTTTGCAAGATATGGATCCTTGAATCCCTGCGTACCAGGGGAAATGGGACATAGTTCATCCGCAACAGATGCATACCAAAAGCAAAATCGATTCAATAACATGCGCCCAGCGCAGACTTTTGTCTCACATGCAGGGGGCTGTCCCAGGGCGTATCCGTTGAGCGGAGACGTTCGGCACCATTGGTTCGGACTGACGGATGTGACCCAGACAACTGTCCAGAGCAGACCTTGGATTGGGCGTTCTCGGCGAAACGACAAACTTGAGACAGACGCAACCAATCGCAACAGGAAGGAAAGTCATCATGAGCCGCATCGTCTACGTCCTGAATGGCCCCAATCTCAACCTTCTCGGGAAGCGCCAGCCTGCGATCTACGGGTATGAAACCTTAGCGGATGTGGAGGCGGATTGCCGCCGCGTTGGCGGTGAGCTCAAGCTCGAGATCGAGTTTCACCAGAGCAATGCCGAGTACCAGATCATCGATTGGATCCACGAAGCCCGGGAACGTGCAGGCGGCATTGTGATCAACCCAGCTGCCTTCACGCATACCTCAGTCGCCATTCTCGACGCGCTGAATACCTGCGAGTTCCCGATCATCGAGGTGCACATCTCCAACGTGCACAAGCGCGAATCCTTCAGGCACCATTCCTATGTGTCCCTTGTGGCCTCAGGAGTGATCGCCGGCTTCGGCACGCAAGGGTACCAGTTGGCCCTCCAGCGCCTCGCCCGCCTGATCGATGAGGCCCAACCTTCTTCCTGAAGCAGATCATCGAGCGGTCCGGCGAACGCGACGGGCCGCGTCTGCGCTCCCCTCGAACATCACCTGCCCGCCAGCCGTATCGCCGATGGCACGGGCAGGCAGTACTGTGATACGAGGCTGACCGAAGCCTCAGGCGAGCGGAGACCATCGTGACAGACATTCGGCGCATCGGCGTTGCCGCACGCTACAGCGATCTCGTCATCCTCGGTGATACGGCTCACTTCTCGGGCTATGTCCCCGAGACTACCCTCGGCCTCTCGGTCGCCGAACAGACCCGGGACATTCTCGCCCAGATCGAGCAGTCGCTTGCGGAGATCGGCAGCGACAAGTCCAGGCTTCTGCGCGCGACCATCTGGCTGGCGGATATCGCGTCCTACGACGAGATGAATGCGGTCTGGGATGCCTGGGTGCTGCCCGGTCAGGCTCCGGCGCGGATTTGCGTCGAATCCCGGCTTGCGGACCCGGACTACGCGCTGGAGATCCAGGTCGTCGCTGCGCTCTGACCTTCAGCCGCTGATCGTTTCCTTGCGCTCGCCAGTCCTGGAATTCGCCTTGGCAAGCGCGCTCAGGCGCTTGCGCTCATAGTGCTTGGCCAGGCGCAGATGACGCCAGGTGGCGTAGTTCATGGCGATCAGGAAACCATAGGTGCCGCGCAGGAAATGCAGCCGCCCGAAATAGGCCTTCAGGAAGGCTGCCGGAAACTCGAAATAGACCCGCCAGGTCGGGATCGAGACGCCTCTGACTTCGAGATCGACGGCCTGCTGGTCCGTGTAGCTGTTGAGCTTAGCAAGCTGGTCGCCGAGGGAGCGCACGGAGCGATGGTGCACGAGGCCCTTCAGCTTGCCGATCTTCGTCCCCGGCGCCAGGTCGACCCGGTCGTGCACGAGGGAGGAGGAATACCGGCCGGCATCCCGGCGGTACAGCCGGACGGGCGCGACCCGGTAGGCCAGAGGATGCGGCTCTCTCTCGCCGGGAAACGTCTCGGCAATGCGGATGCCATAGGCTTGGCAGGGCGGCTCGCCCTGGGCGAAGAGGGCCTTGATCTCCGCGAGCAGCGCCGGAGAGACTTCCTCGTCGGCATCGAGGTTCAGAAGCCAGTCGTGCCGGCACTGATCCTCGGCGAAGCGCTTCTGCAGGCCATAGCCCGGCCAGGGATTGTAGACGACGCGGGCGCCGAGTTCTTCCGCCACACCTTGAGTCCCGTCCGTCGAGCCGGAATCCACCACCACCAGATCGTCCGTCAGGCCGCGGACGGCGCGGATCGTCGGGCCGATCCGGTCGGCCTCGTTCTTGGCGATGATGAAGACGGAGACAGGAAGCATAGCAACGGGTGCCTAGCTGCCTTGCCGTTCCCTGGCAAGGCCCTTTGGCACCGCCTCGTCACGCCTGCACGAGCAAACCCTCCGCAGCCAGGGCCTGCTTCACCATCGGGCGGGCCGAGACCCGGGCCATGTAGTCGACGATGGCCGTGTGAGCGGAGAGGTCGACCCGGTGGAAGCGGGCCCAGCTCAGCACGGTGAAGCAATAGGCATCGGCGACCGTAAAATGCTGGCCCGCCAGATAGGGGCGTCCCCCGAGGCTCTGGTTCAGGTATGCGAACCGTCGCTGGAGATGATTGACGGCCAGCTGCCGCGCCTTCGGAGGCATGGGCGCGACCCAGAGCGGGTCGAAGCCCTTATGAAGTTCGGTGCCGGTGAAATCGAACCATTCCTTGACCCTGTAGCGTTCGAGCGACCCGAGCTTCGGCAACAGACGGGCGGCCGGCGCCTGATCGGCGAGATATTCGAGGATGACGGGCACCTCGGCCAGGATATCTCCGTTGCGCAGGACCAGGGCCGGCACGTATCCCTTGGGATTGATCCGGATGAAGTCACGACCCGACGCTGTGGTCTGCGTCTTGAGATCGACCTTGTCGTATTCGATCTCGAGGCCGGCCTCGCAGGCGATGATGCGGGGCGCAAGCGAACACGCTCCGGGGGTGTAATACAGCTTCATCGCGCTCCTTCCTCCCGCGCCCCTCGGGAGATGAAATATATAACGTAACACGATGGCTCATTACTACGTCACAGCGTGGCGCTTTCAAGGCGCATTAGACTAATTGATACTTTGTTTCATTAAATCGGTTGGGAGTCTCAGAACAGCACACCCTCTTTCGCCTTGCTTCCCACAGCCACAGCAGGCTTCTTCCGGACGCGCAGTTCCGCAAGGAGAGGAAAGTGATCCGACGCCACCCGGGTCAGCGCGTTCCGCACCGGCCCGGCATCGACCACCTCGATCGATTTCGTGACGAAGACGTGATCGAGGCGCAGAACGGGCGCCCGCGTGTGAAATGTCGGCTGCGGCTCGCCGAACGAATTCGACAATTGTGCATCCTGCATCCGATGGGCGATCATCCTGTAGGAGCGTGAATAAGGCGGCGCATTGAAATCGCCTAGAAGCACCGCGGGTCCGGTGCAATCGGGGTGGCCGATCCATTCCGGCCCGATCAGGGCCGCAGCCTGCGTCCGCCGCTCGCCCGAGCGCAGGGACAGGTGTGCATTGATGACCTGGATCGTCTGGCCCTCAACCTCGACCTCGACCCAGAGGGCGCTGCGCTTCTCGAAGGATTGCCGCGTCGACTGGGTCGGCAGGCGCCCGCACCGGACGATCCTGGAGGAGTGACGGGCGAGAACGGCAATCCCGTACTGCTCGCCGAGAATGCGGATCGTGGGCTGGAAGTGCAGATCCATGCCCAGCGCAGATGCCACCGAGGCCGCCTGGTCGATCTCGCCCGGCCGGACGCGCCCAACGCGAACCTCCTGCAGAGCCACGATGTCGGGATTACAGGAGGCGATGACATCGGTGATCCGGTTCGGTGAGATCTGCCTGTCCGTGCCAAGCCAGCGATGGACGTTATAGGTCAGGATCCGAAGGGTTCGCCCCTGTTTGTCGCTATGCTTCAAAGGTCAGTACCGGCTCAATCGTTCGTGAAAAGCTAAAAGCACCGCAGCATCCGGCACAAGCGGGAAATCGCTCGTGCCCGCCTACCTGCCGAACGTGTCGGATCAATGACCCAGGCGTAGGCATGGTTCCTACCGGGCGATGCAGGGGCCCGTTCGCCGGCAAAGCCGGAAATGGCTTTTATGAGCCCGCTTGACCTTCCCATCATTGGAAGGATTACACCCTGTTCCCATATGAGGATCAGGAGATTAACCATGGCCGCCGGCAACCTTGCCCCCACCGATTCCATCGACATTCCGATTCAGGGGATGACCTGCGCTTCCTGCGTCGGCCGCGTGGAGAAGGCGATCCGTTCCGTCGCTGGCGTGACGGCCGCCAATGTCAACCTGGCGACGGAGCGGGCGCATGTGGAATTCGCCCCGGCTACGGCAGACCCGGTCGCCGTGGCGGACGCGATCCGGGCGGCGGGCTATGAGCCCTCGGCCCAATCGCTCGACCTGACGATCGAAGGCATGACCTGCGCCTCCTGCGTCAACCGGGTCGAGAAGGCGTTGGAGCGCGTTCCCGGCGTGATCGAGGCCAATGTCAATCTCGCCACCGAGCGGGCGTCGGTCCGCTATCTCGGCGGCTCGGACGTGGCGGGGCGGCTGATCGCTGCCGTCGAGCAGACCGGCTACGGAGCCAAGCTGCGCCAGGACAGCACCGTGACCGACCACGAACGGGCGGCTCGCGAGGCCGAGATTGCCGGCCTGCAACACGCGCTGCTGCTCGCGGCGGTCCTCACCCTGCCCGTCTTCATCCTCGAAATGGGCTCGCACTTCGTCCCGGCGATCCACGATTGGGTGATGGGCACGCTCGGGCACCGGACGAGCTGGTACCTGCAATTCGCCCTGACCACCCTGGTCCTGTTCGGTCCGGGCCTGCGCTTCTTCCGCAAAGGGATCCCTGCCCTCCTGCGACGCGCGCCCGACATGAACTCGCTCGTCGTTCTCGGCACCAGCGCCGCCTATGCCTATTCGGTGGTGGCCACCTTCCTGCCCGGTGCCCTGCCCGCCGGCATGGACAACGTCTATTACGAGGCCGCCGCGGTGATCGTGACGCTGATCCTGCTCGGGCGCTATCTCGAAGCCAAGGCGAAGGGCCGCACCTCCGAGGCGATCAAGCGCCTCATGGGGCTGCAGGCCAAGACCGCCCGCGTCCTGCGCGACGGTGAGGCCCGCGAGGTCCCGCTCGATCAGGTGCTCGCCGGCGACATCGTCCAGGTCCGCCCCGGCGAGAAGATCCCGGTCGACGGCGAGGTTATCGAGGGCTCCTCCTTCGTGGATGAGTCGATGATCACCGGCGAGCCGGTGCCAGTGCAGAAGATGGAAGGCGCCGAGGTCGTCGGCGGCACAATCAACAAGACCGGCAGCTTCACCTTCCGCGCGACCCGCATCGGCGCCGACACTGTGCTTGCCCAGATCGTCCGTATGGTCGAGCAGGCCCAAGGCTCAAAGCTGCCGATCCAGGCCCTGGTCGACCGGGTGACCGCGTGGTTCGTGCCGGCCGTGATCGCGGCCGGCGCCCTCACTTTCCTGATCTGGCTGATCTTCGGCCCAGAGCCGGCCATGACCTTCGCGCTGGTGAATGCCGTGGCGGTGCTGATCATCGCCTGCCCCTGCGCCATGGGACTTGCGACACCGACCTCGATCATGGTCGGCACGGGCCGCGCGGCGGAACTCGGGGTGCTTTTCCGGCAGGGTGAGGCTCTGCAGAGCCTGAAGGAAGTCGATGTCGTCGCCCTCGACAAGACCGGCACCCTGACGCTCGGGCGTCCGGAGCTGACGGACTTCGTCACCGCCGAGGGATTCGCGGAAGCGGACGCCCTGCGGCTCGTCGCGGCCGTGGAAAGCCGCTCCGAGCATCCGATCGCGCAGGCCATCGTTGCGGCGGCCGAGAAACGCGGCCTGTCGCTTCCGTCGACGGAAAGCTTCGAGGCCGTGCCCGGCTTCGGCGTCTCGGCACGGGTCGAGGGGCGCAAGGTCGACGTGGGAGCCGACCGCTTCATGACAAAGCTCGGGCTCGATGTATCCGCCCTTTCGGGTGCGGCCTCCCGTCTCGGGACCGAGGGCAAGAGCCCGCTCTATGCCGCCATCGACGGCAGGCTCGCCGCCATCGTTGCGGTCGCCGACCCGGTCAAGCCCTCGACGCCGGAGGCGATTGCATCGCTCCATGCGTTGGGCCTCAAGGTCGCGATGATCACCGGCGACAACCGCAGGACTGCCGAGGCCATCGCCAAGCGGATCGGCATCGACGAGGTGATCGCCGAGGTTCTGCCCGACGGCAAGGTCGACGCCCTGAAGCGGCTGCGTAATACACATGGCAGCATCGCCTTCGTCGGCGACGGCATCAACGATGCGCCTGCGCTCGCGGAAGCCGATATCGGCATTGCCATCGGCACCGGCACCGACATCGCCATCGAGAGCGCCGACGTGGTGCTCATGTCCGGCGACGTGCGCGGCGTCGTGAATGCCATCGCCCTGTCGAAGGCGACGATCCGCAATATCCGGCAGAACCTGTTCTGGGCCTTCGCCTATAACGTGCTGCTGATCCCGGTCGCCGCCGGCGTGCTCTATCCGCTCGACGGCACACTGCTCTCGCCGATCTTCGCGGCGGGTGCGATGGCGCTCTCAAGCGTCTTCGTTCTCGGAAACGCCCTGCGCCTGCGTCGCTTCACGGCGCCGGTCAGGACGATGCCGGAAGCTGCTCCCGTTGCTCGGACCGCCGGAGGTGTCGCATGAATATCGGACAGGCAGCTGCCGCCTCGGGCGTCTCGGCCAAGATGATCCGCTATTACGAATCCATCGGCCTGATGCCGAAGATCGTGCGGACGGAATCCGGCTACCGGGTCTATTCCGAGCATGACGTGCATACACTGCGCTTCATCCGCCGCGCGCGAGATCTCGGCTTCTCGGTCGAGCAGATCGCCGATCTCGTCTCGCTCTGGCAGGACCGGGAGCGGGCGAGCAAGGATGTGAAGACGATCGCGCTCGAACATGTGAGCGTGCTCGAACGCAAGATCCGCGAATTGCAGGAAATGGCGTCGACCCTGAAGCATCTCGCCAGAACCTGCCACGGCGATGGGCGTCCGCAATGTCCGATCCTGGAGGAGCTGGCGAACGACGATGCGACGCCTGCGCCAGCAAAGCCCGACGCGAAGTTCGGAGCGCTGGGCAAGACTTCAACGCGATAGACTTCCCCGAACGGAGACTCCCTCCTTAGCCCTCATCCTGAGGGCCGCCGATGGCGGTGTCTCGAAGGATCAGGGCGTCTCCAGCGCTCTCTGAATCCTCCTTCGAGACGCAGCTGCGCTGCTCCTCAGGATGAGGGGGAGAAATCAATGAACCGAATATTGTAAAGGATCAGAGTTTCACGGCCCGTCAGGCCGCCATGTCCACCTCGCGGCCCCGTCCGAGATCGTGCATCACCTGGAGGTAATTGGGCATGCGCCGGAGCTGACGGCCGTAATGGCGTCGCAAGGCAGCGGTCAGGCGGCCGTCGCGGGACAGAAGCTCGTCGGCAAAGCCGATCATGAGCGAATTCGGCCAGGCCTGCGGCCTGATCTCTGCGAGTCGCTCGAAAAGACTGTCCTCGCTCTCCTGCGGGTTCGACTGGGCGAGCAGCGTCAGCATTGCGGCTGTCGAACGCGACACGCCCATGTGGCAATGGACCAGCAGATGGCCCTCGGCGGCCTGCCCTTCCCCCACCTCGTCGCCGAAGCGCAGAATGGCCTCCACATGCTCCGGTGCAGGCAGGATCATGCCGGGAATCGGGTTGATGATGTCGTGAAAGCGCAGGATCGTCCTGTGGTGGCGCTCGTAAGCTTCGAACGCCTCCGGATCGGGGTGATCCGGATCGAGGATCGAGAGAACGTGGGTCACGGACCGCTCGCGCGGGTCCGACAATTCCGAGATGCCGCAGATCGTCAGCATCTGGATGGGAGGAGATTGCATCAATTCTCTCGCTCGAAGGCTGGCATGGGACGGGAACCTTACCGAATCTTGCCGGGAAGTTAACTCCCTACGTCGAGATTGGATCGCGGCCGTTCAAAATACTGTGTCTTGCAAACCACAGCGCGGCGTTGCCACATTTCCGCCACCCGAGATCCACCTTGTCGTCACTGCCGAGGCTATGTCTCTTCGGAAGTACCGCCGCGCCTCGTAAGAGACGGCGGATGAAGCCAAAAACCAGAAAATGCAGGTTACCCAACTGATGTTTGCTGTGCCGGTTCCCAGCCCGTCTTCGTTACGGACGATTCTTCGCTTCGCCACACTTCTGCTTCCAATGGCGCTTGCCGCCTGCGTGTCCACCCAGGCGCCTTCGCAACAGGCCGTGCGCCGCATCGACCCCACCTATGTGGCGATGTACGGAGCACGCCCCGACGAGCCGTATCCCCTGCCCGCGACCGATATCACCGAGGTCGATCCGCGCTTCCTGCGCCGCGAGGTCGCCTATCACGGCCGCGAGGAGCCCGGCACCATCGTCGTCGACACAGAGTCCCGCTATCTCTATCTCGTGCGCGAGGGCGGCCGGGCGATCCGCTACGGCATCGGCGTCGGCAAGGAAGGCCTTGCCTGGGCCGGCCGCGCCCGGATCGGCCGCAAGGCCGCCTGGCCGCGCTGGACCCCGACCGCCTCCATGATCCGCCGCGAGCCGGAGCGCAATGCGCGCTGGGCCGGCGGCATGGAGGGCGGCCTGAGCAACCCGCTCGGCGCACGCGCGCTCTATCTCTACAACAACGGCGGCGACACCATGTACCGGCTCCACGGCACCACGGAGCCCTGGTCCATCGGCCAATCCGTGTCGAGCGGCTGCATCCGTCTGTTCAACCAGGACATCATCGACCTCTACAGCCGGGTTCCTGTCGGCTCGCCGGTGGTCGTGCTGAACGGGCAGCGCCTGTTCGATGTCGAGGACGAGATGCGGGTATCGTCCGTCCGCTGAGCGCATTAAGATGGCTTTCGAAAGGGCTGGCACCGAGTGGCCAGCCCTTTTGCTTTGGCGGCCGGTCACGCTTTGATGTAGGATTGCCAAGTCTCTTGGAGGCACGGCCATGACCGTAGAACGCGCGATTCTTCTCACCGTCGGCGGGCTCATCATTCTCAGCGTCCTGCTCGCTGTTTACGTCAACATCAACTGGCTCTGGCTCACCGGCCTGCTCGGCGCCCATCTGGTGCAGGCCTCCTTCACCGGCATGTGCCCGGTGGTGATGATGTTCAAGCGCATGGGCCTTCCGAGCAAGCCCGGCTTCACTTGAGGCCCGGATCTCCTGCCCGGCCTCTGGTGGTCCGCCCCCGCTGTCCTATGAATCTATGTCCATAAGGGTTGCGAAGGATCGCCCATGGACGACTGGTTTCCACCGGCACTGAAACTGATGACGCGTGCCATCGAGGTCGGCGGGATCGCGATCATCGTCCTGGGCATTCTCGGAGCGAGTCTCGCCGTCCTCTGGCAGGTGCTGCACGGCCGGTCAGGATCGGACGCCTTCACGCTCTATCGCGCGAATGTGGGCCGCGCCATCCTGCTCGGGCTCGAGTTCCTGGTCGCCGCCGACATCATCAATACGGTGGCGATCGAGCCGACGCTTCAGAGCCTACTCATCCTCGGCGGCATCGTTCTCATCCGGACTTTCCTCAGCTTCTCGCTCGAGGTCGAGATCGAAGGGCGCTGGCCCTGGGCCCGGCACAAGAGCGACGAAGAGCGCCCGTCAAACGGCACGGCCTGAGGCCGGAAGGCAGGCTTCGCAGATCGCGGCGATATGCCGGTGATCCGTCCCGCAGCAGCCGCCGAGCACGGAGAGTTGCGTCATGCGGTGGCGCAAGTCCCGGTAACGCCGGGCAAGATCGACCGGATCGCCGGGATCGAGCTCCGTCGATTCATCGAGCTCCGCATGGCTCTTTGCGGAGGCATTGGCACGCAGGCCGCGGATGCGCCGCGTCCACGCTTCGCCTTCGGGCAGCGCGTCGTCGAAATGAGTCGGATGCGCACAGTTGATCATGTAGTAGACCGGCGAATGGCCCGTCTCCCGGTCCGTGCGCTCGATGGCGGATCGGAGCGTCTCGCCGGAAGCCAGTCTGCCATCCGTCTCGACCGTGAACGAGATCACCGCGGGCAGGCCCAGCGCCTCCGCGGCGCGGGCGATGCCGATGGCCTCTTCCGCATAATTCATGGTGACCGCGCTCACCATATCGGCATCTGCTTCGCGGAAGGCCTCGACCTGCGGCGCGTGATAGGCCTGGGCCTCTTCGGCCGACATCTGCGCATCGACGCGGTAGCCGTCCCCACGCGGGCCGACGACGCCGTTGATCAGGACGCGCTCCCTGTCGTCGGACAGCCTGTCGCGAAGACCGGCCGCCCAGCGCACGGCATCCTGGTTCACCTCCGCCAGCGCCTCCGGCGAGACATCGAGCTTCGCCCCCCAATCGGGATTGGCGCGCCATGTGGGCGTATCGAGAATGAAGCCGACATCGCGCTCGACCGCAGTGCGGATATAGGGCTTGAAATAGTTCTCGAGTTTCATGCGCCCCTCCTCGCTCTGCAGCAGAGGAAACGAGGCGAAGCAGGGCAGATCGACACCATCGAGGAATACCAGCGTCGTCTCTAAACCGCCATCGGTGAGGAAGACCGCATCCTGTGAGGGTGGAAAGGCAAATCGGCCGCCGGACATGAAAGCGCCTCCCGCATCGTGCGAAGCCCCCGCCTCTCTTTTAGGCCGGCACGGCACGCAGGACAGTGTTTCCGCACACATCGGAAGAACGGCGGCTCCGCTTAGAGCCGCCGCTTCTCATTGCTGCGAGGCGGGTGAGCGGTTGCAAAGCTGCGCGCATCCGGTCGCGTGAGCCTCAATCGCTCACATGAACCAGCACATGCCGCTTCTTGCCCGCCGTCAGCTTCAGCGCTCCGTCGGCGAGATCCGCGGTGCCGACCTGCGCATCCGCGTCCTGCACGAGCGCTCCGTTGAGCCGCGCGCCATTGTTCAGAACGAGGCGGCGCGCCTCGCTCTTCGACGGCGAAAGGCCCGCGCGAACGAGAAGCTGCGCGATGGTGACGCCCGTATCCAGTTCGGCCTGGGACAGGCCGATGCTGGGCAGGCCTAAGGCATTCTCGCCATCCTCGAAGGCGCGCCGTGCCGTGTCGGCGGCTTCGCGCGCCGCCTTCTCGCCATGGGCCAGCCTCGTCGCTTCCATCGCGAGAATCCGCTTCGCTTCGTTGATCTCCGAACCCTGCAGCTCTCCGAGGCGATGAACCTCGTCGAGCGGCAGCTCGGTGAAGAGGCGCAGGAAGCGCGCCACATCGTCGTCCTCGATATTGCGCCAGAACTGCCAGAACTCGTAAGGACCGAGCTTTTCCGCATTGAGCCACACGGCGCCGGAGGCCGTCTTGCCCATCTTGGCGCCTGCCGACGTGGTGAGCAGCGGCGTCGTCAGACCGAAGAGCTGGCGCTGATCGATGCGGCGGGCGAGCTCGATGCCGTTGACGATGTTCCCCCATTGGTCCGAGCCGCCCATCTGCAGCACGCAGGCGTGATGGCGCGACAATTCGAGAAAGTCGAAAGCCTGGAGCACCATGTAGTTGAACTCGAGCAGCGTCAGCGGCTGCTCGCGCTCGAGCCGCTGGCGCACGCTGTCGAAGCTCAGCATCCGGTTGATGGTGAAATGAGTGCCGAAATCGCGCAGGAAAGGGAGATATCTAAGCGGATCGAGCCAGAGGGCATTGTCCACCATCACCGCATCCGTCGGCCCGTCGCCGAAGGCGAGGTAACGGGAGAAGACCTGCCTCAAACCCGCGGCATTCCTGGCGATCTGCCCATCGTCGAGCAGCGGCCTGCTCGCATCGCGAAAGCTCGGATCGCCGATCTGCGTGGTGCCGCCCCCGATGAGCACGACCGGCTTATGGCCGCACTTCTGCAGCCAGCGCAGGGTCATGATCTGAACGAGGCTGCCCACATGCAGGCTGTCTGCCGTGGCATCGAAGCCGATATAGGCGGCGACGGGCCCGGACGAGAGTTGCGCGTCGAGCGCCTCGAAGTCGGTGCATTGATGAATGAAGCCGCGCTCGACGAGCGTCTTCAGGAATTCGGATTTCGGGGTATTCATCGTCTGTCTCCTTGGGGTTTGGCTAAAGCCGCTGCCCGGAGACCCGATCACCAAATGAAGATGCCGCCGGAGAGCGGCGGCATCGAACGTCTGGTCGCAACCGAACGGAGCCGCCCTATGGGGACGGCGTAAAATAATTCGTGAAAGTGGTGCGACCGGTGATCATGGAGCGCAAAATACGGATGCGAGGCGGAAACGTCAACCAGCTTCAGAAAAACGCCCTCAAATTCCCCCGCACCCGCTCCAGCACCGGCACGTCCGGATCCGGCAATGCGAAGGTCTGTCCCGTGATCCGTTCGAAGGCGTCGATATAGACCCGCGAGGTCTCGAGCACGACGTCCTGTGGTATCTCGGGAATGTCGTCCTTGTAGGGGTCGCAGCGGGCGACGACCCAGGTGCGGACGAAATCCTTGTCGAAGCTCTCGGGCCGCTCGCCGGCCTCGAAGCGCTGTTGGTAGCTCTCCAGGAACCAGTAACGGCTGCTGTCCGGGGTATGGATCTCGTCGGCGATCATGATGGTACCGTTTTCGTCGATGCCGAACTCGTATTTCGTGTCGACGAGGATGAGGCCGCGCTCGCGAGCCACTGCCCTGCCCTTGGCGAAGAGCGCGAGGGCATAGTCGGAAACCGTCTTCCACTGCGCCTCGCTCAGCAGGCCCTGACCGACGATCTCGGCAGGCGTCAGCGGCTCGTCATGGCCGCCGTGGAAGGCCTTGCTCGTCGGCGTGATGATGGTCTCAGGCAGCTTCTCGTTGTCGCGCATGCCGTCGGCCAAGCGGATGCCGTACATCTCGCGCTGGCCGGCCTTGTAGAGGGATAGGATCGAGGTGCCGGTGGTGCCGGCGAGATAATCGCGCACCACGATCTCCACAGGGAGGATGGTGAGCCTGCGGCCGATCAACACGTTCGGATCGGGATATTCGATCACGTGGTTGGGGCAGATATCGGCGGTGGCCTCGAACCAGAACTTCGCCGTCTGCGTCAGCACCTGACCTTTGAGCGGAATGGCGGCGAGGTTGCGGTCGAAGGCGCTCAGGCGATCCGAGGCGATGATAATCCGGCGGACGTCCGGCAAGTCGTAATTGTCGCGCACCTTGCCGCGGTAATGGTTCGGCAGCTCCGGGATGGTCGCGTCCTCGAGGACGTAACCGGCATAGGCTCCAAGGGCTGCTTTATCCACCATGCTCACCTGCCAAGGATTTCGGATGCCGCCCCGACGGCGACTGGCGGTGTTCTAGACCGAATTCAGCAGCATGCCAGCCCAATTCAGAAAAAAGCTGCGATCTTCAGATCGAGATGGCCGGCACAAGGCCGGCCATGACGAGGGGTCGAGAGCGCTGCGATCTTAGAGCGCTGCGATCTTATTGCGTCGCCCTGGCGTCTCGGCGGTAGGTGGCGTTGAGACCAGACAAGGTCACGGTGGTCTCGTAGCCCTGGGCATCGATGATGGTCCATTGCCTGAGCGCATTGGCCCGGCTGTCGAAGCGCAGGGTGATTTTGGAGGTGCCACCGAGGGTAGCACTGTCGTCGAAGCGGACGGTGACGATACCGTCGCGGCCCACCTGAACGTCGCGCACCTTGGTGTCCCGCGACAGGTCGATATTGTCCTGCACCAGGAATTTCAGGGGCGTCTGGCCGACCGGATAGACATCGTTCGTGCCGAGCTTCTTGTCGCGGATCGCCACGTTGCGCCCGTCGGAGATTACCTCGAGCGTGCTCGGCGGGGCATAGGCGAAGTGGAACTGGCCCGGGCGGCGCATGGAGAGCGTACCCTCGGCCTGCTGGCCGTTGGGGTTCCTCTGCACGAAATAGGCCGACATCACGTCGATGCTGTTGAAATAGGCATTGACCCGGTCGAGCGCCTCCTCGGGCGATTTCGGCCCGGGCGGCGAAGTCGGCGTCGGAGTGGAGGCCGGCGCCGCGACGGCGGTGGGAGCCGGGACCAGCGAGGCCGGAGTCGCGCGCGCAGGCTTCGGTGGCTCGGCCACCTTGGCCGGGGTTGGAACAGCCGGCTTTTGCTGTTCCGCCGTCTCGGCTGGAGGCGGGCTCGCGGGTTTCTGGGGCTCGGGGGCAGCCGGCTTGGCCTCGACCTTTTCGGGAGCCGGCGGGCGGGGCTGCGGCTCGGGCTTCGCGGCAGTCTGGGGCGCGGGCTGAGTCTGCGGTTTCGGCTGGGCGGCCCGCTGCGGAGGCGGCGTCTGCGGCTTCTGTGCGGCAGCAGCGGGTTTCGGCGCCGGAGCCGGGCGGGCCTGCGGGTTCGATGCCGCCGGTGCCGCGGGCTGGGCCGGCGGTGCGGCCTGGGGAGCGGCAGCGGGGGCCGCAGGCTTCTTGAAGATGCCGTCGAGGAGCCGCGTCAGCGGGTCGGGTGCCTGCTGGGCGGCGACTGGAGAGACGCACACAAGGGCGGCAGCCAGACCAAGAATGCAACGCGAAGACGAATTGAGCATGACGCCACTGCTAACCTGAAAAATCACCCATGCCGGTGCGTAAAAGCACGGCCCTGCAAGGCTTTATGGTCTGGATAAGAGGCTGAATGAAGGCGGGGGAAAGCCTCACGCCGCATCGGCCATCTCGTCGTCGTCCTCCATCGGCTGCCGGGCCGGCGCGGGCCGCGGACGGGGCGCCGCACGGGGACGGGACGGCTGCTTCCTCTTGCCCTTCGCAGGCTTGGCCTTGCCGTTGAAGCCGCGCCACCAGGCCTGCCAGCTCCAGGCGCCGGGGCCCGTGAGGGCATAGAAGAGAAGCCCGGCAAGAACGCCGAGATGAGACAGGAACAAGGCCTGCTCCGCCTGCCGGTTCAGCCCGCCATATTCCCAGAAGCGGTGCAGGGTGCCCGTCGTCACCGCCAGCGCCCCGATGAGGACGGAAGCGCTGAGGCGCGGCGCCAGGCCGAAAATCAGGGCCAAGGGGCCGAAAACCTCGGCAAGGACGATCAGGGTCGCCACCACATCGCCATAGGGAACGCCCTTCATGGTGAGCGTGGCGGCGAAGCCGGAAATGTTCGTGACCCGCCCGATCGCCGCCGGCAGGAAGCAGCCTGCGAGCAGCAGGCGATTCAGCAGCAGAATTCCGTTGATCCCTGCTCCCCTGCCCTCAAACATGGTCCTACCTCCGGCTTGCCGATCGCGGGCGGCCGGGAATCGCCGGCCGCCCGACAAGCATTTGAGGCAGAGGTTCTTAACCCGCCCTTACAGACGGGCGCCGATCCACGGTTATCAGAGCTTGAGGTTGCGCTCACGGAGCATGGTCTCCCAGCGCAGGGAATGCTCGACGATGGTGGCAAGATCGTCGAGGCGCGGCTCCCAGCCCAGGCGGGTGCGGATCTTGGTCGAATCCGCCACGATGGTGACCGGATCGCCGGCCCGGCGCGGGCCGATCTTGGCCTCCACCGGCTTGCCGGAGACCTGCCGCACGGTTTCGATGACCTCGGACACGGTATAGCCATGGCCGTAGCCGCAGTTCATGACCAGGCTTTCCCCGCCCCCGCCGAGATGGTCGAGCGCCTGCACATGCGCCGCGATCAGGTCGCTCACATGGATGTAGTCGCGGATGCAGGTGCCGTCCTTCGTCGGATAATCCGTGCCGAACACCTCCATGTGCGGGCGCATGCCGAGCGCAGTTTGGATCGCCACCTTGATCAGGTGGGTGGCGTTCGCCGTCGATTGCCCATGGCGCATGGCCGGGTCGCAGCCGGCCACGTTGAAATAGCGCAGCACCACGTAGCGCATGTTGTGGGCGGCAGCCACGTCGCGCAGCATCACCTCGGTGAGCTGCTTCGAGCTGCCATAGGGCGACAGGGGCGCGAGCGGCGTATCCTCGTCGATCGGCCTGTCGGAGGTGTTGCCGTAGACGGCGGCCGTCGAGGAAAAGACGAACTTGTCGATTCCTGCGGCGACAGCAGCCGCCATGAGCGAGCGGCTCTTCACCGTATTGTTGAGATAATAGCCGAGTGGATCGGAGACCGATTCCGGCACCACCAGCTTGGCGGCGAAATGGGCGATGGCGTCGATGCGGTGGGTCTGCAGGGTGCGCAGCACCAGCTCGTAGTCGCCCACATCGCCGACCACGAGCGGCACGCCCTCCGGCACCGACCAGCGGAAGCCGGTCGACAGATTGTCGAAAACCACGGGGCGGTGGCCCGCATCGAGGAGGGCCAGAACCATATGGCCCCCGATATAGCCCGCGCCGCCGGTCACTAATACGTTCATGAAATCCTCTGGAAGGCCTGCAAAAAACTTTGGCCACCCTGACCTAATTGGCTCTGGATTTCCAGATCAAGGTGCCCCCAATACCCGTGAGAGTTGCCTCCGATATTTGAAAGAGTGCTTGATGGACGATCGCAGGGAATACTGGTGGGTTAGCTACAATGCCACGGTTCAGCCGGCCGAAGTCGGCTTCGTGGGCGGGATTCCGGTGCGATTCAGGTTCATTGGAATGGAGGGCACCATCCCGGCCGCATCGGCCGAACTGATCGAGCGCCTGCCCGTACCGCCCGCGCCGGTGATCAGGCCGCAGGCAAGCGAATACCCAGCCCCTCAGCCCAGGCGGCGCAGCGGCTCCTGGCTGTGGTTCTTCGGCGTCCTCCTCCTGATCCTCGTCGCCCAGTGCTCGGGCCAGCTCTACGACATGATCAAGTGAAGATAGTCTGCCTCGTGGCGTGGAGCATTCTGCCGACATCAACCCGATTGTACCTGGCATTGCTGCGGAGCAAGCACTGGAGATCAGACATGTCCGCAACCCTTTCGACCATCATCCATCCAGCCGGAGCGTCGAGGACCGGCGCAGGCCTTCTGACGGTCACCGCCTCTTGGAAGAGGATCAGGCGCCATTTCGCCCGTCGTGCGGCCGTTGCACACCTCCGCGAGCTCGATGACGAAGGACTCCGGGACATCGGCCTCGCGTATTCCGAGATCGAGGCTGCGGTCCACGGCTTCATGACTGCTCCTAACCGGGCGAGGATGCGATGATCGCCTCCCCGGCCGCGCCGGAGCTGACAGCAGTCACGATCCTGGTCGCGTTTGCCGGCGTCTTCCTGATCTGCTTCATGAAGGGCGCGTTCGGCGGCGGGTTCTCCATCGTGGGCATTCCGCTGTTGTCGATTGTGATGGATCCGGTGACGGCCGGCGGCCTCCTCGCACCGTTGCTGGTGGCGATGGACCTGTTCGCCTTGCGCTACTGGAAGCCTTCGACATGGTCGAAACCGGACCTCGTGCGGCTGTTGCCGGGGCTCGTGATCGGGATCGGGTTTGGCTATCTGCTGTTCCGCGTTCTGGACCATCGCGCCATCGCGATCATGATGGCGGCGATCACCTTGGTCTTCGTCGGCCTGTGGCTCGTGAGCGGCACGAACGTGACGATCCGCCCGCGTTCGTCGCCGAAGGCGGTCGCTGCCGGCCTCGCATCGGGCATCAGCACCATGGTGGCGCATTCGGGCGGACCGCCGCTCGCGATGTATCTGCTGCCACTCGGCCTCAGCAAGGACGTCTATGCGGGAACGACGAGCCTGTTCTTCACCGTCGGCAACGCGACCAAGGCGGTGCCGTGGCTGCTGCTGGTGAGACCGGCGGGCAATGACTGGACACTGATGGCGGCCTGCCTGCTCGCCATTCCCAGCGGCGTGTGGTTGGGTTGGCGACTTCACGGAAGGCTGGACCAGCGTCAGCTCTATCGGGCCTGCTATGGATTGCTGGTCGTGACGGCGTTGAAACTGTTGTGGGATGGTGTTTCCGGCTATCTCGCGTAAATTTAGACTGTGTATGTCTGCTGTTGGTCGTGCCTCTGTGACATCAGCGTCACCCTGCGGGCACCTTGATCCTGATCATGTAGGGACCCGGCTCAAATGGTTAACGAAACACGGAATTATCTGTTTCTGGACGATCTGCACGTTGGCCAGACCTTCACCAGCCCGTCGCATAGACTGGATGCCGAACAAATCAAACGGTTCGCGAAAGAGTTCGACCCGCAGCCCTTTCATCTCGATGAGAATGCCGCCGCCCAATCGCTCTTTGCCGGCCTCGCCGCCAGCGGCTGGCACACCGCCGCCCTCACGATGCGATTGCTCGTGAACGGTGGCGCGCCCATCGCCGGCGGCCTCATCGGCGCGGGAGGCGAGATCGCGTGGCCCAAACCAACCCGTCCCGGCGACGAGCTGCATGTCGTCAGCGAGGTCATGGAGATCATTCCGTCCCGCTCAAAGCCGGACCGGGGCATCGTGGTGTTGCGGAGCGAGACCCGGAACCACCGCGGCGAAGTCGTTCAGGTGCTGACGTCGAAGCTTGTGGTTCCACGGAGCCCGTCCACTTCCGTGTCCTGAGCATCACCCAATCGAGCGGCAACCGTTCAGGAACAAGCGCGCGCACATGCTGGCCCGCGCCGCGATCTCTTCCGCATCGGGCGCGGGACGTTGGCCCAGCATCACGGCTCGCTGCGGCTCCATGATCATCATGCCGCGCAGCATATCGGCGGCGACACCGGGATCATCGAGCGCGAGCAGACCCTGGTGGCATTGCCGCCGCAGCCAGCCCTCTGTGCTGTTGCTTGCATTGATGCTAGCTGGACATCAGGGGCTCGCTGGGCGTTCTCTCGCAGATCCACTTCATGGACTTTCGCACACGTTCGGCGAACGGCTCGTCGAAGTCTTGCGGCTCCCTGATCAGCAGTTGCAGACAGACGCTCTGGGCCGGTAGCACTTGGCACCAGTCGTGGATCAGTTTCCGATAACTCTGCCCGACCGCCCGGATGTTACGGTCCAGGTCATACAGGCCGAGCGGGTTGACAGTCCCATTCTCCTCCCGCAGGGCAGTGTCCCAGTCGACCTGGTAGGTGAGCGAGTACCATGTGAAGCCGATCATCGGCACGCCGGAGTTGCGCATACGCAGGACATTGGACCACTCCTTCCAGAGCCACTTGACCGCCTCGTCTCCGCGCGGCCCCTCCTTGACGTTCGTCTCCGAGTGCATGACCGGCAGCCGGTAGCGGTCGTGGTATTGGCGGGTGATCTCCGCATAGCCGAAGACCTCGTCGGATGCGCTGCTGTGTCCGTTAGCCGAGACGAGGTGCTCGTTGGTCACGTAATAGTCGTTGCCCATGACGCAGTGCCGCTTGAGATTGGCGCGCATGAAGAAGTAGTACTCTTCCCGGTCATGCCGTTGTCCATGAGATAGACGAACATGTCCGAATCCACCCGCCGGCCGTAGTTGAGATCGAGCGGAAGAAAGCGGCGGGCGTTGCAGAACTCGGCGAGCGGAATCGCATTCGGGCAGTCGGGGTGGAAGTGCTCCGAGGACTCGCTCTGGATGAAGATGGCATCGGCGCGGACGTCGAGGATCATACCCATGGCCAGCACGTTGGCCTTGACGATGTGCTTCAGGGCCGTGACGAAGGCCTGGTCGCTCGCAAGCTGCTCGTTCCACCAGCCGTAGGCCGCCGAGAATGCGGCGCAGACGAACATCTCATTGACCGGCGTGTAGAGCTGAACCCAGGGAAAACGCTCGGCAAAAGCCTGCGCATACCCAGCAAAGAGCTCGGGAAGGTCGGGGTTCTGGAAGTTGCCGATCCAGTCGGGCACCCCGAAGTGGCAGAGGTCGACGATCGGCACGACATTGCGGCGATAGAGTTCACCGAAGGTCTGGTCGCAGAATTCCCAGTCGTAGCGTCCCTGCCCGAGCCACGTCGTGTGGATTGGCGGGCCGTACCGCAGCACCCTTATGCCGACGTCGTCGAGTAAATCGAAGTCCGTCTTCCAGAAGGTGTAGTGCCCGCACTTTTCCATCTGGTCGATGCGGGTTCGGCCACTATTGATGGTCGGATAGCTGTTCTCGATCCCCGTGGCGAACAGAAACGTCGAAGCGCTCATGACAGACCTCCGTTATGATGAAACGGCGCGGATCGGGCCCCCCAAAATTCGGGATGGTGTATATCTAGCGGCCATGCGGAAATCGCTGTTTCAACGCTTCTGGTACGGATGGAAGATGTAGTCCTTCGCCTTCACTGCCACGTGGCATGCGTGTCCGCAGTCCGAAGGGCTAGGATCGGCCGTGAAACTGTCGGACGCGGGCTCATAGTTGAACAACGCATAACCCCATCCGCCGCTGTCTGGAAACCGCTTGCTGTCCTTTTCGATGACGAACGCCTGCGAGAACACGTCCGGCACGTCCACGACGAAGGGGGCCTCTGTGCTCTTCTTCGGCTTCCACTGGAGCTTTGCGATCCTGGAGCCATCCGGGAACGGCTGGCCGTTGCCCGGTACGCCGGCCTTGTACGCCTCGATCATGGTCGGATTGGCGACGATCACCTTGAGCACCTCATCGGTCCGCGCGGACGAGACCACCGCCCAGTCCTCATATCCCCTGAAGTCGGAGAACGCGATCCCACTCAGCGATGTCAACGCGTATTTGTCCTGCGCGTAAACGGCTGTGCCCAGGATCAGCACTACCGCGGCTGCGGGAAGTGTCTTGGCGCGGGTGTTCATTGTCCTTCCTTCCTAATTGCCATCAGATCACGGAAGACGTGAGATCCAGTCGAGCGCCGAAAGGCTCGGCATGAACAGATACTCGCCGCCGCGAAGGACGTTGAACGTCTCGATCCCGTGGACCCGTCGGCGGACAGGATCCCTCGGGATTGTGAAAACCCCATTGGCCGGCTGCAATGACCGCTACCCTCTCCGAAGACCTCGACGAGATTCTCCGGCTTCTTTCGGTCCTGATGATTGAGTTGGTGGCGCAGGATCGACGACAGGCGGTACACTTCCTTGCGGGCGCATGATGCTGCCCAGAGGCCGGTGCTCCTCGGTCACGCACCACGGCGACATTGAGGTCGCATCCATCCTCTCGAGATTGTCGTCGCCGCGGATGTCCTGCTGCGGCAGGCGGAGTTTCGCGACGGTCACGAACGGCGACAGGCTCTCCGGCCACCGCACCGTCACGTCCTCGATCGGCGTCTGGTACAGGTTCGTGCAGAAAGCGGACCATGGCCTCGTGACGGCCGGGCTTGGCGTAGATGCCCTGCGCATGCTCGGGCGGAAGGTTAGCGAGGATCTCGACCTCGCCACGCGTGAGACCGTAGTCTTTCGCATGCGCGTTGCGAATGGCTAGGCCTTGGCCCTCCACCCTGGGCGAAGCCGTTACCTGTTTCCTGAGATCGTCGAGGACGACCTGAAGGGCCGTGTCGAAGTTGGGGTCTGGGGCTTCGATCCCAGGGCTGTAGCGGACGAACTCCATCATGAGGCGACTCCTCGCCTGTGCCGGGTTCAACTCCACTGCTAAGGCCTCGATCTTAGCACACAAGGCCGTGGCATGGGAGCCCGCGCGATGAAAGGCATCCTCCTGGCGGCCGAAGTGACGCCGCCGGAACGGCGGTGTCGAGGGCGAACCGATTGGCTGAGGCTGCGCCTGTCAAACCGTCTTTCCCCCATCAAGGGTTTGGAACAAGATACTGCGCGCAGGTATCCTCGACGCATCCAGCATCGACTCGCCACTAATGGGAGATAAGCAGATGATCAAGAGCCTGATCACCGCCGCTGCCGTGCTCGGTTTGGCCGCGACCGCTCTCAATCCCGTCCACGCCCAGCCTGCCAGCATCAGGAATATTGTCCTTGTCCACGGCGGCTTCGTCGACGGCTCGGGGTGGCAAGGCGTGTACGCGCTTCTGAAAAAGAAGGGCTACAACGTCAGCATCGTCCAGAACCCGACCCTCGCGCTTGCCGATGATGTCGCCGTCACCAAACGCACGCTTGCCCAGCAGGATGGCCCTGTCGTTCTCGTCGGCCATTCCTATGGCGGTGTCATCGTCAGCGAAGCCGGCACGGATGAGAAGGTGAAAGCCGTCGTCTACATCGCGGCCTTCGCTCCGGACAAAGGCGAGTCGGTTTCGTCGTTGATCGCCAATCCGCCGGCTGGCGCTCCCGTGCCGCCGATCCTGCCGCCAGCAGATGGCTTCCTGTTCCTCGACAAAGCCAAATTCGCGGCCTCCTTCGCCGCCGATGTCGACCCCGAAACGGCGTCCTTCATGGCCGACTCGCAGGTTCCGTGGGGCGTGGAGGCTCTGTCCGGTGCCGTCACCGCTCCGGCCTGGAAGAGCAAACCGAGCTACTATCTGGTTGCCGCGGACGATCGCATGATCCCGCCTCCTGCGCAGCGCATGATGGCTCAACGCGCCGGATCGACTGTTGTGGAAACGCCTGGCAGCCACGCGGTGTACGTTTCCAAACCCGAGGTAGTCGCCGCGCTCATCGAGCAGGCCGCGACCGCCAAGTAAACATGCGATTTTCCGATACTGGAGCGTAGCTTACGCTCCAGCGTTCCTTTGCCGAACGTTCAAGTTGCCTTCCCAGGAGCGAAGGAGCTGCCGCTGAGCAAGCTGTTCTCCTCCCTCCGGCTTCGGGGCGTGACCGTCAGGAACCGCCTCGTCCTTGCCCCATGTGCCAGTATTCGGCCTCGGACGGGATCGCTAGCGACTATCACTTGGTGCAGTTGGACCGCTTTGTTGCAGGGATCGGACTGTGAGCGGATTGAAGGCCGACAAGCGCGCATTCAAGCGACGCGGACGGACTTTGGGCGTCCAAGCTCAAGCATGCGGTTGAGGGCGTAAATTGCTATGACGACCTCGGTCTTGCGGTGTTGATCTATCTGCGAGCGCAAGCCGTCTCCCATCACTCGTTTGAGGCGCCTCATGGATGTTTCCACCAAGGCTCGTCGCGTGTACCCGGACCTCTTCTGCAAGCCCATGCGTCCATGCTCTGCGATGCTTTGGAACCTCCAGCGTCCCGGCGCGGCGGCTCAGGGTCGAGTGATCGGACACAGCCAGATCCAGACCGAGGAGCTGAAGGATCGAGCCGATCAGTCCCTCAGTTTGGCGCAGCGCCAGACGGAACACGGCTCGCAGCGTCAACGCCGTCCTGATGCCAAAGCCGAGTAGTGGGCTTGACCACCGCGTGTTGTGCGAGGCTCAGCCCGCCAGGCCGCGATCACGCCGTCCGTGAACCAGACAGTCAGACTTCCGCGCTGACGCAGGGCTGCATCGTACTCGGAGCAGTTCGTCAGTCGGTACCGCTGCTTAGGAATGTGGTGCCGCGAGCTGCATTGGCCTTGAAGGGCACGGCACATGTCCGACAGGAGGGGCGCAGTCCTCCTATGTCGCTCGGTTCCGGTTACCAGCTCGCCTATTCGTGCGACAACGCGGCGTGTCACCCTCAGTCTGCCAGCAGGTCGGCTCATTGAGCCAGTGCATGATCAGCTTCTGATGAAAAGAACGACGCGGTGCGGGCATTACCCGCACCGGTGAGAGGTGGCCTAGCCGAGGCCGTTCTCCTTGAGAATCTGCATAGCATTGCTCTTGTCGACCGTGGCTGTCGGCAGAGTTATGGTCTTCGGCACCTTCTCGCCTTTAACAATCTTGAGCGCCTGACGAACACCCTCCGCACCAGGGGTGGCATAGAGGAATGTTGCAGTTAGCTGGCCTTTGTTCACCCATTGAACGCCCTCGTTTGGAATCGCGTCAACACCGAGGAACTTGATGTCCTTTTCTCGACCAGCATCCTTCGCCGCGAGGTAGGCACCGTACGCCATGGGATCATTGTGGCCGTAGACCAAGTCAATCTCCTCGTGAGCCTTGAGCAGGTTGGCCATCAGATCGTAGGCCTTGTTCTGCTTCCAGTCGCAGTCGATCTTCTCGTTGACGAGCTTGATACCTTTTTCCTTGTCGGCAATCTCATGAAAGCCATTCGAGCGGTCATGTGAGGCTTGGGTTCCAAAGCCACCCCAGATTTCCACAACATTGCCCTTCGCTTGACCAGGACCGCCTAGCACCTTTACCGCGTATTCGCCAACCGCTCGCCCAATCAACACATTATCGCCACCAATGAACTGGGTGAACTTGTCGGTATTCACGTTTCGGTCGAGGACAACCACAGGAATGCCGGCTTCGATTGCCTTCAAGGTCACACCCGTAAGGCCAGCTGACTCCTTGGGTGAGATCAGGAGCACGTCAACACCCTGCCGGATGAAATTCTCGACGTCTGCGACCTGCTTCTCGGTCTTGTCCTGGCCATCTGAGATGAGAAGCTCAACCTCGGGATGCATATCGGCCTCCCGCTTCATGTCCTTGTTGAACTGAACGCGCCACGGCTCGAGCGTTGTCGATTGCGAGAAGCCGAAGCGGTATTTCTTCGCCTGTGCGAATGCAGAGCGAAGCGGCGAAGCGGCCATGATAAGCCCGCTGGCAGTAATTTTGAGAAAAGTCCTACGTTCCATGGTTTACTCCCATCACTTAGTTCGAGTCATGTTTCGCATTCGATGGCTGTAGATGCTGTCCTGATCCTCCCTTATGTAATGGATGGTCGATCAACTGCCTCTCGGTTGCCGATGCCGGTGTTACAGTTTGCTGCGGTGAGAAGTCATGGTGGGCGTGTGCGGCTATGGAGTGATCCGGACGCCAGCTGAACAGGTACTTGAGGCCGAGGAGATCGCCGAGAGATCGTTCCTGCACCAGTACGGCAGCAAGGATGATGCCGCCTTTCAGAACCAGTTGCGTGTTGCTGTCGATGTTGTTGAGCTGGAGAATGTTGCTCAGAAACCCAAATATGAGCACGCCGACGAAGGTACCGGCAATCGAACCCTTGCCACCCATCAGACTCGTACCACCTATCACCACGGCCGCGATGGCATCGAGTTCCATTCCAACCCCAGCATCAGGCTTACCTTGCCTGTATTGGGCCGTGTATAGGACTCCGGCTAGGCTCGCGAGGAAGCCAGAGATCGCATAGACCGCGATCTTCACCCGGTCGACTTCCACCCCCGAGAGGCGTGCCGCTTGCTCGTTGCCGCCGATGGCATAGACATATCGTCCGAAGGTGGTGACTCGCAGTAGCGTCGCGGAGAGAACGACAACGGCAAGAAAGAACAGGCCCGGGACCGGCACAATGCGGTAGAGCAGGGAGCGGAGGATGTCGAAGTCCTCCGTTGCATTGGTGCCTGTATAAACCGGGTGCACCGCTGCGTCCTGACCAGCTACGACCCTGGCGATCCCGAGTACGCCCACCATCATTGCAAGCGTCACGATGAAGGGTTGCAGGCGGCCTTTGGTGATGATGAGTCCGTTAAACCACCCAAAGGCGAGGCCCACCGCCGGCACGACAATGAGGACGCCAATGACGCCGAACTTGCTCTGCACCTGCGCGGCTGCAAGCCACCAAGCTCCAAGCGCTGCCACCAGCCCTGCGAGCCCCGTGGCGAGTGCGCGGTGCGCGCTTGACAACTTCGTGCCAGCTGCGTGATCACGCAAGCCCATCAAGTGGGAGGCGCCCCAGGCTGTACAAAAAGCGCAAACCGCGGCAAGAACCGGAAATGACAGGAGGGTGGCGCTCGTCCGCTCATCGTGTGTGAGCAGCATGGCGCAGAGCACCGAGCCAAGCGCCATGATCGAGCCGACGGAGAGATCAATGCCGCCGGTGAGGATCACGAGTGTCATACCCACTGCAACGATCCCATTGTTCGACACCTGCCGCAGCACATCTGACAGATTTCCGGTGCTCAGGAAAATGTTGACGCCCTTGGAAGACACAGGTGATGTGATGATGCCTACGGCGAGCAGGATCAGGAGGCTCCAGTACAGCTTCGTTCGAAGCAGGAAAGTGCTGAGCACTTCCGCGTAAACTCGCGACCCCACGGGCTCCTCCAATCGTCGTTCTTCTAGACGCCAGCTCTGCGACCGGCCGTGATTCTATCTGCGGATTCGGCTTCAGGAGCGTTTCCTGCTACTCCCTGGAACACCATCTGCACCGCGCCACCCGGCGATGCGTAGTCCATGATAAGGTCGGGCGAGAATTCGATTTTCTTCAGGAGAGCGGTGGGTTGCCCTTCCCGCAACACCAGGATGCGGTCACTCAACGCCATCAGCTCCGGCAATTCCGAACTTGCCAAGACCACCGCGAGCCCGCGTTCTTTCAGATCCTGGATTAGGCGGTAGATCTCCGCCTTCGCGCCCACGTCGATGCCGCGTGTAGGCTCGTCGAGCAGCAGAACGCGTGGACTGGTTTCGAGCCATTTGGCTAAGACCACCTTCTGCTGGTTGCCACCACTCAATGTTCTCGCGGCCTGGCGCGGGCTTCGGACCCGGATTCCGAGAGATCGAATCTGCCGCACAGCGAGGTCGTTCTCAGCTTTTCGAGAGACGAACATCGCCGCGGAAAGCTGCTTCAGCACGGGAAGGGCAAGGTTGAAATCGACCCCTGCGTCGAGCACAAGCCCATCCCTTTTCCGATCCTCCGTCACGAGCGCAAGCCCAGCTTGCTTTGCCTCGGTCGGGGAGCCGATCGTGACCAGTTGTCCATTGATCCTGATCTGGCCGCCGGACGCCATCGTCTGGGCGCCAAAGATGGTTTCAAGCACCTCGCTGCGTCCAGCACCCATCAACCCGGCAAGTCCGAGCACCTCGCCGTCGGCGACATCGAAGGACACTCCATCGACGAGTCGCGGGCGGCTCACCGTGGGTTTCGGATGGGTAAGCCAGAGATTGCGTACCGAAAGAACGGGAGGCTTCAGGTCTAGATCCGGCTCTCGAGCCACTTCCTTGCTGCGGAGACTCAGAAATTCCTGAACGTCACGTCCGACCATGAGGCGGATCAGATCGCGGCGAGAAACGCCGGCGGCGGGGAGGCTGCCTGCGACCGCGCCGTCACGCAGGACGGTGATTGTCTGCGCTAGGTTGAACACCTCTTCCATCCGATGTGAGATGTAGACAATGCTCGCTCCCTCCGACGAGAGACGGCGGATGATGGCGTGCAATCGCTCGGCCTCCGCTACCGACAGCGCAGAGGTCGGCTCATCCATAACGAGGATGCGTGCATTCTGCGCCAGCGCCTTCGCTACCTCGACGAGTTGCTGCTCGCCGATACGCAGACTGCTCACAGGTGCGTGGGGAGAGGCCTGGAAGTTGAGTGTGTTGAGGATGCGCGCGGCGGCGCGTGCCTGGGCCTTCCGGTCAACGAGAAAAGGTATCCCGCGCACCTTCTCGTACCCGAGGAAAATGTTCTCAGCAACTGTCATGGCAGGGACAAGATTGAGTTCTTGGTGGATCACGGCAATCCCAACCCGGGAGGCGTCCCGCGGGCTGGCGAACCGCACTGGTTCACCGAAAACCGCCATCTCGCCGCGGTAATCATGATAGATCCCGCCAGCGATTTTCATGAGTGTGGATTTTCCAGCTCCATTCTCACCCATAAGGGCATGGATTTCGCCGGCCCGAAGGTCAAAATCAACGTTCCGCAACACGTCGATTTTGCCAAATGTCTTGCTCACCCCTTGCATGACCAAGGCGCTGACAGAGGGGTCGATCTGATCTTCTCTTTCCTGAGCAACAGACAGGATCGCCTCCTAGAACGGAGCCGCTTTGGACGGAGTTACCAAGGCGTTTGGCGAGACCACCGTTAGTATCAGTAACATGTTAGGCTGATTTTGGCACCGAGCAAGAGTCCTAGGGAGGTGCTCAAGTCCCAAACTGTTTGTAATACGAGATGTTTTTTATAACATCTCAAGAACAGCCACTCCTCTTCCCGTTGCAAATGTCACTCTCCTTGGGTGAGACGTTGGTGCGTTATCCGGCCTGAGGTGTCGTGCTTAACGCAGGGGTGAGGTATAGAGGCGCTTGTCTGAAGCCGAGAGCTGCATGCCCTACAAGATCAATCAAGAGCGCCGCCACAGGATTCCAAAGGCTCGCTACCGTGCAAAGAATTGGCGCGACTATGATGCGGCACTGTGTCGGCGCGGCGACCTGACGGTGTGGGTGACGGCTGAGGCGCTGACGCGTGGACCCCGGCAAACACGGGCCGGCGTGGTCGACCACGGCGATACTCCGAGATGGTCGTCGAAACTGGCCTGATGCTGCGGCTGGCATTTGGTCGGCCCTGGCGCCGGCCCGAAGGCATGCTGGCCTCGATCCTGCGTCTGCTTGATGTTAATCTCCCGGTCCCCGATCACACCACCTTTTCGCGCCGCAGCGTCGACCTGCCGTCGCCAAGGCAGTAAGAACAGCAACTGATCCAGTGAACGTGGTGATCGACGCCGAGACGGCGCGCGCAGCGCGACCGGCACTTCCAGATAATCCAGGAGCGTGGTCGGCGCGGCTGGCAAAAGGCGGTCAACTACGGCCGGCGGTCCTTTGGGCGAGGTGGCGATAATGCGCTACAAGACCCTGATTGGCCGCCGCCTCCACGCCCGGACTCTGCCAACACAGAAGACCGAAGCCGCTGCTGGCTGCAAGGTCCTCAATGTCATGACCCGACTTGGCATGCCCGTGTCCCAGCGCATCACCTAAGCTCCAGCGCCAGGGAATGAAAGCAGCCCACGTCTGAATTGTGCACCAAAGCCGGTCCAAGCGCGTCTGGTGCAGAGCCGAGGGGCGAACCACGGCGTCATGTTTCTGGAGAAGGCACCGACAGACGAGATCGCCGAGCGCTCCCTAACCTATGTTACGGATCACCGCCGATTTCCTCCCTAGAAGAGATCTCGGGGGGAGATCATGAGGCGGCTGCCAGAGGATTTCGTAGAACACTTTTTTCGGTTCATCGTGGGCGTGAGCGGCATCATCACCACGATACTACTCATCACTGCAATAATCCGGTTGTTAGACGCAGATCCGGGCGAGCTGCCTCAACACCCCTAGCCTCTTGGCCGCTCGCACATACAGATGGCAGCTGACCGATTTCCATATCCCTTCTGAACGATGCTTAGGGGACCAAAGTCAACACCGCAGTCGACGCCTTCCACGAAGCTGTCCTGGTTGATGCGGTCCTTCATCCACGATGAAAAGTCCTTGCCCACTTCGAGGAAGCGGTGCAGGTCACGGGCGTTTCCCGTTGGAACCAAGATACACCCTGTGGCGCCTTACAGGCCTATTCATCTGTCGTGAGAGTGGGTTTGAGACTCAGCTCCGTCCCGGCTCCATCAACTCGTCGGCGAGGGAGCTTTTGCGTGGGGAGGGAGGGGCCAGAAATGGCACCATCGCCGGCCCCTCCCCGCCTGGAGAAGGAGCAATGGGGGCAATGCTCCAACGATCCAAGCCGAGAGACCATAGCTGGCTTCAGGGAGGCCCGCTGGGACGAAATCACTGTACTTCGAGTGGAGCTGCTGCCTTCAGCGCAGGCAGTGGTGCGATCATCGGGTTGTCGGCGCCGACCCACGCAATCCGCATGAGAGAATGTCAGAGAAGGCCAAGCCTGATCGCCATGATTTCAGCATAGCCCGCCACGGCAGCGGCTGAAATGCCATCAGCGATCGCTTCCAGGGCGGCTCCCGGCATGACAAACCACCACAGGGCCGCCGTTCCAAGCACGGCACTACCGACATGCGCAAGGAGGAGCGTCCGCGTGGTCATGCCGGGTGAGATCCCGCCGAATGAGGTTGGTCTTGCAAGACTTAGCACTCCTTCCTGAAACAACGAAGCAGGCCAAAGGGAGCAAGCCATGAAGGGGGCACGGGGACCGGCTTGGCCGTATTGGCAACCAACCGTCACTCCTCTACGTTGTCCGCGATGTGAGACGCTCGGAGGGTTCAAACGTGCCCTGGAAGGATCGAGTTGCGGTCTGTGGCCGGATTGGATTGGTGCTCGCGTCGCTGATCATCATTGGCAGCGTCATTGCCGAGCCCCTCCTCCGGCCGTTGTGGACCTCACAAGTGACTGTCGCCCAGCGGTAAGTGCCGTTCGACCTCTCTCTGTCGATCGCGAGCCGCTTCCCGGCCGACCTCGCTGTCTCACCGTTTGAAGATGCCCTTGAAGACCTGGGCCAGCTTCTTGTGCTTCTTCTTGCGCTCCACATCCGCAGCCAATTCCCTTTTTGGAGCTTACAGACCGGCGAGAACTCCGGCGGCTTTTGCAAGAGCGGCAAACATGTCGCGAGCGTGCTCGACGGTCGCGGGATCGGGCTGCTCGTGCGCCCGGGCTATAGCGGAAGCCGTCACGAGCCAAATTCCAGGACTGATGACACGAAGATCACTCAGAGGCCTGAGCTTGTACCAGCGCATTGCGGCCATGGCTTTGTAGAGGTCCCTGATCGGGTACTGACGCTTCTGCCCGGGGGCGGTCTCAAGGGTCACGACAACAGGCGAACTAAACGAGTGTCGGTTCATCGGCTCAGTCCAACAATCAAGGCACCAAATGCGTGGCAGCTTATCGGCCGCTCCCACCCCATACATCCACTTGTTTTATAGAGTTCCGATACTGGACGAGGGCATCTCTGTCTGTCGGATAGCAGACACTCCTGGGAGAAATTGTTAAGCCTGTCAGCCAGAGGCCGCATTACTGAACGGCGAAGGTTTGGGACCAGTGTGCCGGCTTTCTCTCATGCTATTGAGAGGTTAACGCAACAGGGAGATTGGGGTAGAATGGCATGTCGCATCACGACAGGAGGTTAGCCATACGACGGCTTTGCACTCTCGCGTCGGTTGCGTTTTGCGTTGTCGCAGTCTCCTCATCGGCCTTGGCCCAGCACAGCATGAAGCCCATGAGTGACGAGTAGGCCATCAAGAGCGCCATGGAGGCGGCCCCGCCCGCGGTGGCCAAGAACGCCACCATCATGGTGGCCAACGAACATGGGGAAATGCGCACAGTCCGTAAGGGCACGAATGGGTTCACCTGCATCCCCGACGATCCGAACTCTCCCGGACCGGACCCGATGTGCGTCGACGCCAATGCGCTCGCATGGGTGGCCGCCCTGATCGGGCGCAAGGACCCACCGGCCGGGAAGGTCGGCTTCATGTACATGCTGCGCGGCGGCACGGACACGAGCAACACCGACCCCTTTGCAACCAAGCCCGAGCCGAACAACAACTGGATCGAGACGGGATCGCACTTGCCGATCCAGCTCCGGACCGGGGTTCGCAATTGTGCTGTAGCCCACGGCATCCTCAATTTGACAGGTTTTGCTTGCTTTTCGCGGATTCGGGTTCGAGGCAGATTACGCAAATTCAATGGCCTGGAGTTGAGACTGTCAAAAAGCTCTTATGCGCTTAAGTTGACAGCTTGACCGATCCCATCACCTAAGGTGAGAAACACTGGGCGCCTGCCGTTTCTGGTTCAAAAACCAATCAAGAAGGGCGGGATTGTTGTAGGTCGGTGTCCAAGAATCGTGCCCGGCATCGGGATAGATTGTAAACTTCGCTGCGTTTCCAACCTCCCTCAAGGCATCAACCATCTCCTGGCTCGCCTGGAGCGGGACAAGGTCATCTTTGGCGCCATGAAACACCCATGTTGGAATTTTCGCGAGTCGCCGGGCCGTGCTGGGATCCCCCACCCCACAAATCGGCGCTGTAGCAGCAAAGCGCTCCGGGTAAGCTGAAGCCAACCTCCAGGCTCCAGCACCTCCCATGCTGACACCGGTCAGATAGATCCGGCCTTCATCGACAGCGTAGTGGCCGACAATCTCGTCAAGAAGCGCATTAAGCGCGTCCGGATCCCAGGTGGTGCGCTCCGGAGCCTGTGGAGAGACAATGATGAAGGGCAGTTCCTGGCCTTCTGATACCAGTCTGGGTGGACCATAGGCTTTGACCTTTTCGAGATCGGAGCCGCGCTCTCCGGCTCCGTGGAGGAACAGGATCAACGGCCAGCGCATGCTCGTGTCCTGCCCGTATCCTGACGGAACGTAGAGGAGGTAGTTGAGGGTCACGGACTTGCGGATTTCCTTTGTGAAGGAGTGAGGCTCCTGGCTGCCAGTAGTAGCAGCGTGCGCGTTTGGGAGCCGAAGCCCGGCACTGGCAAGCATTAAGCCCGATATCAAGGCTAAGCTCAGCAGTGTTGGTGAAACTCGCCTATGCTTCTTCATTGGCTTCATTCCGCAAGATCTTCACGCTGGCACATCGGCCATGGCGGCTCGCAAGCGCCTGTAGGCACTGGCCAGATCGTGCAGCGCTGCGACCGCATCGCCAACATAGGATGACGCTGCCGTGAAAGCTTACCACATTCCGCGTGCGGTGTTGAATCGCATTGGGCCGGTCAGGCGCAAGGCGGACTAGACACGTTGGGAGCCTCCGTACCCAGCCTGTGGGCTGCCCGGGTTCGCGTTGTAAAGCGGCTCAGAGACATTGATCCGGACCAGCATGAGCGCACCCTGTTGATGATGCGAAGCAACCGCCGATACCAGTGGGGTTACAGGCGGAGCATGTCGTAACCCTCCTGGTTTGAGCACAAGCCAAACGCTTCTGAGACGTTGAGGCCGAGTACGTGACCGGGTCTGGGGTTCAGGCTGAATTACAGCCAAGCGGCCGAACCTGCCTCAGATCCGATGATCCGGCGTCACAGCGGGTAGCTCCGATCTCGGCTCGACGGTCCTCGCGCTCGGTGAAGCCGAGGCTGATTGAAGATCGGTTTGTCCGGATGCCAGTCGTTTCTCCAAGGCAGCAACTTGCCGTGCCAGATTGTCGATAGCTGCTTTAAGAGCGAGAATATCAGCCGCATCTGGAATGGTCGAGATTGTGGTTGCCGCCTGCGGCTGGGCTGCCTCATGGGGGCTCGTGCGAGGCGCGGGTTGCGCTTGAAGATAGGGCTCTTGCGTCTTTCTGCGGAATGACCGGAGCCGCCGGAGCGCCTGCCAGATCAGCCACAGGACACAGAAGGCGAGGAAGAGTGCAAGCAACGCCGAGGGCAGATTGTCAAACATACTTGTCGTCATCCCTGAACGAGCGGGTTGTGGTTTGAGATAATGTCCAAGCGATGGTTGCCGTTCCGGTGGTCTGAATCCGAGGCGATCCGTTCCTCATTGGATCAGATTGAAGCCTATTCTGAGCTGGCTTGTCGGCAGATCTTTGCCTCAATGCGGCCCGACGATGCCGTTCATCGATTTGCTAAGGAACAGACAAACGAACGGTGTGATCTATGTCCGACAGGCCTGATCCCGACATTCCGCCGCTGCCACCGTCAGATATTCCTTATCCGGCCCACACCCGATATTCCGCCGCCAATCTCCGTCGAAAACCAGGTTCCCCCAGTCGACGGCTACCCTGGGGCGTGAGATGATGTTGCGGGGGCGATCGACTGCTGCGGTGACTTCATGGCGCGAGCAAGAGCCCAATCGAACTCCGGGAAAGGATCGCGGAAGACTAGCCGGTCCGATGTTTCCTCCTCCCGGCCGGCCACGATCCGCAACGCCCCACGGTCCGCGCCCGCAGCGGTCCCCGACAGCGTTCCCACCGATGCAAGCACATCGACGACGCCGATTACGACAGGGATCCAAGTTGGCAATCGCGCGTTCGCCGGTGTGAGCAAGAAACTCGGGGCCCATGTGCTCGACATCCTCCCCGACATGCCCGACATCCGGGATCGCATCTATCTTCCCCACCTGAGATCCCTCCATCCCGGCATCTACCCGCGAATTGCATTTCCCGTCCGGGACCAAGGCAAGGACTCAAGTTGCACGGGCTTTGCCTTGGCGCATGTGATCGACTTCCTGCGGTGCCGGGAAATCGGTCCCGACCGGCCGGAGCCGGTGAGCTCGCGCATGCTCTACGAGATGGCGAAGCGCAACGACGAATGGGAGGGCACGGCCTACGAAGGATCGAGCCTGCGCGGAGCGATCAAGGGTCTTTACCAGAGCGGCGTTTGCACCGATGCCACCGCGCCGGACAAGCCCGGGATCGAAGATTGGGCGCTCACCTATGTCATGGCGAAGGAAGCTCGGGAAACCCGGCTGGGCGCCTATTTCCGGCTTCAGCCGGATATCAGCGACTACCATGCGGCGCTCAATGAGATCGGCGTGATCTACGTGTCCGCGCAGATCCATTCGCACTGGGAGAACCCGAAGGACGATCTCATCGAGCCCGGCGGCGATTCCGTCGGAGGCCATGCCTTTGCGATCGTGGGATACGACGACACGGGCTTCTGGGTCCTAAACTCCTGGGGGCCGGACTGGGGCGTGAACGGCGTTGCGAAGTGGATCTATGCGGACTGGGCGAACACGATCATGGACGCGTGGGTGCTGCAGCTCGGTGTCCGCGCCCCGGCGGCATTCGGGGCCGCTCCAGGCGCAACGCCAACGAGCACAACGGGTCTCTTCGGTTCCAACGAGCCAACCCGAGGCGACATCGTCGGCCATTTCGTCAACATCGATGACGGGCTCCTCGTCACGGCGGGCAAGTACGGCTCGCCGACAGCGACCGAGATGCAGGAGACCGTCGAGCGCCTGACCAAAGCCGACGCGAATGACAATCTCGGCTATGAGCACCTCATCATTTATGCGCATGGTGGCCTGAACCCGCTCGGGGCCGAGGCCCAGCGCATTGCGACCTGGAAGCGGAACAATATCTATGGCCGGAACCGCCTCTACAATTTCCATCTGATGTGGGATTCAGGGTTCATCGATGAGGTGTTCGGGCAGCTGTCCCGGTCGCCTGCCGTCGGCCGCATCGGCGGCGCGTTGTCCGACTGGTTCTTTGAGGCCGGCATCGGAAAGCAGACCGGTTCATACGCCTGGCGAAACATGAAACAAGATGCGCTGATGTCCTTCAGCCGCAGATCCGAGTACGATGGCGGGTTCAAGGGATTGTCGCCATTGCTGTCCGGCCTCGACAAAGCGCCTCGGCGCCCGAAGCTACATCTCGTCGGGCACAGCGCCGGTGCAAATGTGCTCGGATACCTGCTCTCCGCCTTGGGACGGTTCAACCTGAGCAAGCTCGAGCTCGGAACGATCCAGCTGATGGCGCCGGCCTGCACGGTTGCGTTTTTCAAGGAACATTATGAGCCCTATCTGACCGGCAAAGGCGCGTTGAAGTTACAAGACCGGATCTACCTATACAATCTGACGGACCAGTTGGAGCAGGATGATACTGTTTCCGCCAACGTTCCCCTGCTGCCGTCCTACAGCCGCTCCCTGCTGTATCTGGTCTCGCGTGCCTATGAGCAGATGCCGAATACGCCGATTGCCGGAATGCAGACCTATGTGCGGGAGCTTCCCTCCCACTCGAAGCTTGAGGTCGCTTACTCGACGGGCATCGGTGGCAAGACCGCATCTCGCTCGCATGGCGGCTTCGACAACGATGCTGCAACTCTCGGGACAATCATGTCGAGGGTTCTCGGACAACCCGTGCCCCACCCACCGAAGGCCGATGAGCTGACCGGTTATTAGCGGCCTGAATGCGAGACCTCGCCCGTGTACGACGAGCCGCGGCGAGGCTGGGCTCTGCGTAGCGAACGCTGACAGGCAGGTGGGCTCGCTTAAGGAGCCCGCCGCAAGGTGCCAACGCCGCTTCCGTCTAGGAAATCGATCGTCACCGCCGTCGCTCGGCTGTCTGGGCCGATTGAGAACCGGACCTCCGAGGGCATTTCGGGCATGTCTGTGCCGGGATAGGTGAGGAACAGATCGCGATCGAAGTGATGCAGGGCAGTGGTTTGCCCCTCTCCCGGCCCGACCTTCAGCACAAGACCTCCTGCCTCGCGTTTCACGATGGCCTCACCAACGTAAGGATTGGCATAACGCCCTTCATAGGCCTCGGGCGCAAGGGGGGGACTTCGCGGTACCGGAGGCTTGGCATAGGTTGCCTTCGCCGCCCCGATCGCCGGCCCAAACAGCCCGGCATAAGCCTTATCCCAAGCTGTCACCCAGTCCGTGCTGACCTCCCCGTCAAAGACCATGTCGGCAAAGCTGTCGCTCACACCTTCGGGAACTCCAGTCGGGAATGCATTGGAAAGCACCACGATCCCGAGGCCCGATTTCGGATAGAGAGTGACGAGACTGCGCGCACCCGTACTGAAGGCCCCCGCATGCCCCCATGTCAGTCCATGCCGTCCGAACTCCACATTCCAGCCAAGCCCGTAGAATGATTGGGCCTGTGTGACCGGATTAGGGCCACGAGACATCAGAGGCTCGTGGGTTTGATCGAGGGCATTAACGGCGATCAGGCGCTTCCCGTCGAACATTCCGCGGCCGAGTTCCAGGCGTGCCCAGTTTGCCAGATCGCCGACCGTGGAGCTGACTCCGCCGGCCGGCGCCTGCGGGTCCGGATTGCGCCGCACCTTCGCAGCCCAACCGCCATTGTCCCTGATGTGCAAGGCAGCCCGATCCGGTCGCGCGAGAAAGTCCGCATGCCTGGAACTGGTCGACGTCATCCTAAGCGGTCGGAAGAGTTTCTCCTCGGCGACATCTTCCCAGGATCGGCCCGTCGGCTTCGCGGCCGCTACCGCCCCGGCCGTGAGACCGAAGTTGCTATAGGCGTACGCTGAGCGAAAGCTGGAGGCCGGGCGCAGCAGCCTCAGACGCTGAAGGATCTCGTCACGACCGTAACCGATCTCCTCGAGGTCGTCGCCGGCGCCACCCGGAAGTCCACTGCGATGGGCGAACAGATCGCGGATCGTGATCATGCTCGTCGGGTAAGCCTCAGCCAAGCGGAAGGCAGGATCGATATCCGCGAGCCGGCTGTCCCACGAGATAATCCCTTCACTCACCAGCGCCGCCACGACGGTCGAGGACACGGGCTTCGACAGGGATGCGATCTGGAACACCGTGTCGGCACCGACCATGTCGGGTTTGCCGATCTCGCGCAGGCCGAAACCCTTGCGGTAGACGACCTCATCATCATGGATGATGGCGATGGACAAGCCCGGCACCTCTTTGGCCGCGATGATCCTGTCGATCATGGCCTCGAGTCTGGGCAGCGCGTTCGTGATCCTCTCTCGCTGGATGGTTTGCGCCTCGGCCACTCCTGGCAGAAATGCCATGCCTGCCGCCATCACGAACAACCGGCCGCGCCGTAGAACCAAGCCAGTCCAAGTCCGCATTGATGAACTCCTCGTGAAACGATGACCCTTGCATGTGTAGTTTGAGTTTCTGGACCGGAAAGTGCAACATACGGATTATTGCTGAGGGATATTCTTTGGCGAGTATCCTTTGGAACTCAGCAAAGAGGCGCCGCCTTAGCATCCCCTGGCTCCGTCCTGCTAGGCTTTGTCGGCAAGCTGCTTGAGCACATCGACGAACACGTCGAACCGCTCCTAACCTCCGGCGACCATTCCCGTCGCAGTCGGCGAAGATCCATCGTTCAGAGGTCTCGAATGCATCGGGGAGCTTTGCAGGGTTATGGCCGACATTGCTGAACGTACCCCAATAATTCACAAACCTCCGGTTTGCCTCCTGAACTGAGGGTACTGCCTCCTGCCGGAGTGTTTGCTGAGGGGTCAGGCACCCCCTCATATCTTCTGTTGATCTCTCCAGCGGAGCGCGTTTGTCATCTCATGTCAGAACCAGCAGAGCTCGGATCTTGTCCGCGGGCCTTCCGCCACGCCAGAAAGTCGTTGTACAGGCGCTCGCGCGCTGCTGCGTCCGGCAAGGGACAAGTGCCTTGTGCCCCCGTAAACTCCTCAAACGCACGATGCTCTTCAGCCTGTTGGGCTCTACGCGCGAGCAGGATCTCGGTCGGCCGGAAACGTTTCCAACCAAGCGCCTGCTCGGCCGGATTGGTTCCGTTGTCGGCTGACTTCAGAAACCCTTCGAACAAATAGGTCGAAAGAGCCTCGTTGAAATCAGCGAGACGCTCGTAATGGGCGTTTCCCTCAAGCCAGTTGCGGAGTGCAAGCACACGACTGACCGCGATCGTGTCGGTCGGGTGGCCGTGGTCGACAAGATTAGGATATTCCTCGGCCGTAAACTGGCTTGGAGCATAATGGACAATAAGCTCTTCCAACGGAGAAGCGATCGTCTCAAACGAGATGGGTACGAGGTGATAGGCTCCACCAGGTTCAAATGCGAGAACCTCCTTCGACGTTTCCGAGGTGAGAAGAACCATCCCCTGGATCGTGTTCGAATGGAGGTGCTGAAACGCCGTGGCCTGATCGGAGGTCGTGAATTCCGGTTTGATCCCAAGCTTGTCGAAGATGAGGCGCGCCGTCAGATAGCTGCCGCTGCCTGGCTGGCCTATGTCGATCTTACGCCCGTTGAGGTCATAAATGTTCGTGATGTCAATTCGGGCTAAGATGTGCAGTCGCTGACTCGGAACCCGGAAAAGGTAACGAAGGCGCTCATGAGCACCTGCTCGCACTCGGCGAGGCAGGGACTCGATGGCATCCGTTGGAATGAGCGCGACATCTATATCGGGATTGTTGAGGAGCGTGAGAAGGTCTCGCTCAGGTCCCTTGCTCCTCTCCAGCCGGAGGTGGAGGTGATTGCGCTCAAGGGCTGTGGCAAGGTTGGCAACGAGAAGGTCATCGGCGAGCCCATCGCCACCCGCAAGGACGATGAACGGGGACTTCTCGCGTGTCGGTACTGTGGCCTGCTGCGATACCGTGGCCTGCCGGGATGGAACCTTTGAAACAGGCGGGGCATGCGTGGGAGCAGCCGCCGTGGTCTGCCCGACAGCCGCCACGGTGCGAGGGACCTCGTTGGAGCACCCCTCCAAGCTCAAACAAAGACCTGCCGCCACGAGCAGCCATACGGGACGAAACATGACAGTGCCCTCGGTGGTCCCCAGCCCTGTCGCATGCTCAGGAGCCATGTTGATCAGCGTGGGCGGTGCCGTCTACGACGCTGGACCACTTGAAAGGCAATCTTTCACTTCATGGTTAATTTGGTGGAAGTGCAGACACTAACGCTGAGCACTCCCTCAAAGGTCAGCTTGGGGTCATCCGAGGAAATTCACTGCTCGGCAGGAACGTCCGGTGCTCCCTGCTCGAGTGGACATTCGGTTTACTTCCGCGTCGTGCCAAAACTCGAGCTTCACAATTGAATGACAGGTCGCGGACGGTCCTCAGCAAATTACTGTGCGGGACACCCTCATAGACTCAATCGCGTTCGTGATGCGTAAAGGCTAGTCGTAAGATACGACCGATTTCGGGCCCACTTAGTAACTTTATTTTATTACATATGCCAAACGGGAAATTCTCTTAGATCAATCGCAGATCCACCGAGGCATTCTGCGCTTGACCACATGATCTTGGTATGTATTCTGGTCTGACCAAGGTAAGATGAATGACCGCTGATCTGGAAATCACGCGGCTTAGGGAGAGTGGCGGCAAGGGGTTCGAGAAGGTCTTCGCCTTCTTGCGCGAGCGTTTGCTTGCGGGCTCATTGCGACCGGGTGACCGGCTGATCCCTGAACGCGATCTCGCTGCGCAGCTCGGTGTGAGCCGACCGATCCTGCGCGAGGCACTGCGCGCCCTGACGGTTCTTGGCGTCGTGGAAATCCGCGACCGGGTCGGAACAATCGTTCGCCGCCCGGACCCGTCCGTTCTCAACGACTTCTTCACCTTCGCCTTCGCGCAGCAGTCTGACGTCGTCGACGACGTGATGCAGGCGCGCATCGCGATCGAATGCCAAGCCGTCCGGCTTGCCGCCGAGCGGGCCACCGTGTCCGATTTCGAGAGGTTGCAGCAGGCGCTCGCACGCATCGTCGAGACCATCGACGATCCCGACGGCGGCAGCGCAGCCGATTTCGACTTCCACCGCGCTGTCGTCAACGCAGGCAAATCCGAGACGCTGATCGTGCTGCACAACTCGCTGTCCGGCATCCTGATGCGCTCCCATCGCGGTCGCCGGGAGCTTCTTCAGGTGTTCGACTCCATGAAAACCTACCTGATCGAGGATCACCGCCGCATCTTCGACGCCATCGTCGGCCGAGACCCTGAGCATGCCGAAAGGGTCCTGCGAGAGCATTTTGCGATCGGCGACGATTTCCGTCGGCGCGCCGCGATCGGCGAATCCGAAGCCCGGAGCGCCTCATGACACATGTTCAAAAGCGAGAAGACACGATGGGACGAAACGATCGCAACGCAACGGTCGGCTTTGTCGGCCTAGGGACGATGGGGCGCGAGATGGCGCTCAACCTGCTCAAGGCCGGATTTGCAGTCTGCGCCTATGACGTGCGCAAGGAGGCCATTGACGACCTCGTTGCCCAGGGTGCTACCGGCGCCCAAAGTCCGGCAGACGCAGCGCGGGACGCGGACATTATCATTTCGATGCTCCCCGACACGCCGCAGGTCGAGGAGATTGTCTATGGCGAAGGCGGCCTGCTGAGCGCCCTGCCACGCGGCCGGCTTCTCGTCGATATGAGCACGATCTCCCCCGTTGCCGTCCGCCGCATGCATGCTGACCTCAAGGCTGCGGGCGTGGCCTTCCTGGATGCACCCGTGTCCGGTGGGCCGGTCGGCGCCAAGAACGCATCTCTTTCGATCATGGCGGGGGGCGACAAGGACGCTTTCCTGCGTGCCGAGCCGTATTTTCGGGCCATGGGCACGACGATCACTCATGTGGGCGAGGCCGGAGCCGGGCAGACGGTCAAGCTCTGCAACCAGCTCATCTGCGCCATCAACCTCCAGGCCATTTGCGAGGCGCTTGCGCTCGGCCGCGCCTCCGGCGTGGATCTTGACCAGCTCCGCAACGTGCTCCTGGGCGGCTCGGCCGCGTCCTGGATGCTCGACAAGCTCGGGCCAGCGATGATCGCGGGCGATGCCTCTCCCGGCTTCCGCATCGACCTGATGCTCAAGGATTTGCGTCTCGTGCAGGAGCAGGCGCTTTCACTCTCCGTCCCGCTGCCAGGAACGGCCCTGGTGACCAGCCAGTATGTCGAGGCGCGCGCTCACGGAGAAGGCACGAACGGCAATCAGGCTCTTTTCCGGGTCTACGACCGAATGACGAACCAGGCTGCGACCTAGCCCCGGATCAGCTGCGATGAACCTCAACCTGGATTTTGCCGCGATCCTCGAACGATGGCCAGCCTTCCTGGAGGGAGCGCTGCTCACCCTTCAACTCGCCTTCATCGCAACCGCACTGGGCTCGGCTATCGGCGTTCTTGGCGCCATCGGACGACGCAGCAACCATCCGATGATCTCACGCATTTGCGGCATCTATGTCGAGGCGATCCGCAACACGCCGCTTCTGGTCCAGATCTTCCTCGTCTATTTCGGCCTCGCCAGCCTGGGATTGAAGTTCTCCGCCTTCACGGTCGCCGCAGCGGCGCTCACCATCAATGTCGGCGCATACACGACCGAGATCATCCGCGCAGGTTTCGACGCTATTCCCCGCGGTCAGATAGAGGCTGCCGAAGGTCTGGCATTGTCCCGCGCCCAGATCTACTGGCATGTGGTCATGTTGCCGGCGATCGAGAAGGTCTACCCGGCGCTGACGAGCCAGTTCGTGCTGCTGATGCTGGCCTCGTCCGTGACGTCCCAGATCTCGGCCGAGGAGCTGACGGCGGTTGCAAACTACGTTCAGTCCGACACCTACCGCGCCTTCGAGACCTATATTCTCGTGGCTCTCGTCTACATCGTCCTGTCGCTGGTCATGCGGGCCGGGTTCTGGCTTCTCGGCCTCGTGATCTTCCCGCGTCGTCGACGCCTCGGCACCCCTTTGTGAGGAGAAGATGGGCGGTTCCCTCAATGTCAATCACCTGATGTTCCTTGGCTACGGAGCGCTGTGGACCATCGGACTGTCGCTCATCGGCCTGCTCGGCGGGGGCTTGGCCGGCTTCATCATCGCCCTCTGCCGCATCTCGCCGAGCCGGATCGTGCGGCTTCTGAGCGCCGGCTATGTCCAGCTCATCCAGGGCACGCCACTTCTCGTCATCATGTTCCTGACCTATTTCGGCCTGCCGGCGCTCGGCGTGACCGTCTCTCCCCTAATGGCGGCGGGCGCCTCGCTCACGATCTACGTCAGTGCCTATCTCGGCGAGATCTGGCGCGGCAGCATCGAGTCCGTCCCGAAGCAGCAGTGGGAAGCAGCCGAGGGACTCGCCCTCAGCCGCTCCCAGCGGATGATCAAGGTCATCCTGCCGCAAGCCGTCCGGATCGCCACGCCTCCGACCGTAGGCTTCATGGTGCAGATCATCAAGAATACGTCGCTGGCGTCGGTGGTCGGCTTCGTTGAGCTCGCGCGATCGGGTCAGATCATCAACAACTCCCTATTCGAGCCCTTCCTGATCTACACCATCATCGCCGTCATCTATTTCGCCCTCTGCTACCCGCTCTCGCGGTTCAGTCACCGATTGGAAACGCGGGGCGGCCCGGCTCGCATCGAACTTGAGACTGCCTGACATGCACAAGATCACCAGAACAGATACCGCTTCATCGGTCGTCGGCCTTTCGAACGTGCACAAGAGCTTCGGCGCGCTCAAGGTGCTCAACGGGGTGAGCTTCGAGGTCAATCGCGGCGAGGTTCTTGTCCTCATCGGCCGCAGCGGCTCGGGCAAGAGCACTGCCCTTCGCTGCATCGACCGCTTCGAGACGATCGACAGCGGCGAGATCGTCGTGTGCGGCCATCGCGTCAGCGACCCAAAGCTCAATCTGAGAGCGCTGCGCCAGGATGTCGGCATCGTCTTTCAGAGCTATAACCTGTTTCCTCACCTGACTATAGAGCAGAACATCACGCTCGCCCCCTGCTCCGTGAAGGGGACCCCGAAGTCCCAAGCGAAGGAGCAGGCGCGGCGGGTCCTTGCCCAGGTCGGTCTGGAGGACAAGCTCCACCAATATCCCGAACAGCTTTCCGGCGGCCAGCAGCAGCGTGCGGCGATCGCCCGCTCGCTCGCCATGCAGCCCAAGGTCATGCTGTTCGACGAAGTGACCTCGGCCCTCGACCCGGAGCTGACCGGTGAGGTTCTGAAAGTCATTGAGGCGCTCGCTGCGGACGGCATGACCATGGTGATGGTCACGCACGAGATGGGATTTGCCAGGGGTATCGCCAACCGGGTGGTGTTCATGCACCACGGCAAGGTCCATGAGACCGGGCCTGCCGCGATCCTGACATCGCCTGCAACTCCGGAACTCGCCCAGTTCGTTGGCACAGGGCTCTAAACCACAACCAAGACCTAGGGAGATAATGACGATGATGAAGCGCCCGCTCTATGCTGCCGCAGTCGCAATGACCTGCATGGTAGCGCTCGGCACCACAGCTGCACATGCTGACCTTCTCGACGACATCATGAAGGCGAAGAAGATCCGCATTGCGACCGACCTGGCGATTCCACCATCCGGCATGATGGATGCCAATCTTAAGCCGACGGGATCGGACGTAGAAACCGCCCAGCTTCTCGCCAAGGACCTTGGGCTCGAGCTCGAGTTCATCCAGACCACCGGCGCGACGCGGATCCCGAACGTCCAGACCAACAAGGCGGACATCATCATCTCGACCCTCTCGGTCACGCCCGAGCGTGCCAAGGTGATCGATTTCACCAAGGCCTATGCGGCCTTGCAGTCCGTTGTTGGCTGCCTGAAGACCGTTGAGGCAAAGGGCTGGGACGACCTGAAGGGCAAGACGATCGCCGTCTCCCGCGGCACGACGCAGGATACCGAACTAACGAACATGAAGGATCGCAACCTCACCCTCGCCCGCTTCGACGACGATGCCACGATGGTGACAGCTGCCGTCTCGGGTCAGGCCGACTGCGTCGCAACGTCCGCAACGATCGTGAACCAGATCGGAGTCAAGAACCCGGCCCGTGCATTCGAGCCAAAGGTGCTCATCCGCACCTTCGATCTTGCCATCGGTGTGCGCAAGGGTGAGCCGCGCTTGGTCGAGAAGCTCAATGAATGGATTTCGATCAACTTGAAGAACGGCAAGCTAAACGAGATCTACAAGAAGTTCCATGGTAGCGAACTCCCTCAGGAAATGCGGAGCTGAGCTTAGAAGAACCCGAGTGGTGCCCCGGCACCACTCGCCTGCAATCAAAAAGAAAGGTTTCCCAATGCGCGTCGTAATCGGGTCGGATCATGCCGGATGGCCCCTCAAGAATGCAGTGGTCGAACATGTCCGCTCGCTCGGACATGAGGTCATCGACGTCGGCTCCTTCGATGACAAGCCTGTCGACTTTCCGGACATTGCCCGCGCACTGACCCAGAAAGTCAAATCCGGCGAGGCTGAGCGCGGCATCATGGTCTGCGGTACGGGCGTCGGCGCGTCGATCGCCGCCAACAAGGTCAAGGGCATCCGCGCTGCCGTTTGCCACGACATCCATTCGGCACACCAGTCCGTTGAGCATGACGACGTCAACGTGATGTGCATCGGCGCCAAGATCGTCGGCTCCTGGCTCGCACAGGATCTCGTTGAGTCGTACCTAACGGCGGAATTCTCCACCGACGAGGACTGCCGCCGTCGCGTGGAAATGCTCCATGCCATGGATGCCGAAGGCTGAGTCCGATCGACTTGGGCAAAGGAGCGCGCGACATGATCCTTGTTTTTGGCTCGATCAACATTGATCTTGTCGCCCGCGTGGCCTCAATCCCGCGCCCGGGCGAAACTGTCCTCTCGCCTCGCTATGAGACCTTGTTTGGCGGGAAGGGTGCTAACCAGGCGATCGCTGCCGCGCGGGCCTCTTTGCCGCGTCGGGTGACGATCGCAGCCTGCGTCGGAGACGATGCCTTCGGCCGATCTGCGCGCGACAACCTCAACCGCAATGGTGTGGGGGCTGATCTCGTCACCAACAGTACTGAGCCGACCGGATGTGCCTTCATCACCGTTGATGAGCACGGCGAAAATGCGATCACCGTTGCTAGCGGGGCGAATGCTACGCTGACGGAGGCATCAATCCGCAACTTCGGGATCGATGCCTCCACTGTTGCTGTTCTCCAGATGGAGGTCCCCTTCCCTGGGTCTCTCAGCGTCGCCCGGCAGGTTCGCGCTGTCGGCGGCCGCGTCATCTGGAACCTCGCACCGGCTCCCTCAAAATTCTCGGCGACGGATCTCTCGGATCTCGTCAATGCGACCGATATCTTCGTCGTCAATGAGCACGAGGCTCTCGCAGCGGCGGCACTCCTCGGGCGCGCGACGGCCGCATTTGAAGAGGCCGGAAGCTTTCTGTCGCGGACCGGTTGCATATGCGTTGTGACGGCAGGTGCACGCGGAGCCTTTGTGTTTCACCCGAATGGGTATCGCGAGACTATCGAAGCGAAGCCGGTTCAGCCCGTCGACACGACTGGGGCGGGCGACACTTTCGTCGGCATTCTGGCCAGTAGCCTCGATGAGGGACTACCCGTCACGACAGCCCTTGAGCGAGCCTGCCGCGGTGCCTCGCTGGCCTGCCTGGCTCACGGTGCTCAGACGGGCATGCCGATACGGGAGCAACTCGGAATTGCGTGAGCCGGCTCGGTAACAAGTCCGGCTTGGAGCGGGACCGGTCGAACCACCCCCTGTCTATGATCCCAATCTGCGCAATGCTGTAAGCAGGATACGTTGAACCCGGAGTTTCTCATGGTCTCTGTTCCTTCCGTGATGCTCAATCAATCTGTTTCCATTCCCCAACTCGGATTTGGGGTCTGGCAGATGGATAACACCGATGTGGTTCGTTTAGTGAAGCTTGCGTTCGATGCCGGTTACCGCAGCTTTGACACGGCATCCCTCTACGGAAACGAGGAGGGCGTCGGACGAGCCATCGCCGAGAGCGAGTTGACCCGAGCCGAGATTTTCGTGACCTCGAAGCTGGACAACGCGAGCCACGGATTTGATGAAGCACGCAGGGCCTTTGATGAGGCGTCTAGGCGGTTGGGGCTCGATGTTGTCGATCTCTATCTGATCCATTGGCCGCTGCCGAAACTCGATCGCTATATCGAGACTTGGAAAGCGTTGGAAACGCTCCGGAGCGAGGGGCGGATCCGGGCCATTGGCGTTTCCAACTTCCAGATCAACCATCTCGAACGACTGCTCGGCGGGACAGGGACAGTGCCAGCCGTCAATCAGATCGAACTCCATCCCACATTCCAACAAGAGGAGCTTGCTGTCTTTCACCGAAGGCACGGGATCGCAACTGAAGCCTGGAGTCCCTTAGCGAAGGGTGCGGTCGATGAACCCACTATCTGCGCAGTTGCGGAGAAACATCGGAGAAGCTCTGCTCAGGTGATCCTGCGCTGGCACATGCAGAAGGGCAATATTGCAATTCCAAAGTCGGCAACCCCTTATCGCATCGTTGAAAATATTACAATTTTTGACTTTGAGCTGGATAGCTCCGATATGCTTGCGATCGATGCTCTCGACCGCGGCAACCGGTCGGGACCGCATCCGGATCTACGCTGAACTTGGTGCAAGGGGCCGCTTGAGCCCATGACTTCAGCGTCTAAGCTTCCAGCGCATTGGAGCTGGACATTGGACATCTCGATGCGACAGATAGCCCCTAGGACAACCGGCGAGCCAAGGCAACACGAGCGTTCCGCATGGTCGAGTGCCGGGCGATGCCCAGCGCCCATTCTTTGAGAGCCAATGCGCCGCGGTAGCGCGTCAGCATCACGTTGGCGGCCTCGCACAACAGGGTTCGCACCCGACGGCCCCCACATTTGGAGATGCTGCCGACATAGTCGATTTCGCCGGATTGGAAGTGCCTCGGCACCAGACCGAGATAGGCTCCCACATCACGCGAGCGGCGGAAGCGCTCCGGAGCATCGATGGTGGCGACAAAGGCCAAGGCTGTCAGTTGACCCACACCCGGGATGGTCATCAGCCGGTGGCAGGCTTGTGACGAGCGGGCCAGCAGGCGCATGTCACGGTCGATCGCCACGACCGCTTCCAGAACGGCCTTGCGGGCTGCAGCCAGAAGAAGAACCTCATGCAACGCCACGATGGATCGCGTCGAAGCCAAGGTCTGTCAGTTCGACCGTCCCAGCGTCCGGCACGGTCACGTATCCAAGCTGCTTCAACTCGGAAATGGCCACTGCAACAGCGGGATCTGTCCCGAAGTGCGCATCCAGTGTTGCCATTGTCATGCGGGCACCGGGTTTTCGGTGTGTCTCACGAAAGAACCCGAGGATCTCGCAGGCCAGCTCGCTGAGCGGCATTCTCGCCTCCATCGGATCAACTTCTGCTATTCGGCCACGTGTAGGCGGAGCCCGGGATCGTTCGGGCTGTGCTTCGATCCTAAACCGCTCATTGCCGTGTCGATCTCTTCCATGGTGTAAGCCATTGAGGGGGCCAGGTTCGTGATGTGATGGTCCCATTGCATTCGGCAGGAGATGTAGGCCTCGGCACCGGCCTGCCCGTCAGCCGTGATCTCGATCCCCGCCTGCCGAAGCCGAAGCAGGGCAGCGCGGTAGCGTGCTCGCCAGCGCTCTCGGGTCTGCTGGTCCGGTTGGGCCTCCCGGTCCGGTGCGCCATGGGGAAGGAACGTGTTCTCCAAGGTGGTGACCAGCATCATTGATGCTTCCCAGAGCTGCGTGACGGCTCCTGCCTCCTTCAGCCAGCGGTCCTTTTGATCATCCAGGGCGCTCTTGATCAGGCTCACCGTGTCCAATGCGACCAGCGTGGAACGGGACACGGAGTGGTATGGGTCACTGAAGCGGAAATAGAACAGTACCGGGTAGAAGTGATGTGCCTCCTTGGCCATGGTCATCTCGACACCGAGTTCCGACAGGTTGGTGTAGCCACTACTGAACTGCCACTGAGGTCCGAGACGTGCCAGCAATTCGGCGGCATCGCCTGTGCACCCCGAGAGGAAATGGATGTTCATGGCCAGCACGTTGCGCCGCTGGAGCGCTGTGTAGACCTGCATCAGGTAGGTCAGCGTCAGCGACATCACCGACATGCCGATCAGCGAGTTGAGCAGGAAGAGCAACCGTGTCGGGCCCGTGTGCGGGGTGAAGTCGCTCGCTCCGACGATCGCCATGCTGGTGCCACCGGCATACATCGCGGTGACGAAGTCGGTGGGCGTCTCGCCGTTGGTGGCGCGGACGGACGTGCCGAGTTCCGGGTGCATGATCAAAGCTGCCCCGAGCGTCAGCCCGAGAGCCCAGACCCCAACCAGCAGCACGAGGATGACCGGCCCGCAGAAGGACAGAACGGCTCCTTGTCTAGGGCCAGAAACCTTTGAGGCTTTGACGAAGGAGGCCCAGATCAGCCGCCCGACCCTGGATCCGATGATGCTGGTGCCGATCCGGGCGTAGAGCACGGTCAGAAAGATATCGAGCAAGATGATCAGGATCAGCAGTATTCCAAGGCCCTGCTCCAGTCGCCCCATCATGGCAGCCTCCTGTCATCCCAGCTGCTCCGTCAGGGTCGTTGGGGTTGCCCGGCCGAGCCGGTCGCCTCCCCGTTCTGTCCAGGCTCGATGCGCCACAGCTGCGTCTCAAGGCGCGGGCCGGTCTCGGGCTTGAACCAGCTCAGGTCCTGGATGCGGGAGCTGGTGACGTAGATGGTCCCGTCGGGTCCCTCCGAAAATGTATCGGGCCAGCGCAGCCGCTTGTCCTGTACGAGGATGGTGATGCGATCCCCATCACGAACCTTCACGGCATCCTGCTCAATCGCGCTCAGATAAAGCCGCCCGCGCCCATCGATCCAAAGACCGTCCGTCGGCTCGGTTTCGGCGACTTGCTCCACACGAGCCTCGAGGTCCTTCTCGGACAGACGCGGGTTCTCCAACGCATCCGTCGTGATGCGATAGAGGGTCCGGCCGGTCAGGGCTTTCCAATAGAGCGTGCGCCCATCGGGAGAGAGCGCGATGCTGTCGGCGGCAAATTCGACCCCGCGCCCATCGGGCCGGCGCAACTCCTGCCCGTCCACCTTCACCACCACGTCCTTTTCCGGCTGGGTGCTCGGGTGGCCGTCAAGGACACGTCGAGCCTTGCCATTCTGTAGATCCACAACAACGAGAGCACCCTTGGCCCCGGCATCGGTCAGATAGGCATGCCGCCCATCCGGCGAAAACCGCACGTCGTTCAGGTAGCTGCCCTGAGGGGCCACCGTCTCGTCGAAGCGGATCACCTGCGCAACCTTGTTCGTCTTCAGGTCGATCCTGACGAGCTTGGGCCCACCCTGCACAACAGGTGCAGTGGCTGGCGCAGCCGGGTCGACGACCCAGAGATTGCCGTGCGCATCGGCCACGACGCTCTGGACGCACACGAAGTGATCGCCGGCCGGCATCTGGTTCTTCTTGGCGTTGCGCCAGGAATTCCACTCGTCATCCGGGTAAGGTTTGATCTGGCCATCGCGCGTTACCTCGGCCACCGAGATCGGTGCATCCTCCGTCCAACGCGGGAAGTTGACGAAGATGCGTCCATCCTTCGAAACGGTCACTCCGGTCACCTGGTGTTCAAAGCTGGCGACCTGCTGCAATTGCGCTGGACCCTGAGATGGTGCTGCACTCTGCTGGGCCATGGATGGGGTGGCCAGGAGCGTTCCGAAAAGCAGGGTCACCGTTGCGAGCCTGAGCATGCTCACCTCCATCGCGTGGCAATGATCGTGTGGGATGCGGCTGCCCCTCACAGCGTGAACGCCGTTCGAACGCAGCCGTATCGTCGTTCGTTCAGTGAGGACGTGCCCTCTCTTGCGGGGCACGATCGGACACCGCTGCGAGGGCTGGTGCGGCCCGCATGTCCGGAGGCACCTGGAAGTCCTTGGCGGCGCCTCGTGCCGCCTGGACACCCTGCGGGAAGCCTGTCCGATTCCGGTAGGAGCGTGGCCGGCCACGGGGGCGGCTGTGGCGGGCCGTGACTCCTTGTGCGCCAATGATGTCGAGCAGCGTCACCCCCAGCACTGCCGCAAGAGCAATCCCAACATTGTCGCGCTTCGGATTGTCATGCCGCATGGCCGCCATCAGGGTGGCGATGTCGAGCCCGTCTCCGGCGACGCGGCTCCACAATCCGAGAGGCATGTCGGGGGAGAGCGAGACGATGCCGTGCCCGAGTTCGCGGACGCCATAGGCCCGCACAAGGGTCTCCTTGCCCTCCATGCCAAGCGCCCGGGTGAAGCGCTCCGGCGCGACCAGCTCCGCTACGCCCAGACCGATGCTGAACCAACCCAACGCTTTGGCCAGGCGGTCAGCGGCCCCCAGTGAGCTGGGGCCGGAGTGGAGGACTTTCGGGTCGCCCTTGGACCGGGCAATGTTCGAGATGTAATAAGCCATGTCTTCTCTCCCGGTCTTTTAGGGCTTCAAAACCACCTTGATGCAGTTGTCCTGCTTGTCCCGGAACACCTTGTACATCTCGGGCCCCTCATCGAGGCTGACCGTGTGGGTGATGACAAACGATGGGTCGATCTGCCCCTCCTCGATCCGGTGCAGGAGATCGTCGGTCCAACGGTTGACATGCGTCTGGCCCGCCCGGATGGTCAGACCCTTGTTCATCAGCTGGCCCATCGGGATCTTGTCGACCAACCCGCCATAGACACCTGGGATCGAAATCACCCCGGCCGGGCGGCAGACGTAGATCATCTCGCGAAGGATGTGCGGCCGGTCGCTTTCGGCTCCCAGCATCTGCTTGGCGCGGTCGTACACCGTATCCGGCATGGAGGGCGACACATGGGCTTCCATTCCGACGGCATCGATGCATTTCTCCGGGCCTTCGCCGCCGGTGAGCTCGTTCAGGCGCTCGACCACGCTCTCCTCGTCGAAGTTGATCGTGATGGCGCCACCGGCTTCCGCCATTTCCAGGCGCTCCGGCAAATGATCGATGGCGATCACCTGCTTGGCACCAAGGAGGACGGCGCTGCGGATCGCCATCTGACCGACGGGACCGCAGCCCCAGATCGCTACCGTGTCCGTCGGCTGGATGTCGCACTGGACAGCGGCCTGCCATCCGGTCGGGAAGATGTCACCGAGGAAAAGAACCTTCTCGTCCGGGATACCATCCGGCACCTTGATGTGCGTCGCATCGGCAAAGGGAACGCGGAGATATTCGGCCTGCCCGCCCGGATAGCCGCCGGTCAGATGCGTGTAGCCGAACAGGCCTGCGGTCGCGTGGCCGAATACCTTGTCGGCGAGATCCTTCTTGCGGTTGCTCCGCTGGCAGACTGAGAAATTGCCGCGCTTGCACTGATCGCACTCGCCGCAGATGATTGTGAAGGGGACAACGACCCGGTCGCCGACCTTGAGCTTGTGCTTGGCCTCAGGCCCGACCTCGACGACCTCCCCCATCATCTCGTGTCCCATGACGTCGCCGGGCAGCATCGCCGGGATGAAGTTGTGGAACAGGTGCAGGTCCGAGCCGCAGATGGCGCAGCTCGTCACCTTGACGATGGCGTCGCGCGGCTGCTCGAGTTCGGGATCAGTGACGGTGTCGCAGCGGATGTCTTCCTTGCCGTGCCAAACCAAGGCTCGCATGCTTTCCTCCTTCATCCTGCAAAGGTACCGAGGCCTGCGCTTCCGGGAATGCTTCGGACCGAAGGGCATGTCTCTGCGGGGGTGGTTTGTCGGATTCAAACCCTCAAACGTGAGCGAGCCTGACCACGTTCCTAGGGATGGTTCCTCAGGGAACCTCCGCGCAGGAATTCCTCACTCCATCAGTTGACCGCTGCGGCGCCTGCACGCCAGCTGATGCGGCAATCCGCACCGCGTCAGGCACAGTCTTGGCACCAAGCCGCTGCATGACATGGGCCCGATGGGTCTCCACCGTGCGCGGGCTGATGCCGATATCCCGCCCGATCTGCTTGTTAGTCTGGCCGGCCAGAAGGCCTGTCAACACCTCCCGTTCCCGCTCCGACATCTCGGCAATGTGAGCCCGGGCCCAGCTGGCCTCGTTGTCGTCCCCTTCAGTCTGACCAATGTCAGCCGCGGCCGATGCAACAGCGGCGAGCAGGTCATCGGTACGATAAGGCAACGGCAGGAAATCCACAGCGCCGGCCTTCATTACATGCACTCCGAAGGTTACATCGCCTCCGGCATCACCCAAAACGATCACTGGCAGGCCAATCCGCCGAGCCTTGAGTTCTCTCGGGATGGTAAGGCCACCCGCGTCAGGCTGATGAATGTCGAGCACGACGCAGCCTGATACTAGCGCCGGTGCCGACTCCAGAAAGGCTTTGCCGGATGGGAAGGCTCTGACGTCATAGCCGGCCTCCCGGAGCACGCGTGAGAGGCTCTGGCGAGAGGTCCCATCTGCGTCGACGACATACACGAAGCGCCCCTCATGGCGCGTAATGTCCTGGGCAATGCCACCGGTGCGCCGGATCTGGCCTTGTTCGTCACGGATGGGGAAGAAGGTGTTGCTGATCCAACGCAACGCCCCGTCGGATCGGATAATGCGGAACTCCTCCACGGAGACCACACCGAGCGCAGCCCTGTCGAAGGCCTCAACGACGCGGACGCGGTCATCAGGATGAACGACCTCGATCCACTGGCTCATGTCCTGCCGGAAGGCGTTTTGCGCTGTACCGAAAACCGTCTCGAAGGCCGGGTTGAGGTATTCGAGCGTTCGGTCTCCCGTGTTGACGATCCAGAACACGTTCGTGGAATGCGCTGCGAACTCGCGGAAGCGCTCCTCGGCCTGCTTCTCACGGTCGATGTCCTGCACCACGAAGACCGCGCCCAGGCTCTCCTGGGCGGCATTGCGGAAGGGCGCAGCGCTCACACGCGTCCACGCCTCCCGCCCATCCGGTAAGGTGAAGATGAAGTCGATGCCGGGAACGACCGTTTCGCCCCGCAGCGCCCGCGCGCTTGGGTAGTCCGAGGGGCTGAGAGGCTGGCCCTCGGGGGTGTAGGCCCGCCAACGCCCGGCTTGCTTCGGGTCTCTGGAGGGGATTTTGTTGAGGGCGTATTGCTCAAGCATCTGGTTCCCCAGCGTGATGTTTCCCTCTTGGTCGGCAAGCCCCACACCGACCGGCAGCTGGTCCAGGATCGCTGCAAGCCGGACCTCGCTCTCACGCAGGGCCGCCTCGGCCCGCTTGCGCTCGGTGATCTCAAGCGCAACACCGGTGAACCCCACCGGCTGGCCATTTTCGAAGGTGGTCCGGCCATGGGTGGAGACCCAGCGCTCAACCCCATCCTCAATCCCGATGACGCGATAGTCGATGTGGTAGACACCATCGCCTGTGGGATCGACACAATAGGCAAGCGCGGCTTCGACCTGAGCTCGGTCCTCAGGATGAATGCCAGACATCCATACATCTGGGGAGACGGGCTTATCCGGGGACAGGCCCCACATTGCCCTCAGGCGAGCATCCCAGTCCAGCACACCGGTTGCCAGGTCCCAGGTATAGGGTGAAACATCGACGAGATCGATGGCGGCCCAGAGCCGCGCCTCGCTCTGGCGCAGGGCAGTCTCGGCATGGACACGCTGGGTGGTCTCATGGAAAGTGCACAGGATCCCGCCAACTCCGCCCGTCTCATCCCGAATGGGGCTGTAGGAGAATGAGAACCATGTTGCCTCGGGATAGCCGCGGCGCATAAGCGTCAGCGGCAGGTCCTCGAAGTAGCTGGCCTCGCCGTGCATGGCCCGCGTGGTGATCGGACCGATAGTATCCCACACCTCCGACCAGACCTCAGGGAACGGCCGCCCAAGGCCGTTCGGTTTGTCACCCATGATCGAAATGTAGGCGTTATTGTAGAAGCTCGTCAGTTCCGGCCCCCAGACTAGGTAGGTGGGGAAGGCGGAGTTCAGCATGATGCTCAAGGCGGTGCGGAGCGACTGCGGCCAAGTCTCCGCTGGCCCAAGGGGCGTGGCAGCCCAGTCGTGGGTTCGCACGCATTCGCCCATGATGCCGCCGTTGGGGAAACCTTCCGCCGTGCTCATTTCATTCCCCTTTTTGGAAAAACATCATGAGGGGTCTGTCGACAGGTCTTTACGATTGTGGGGGCGGCTTGCCAAACGGATAAGGGCTGCGCGTATTCCCAGCCGATGCGTCCCACACCATTTCATTACAGGAACCCAAAGCCCCTTTGATGGATCCATTCGACGGCCGACGATTATGTTCGCGAGGTACCAGGCGTGCGGGTCATTGGCGGCAGCAATCCACACCGCATCACGATCGAGGCGTCAGACCTCGCCGCGGCTGAGCTTGAGCACCGTTTCGGCAGTTCGGAGCCTGCGCCTAGCCGCCTCGCCGGTGATCCTCTGGTCTTCGCCCCAGAATGCTATCTGGTTTCCCGAAGAACGCGGGAGCCGACGCGGTTGTCCACCGGCTTCACCACCTCCATTGGGTCCCCGCGGGTCGGCGCCTTCGCCACGTCGTCGGCAACAAGCTTTAGCTGCTGATACCAGTCCAACAGGTTGATCAAAGGATGCTGGTCCACGATCGCGGCGATGCCGCCGGAAATGGTTGTCTTGCCGGCGAGCCGGAACTGGCGCGCCAGCCGCTCCGCCGTGTCGAACAGGTGCTCGTGCCCTTGCCTGGTTCCGAAAATCGCGGCGACCTCCTTGAATAGCTGACGCCTGCGGCGGGAGCGCTCCTCAGGCACCGAGGGCCACTCGTCATAGTAGCCCTGCTCGATCCGTTTCCGAACCTCCCAATAGAGACCAAGCCTTGGCGCAGTTGGGGCGAGCCCATAGATGTTGTACGGGCTGGTGTCGAGAACCCTGGTGCCGGACGGGAATTCATACTGGACAGCGGCTACGAACTCGGCCTCCTCGCGCGTGCCGGCCTCGACGATTACCGACGACGTGCCGCAGTTCTTCGGCAGAAGATAGTGGACACGGAATTCCAACCTGTTCTCCATACATGTGGGCGCAGTTTCAAAGCCAGACTCGTTCACCCCTTTGCCATCCTCTTCCACTGCGATCCTGCCACCCAAGGAGTGACGGCGGCAATCCGGCGGCGCAGCAGGTGCAAGGTCATGAGAAGATGCCGCTGCGGCGCCCCTTTACGGCCAGGACGAGCACCTTGTTGAGCGAGTCTCCTTCCGTGTCTCCCGACCCATTGCAGAGTCCTAGCGATCACTCTGCGACTGCTCCAGGTCTGCGGAACCCTGACCACAGCGTGTTCGGGGATGCGACGCGGGCCGCGATCCTCCATCCTGAGCGGTGCCGTCGTTCACCAATGTTCCGATCAGACGAAGCAACTCCTGCTGCTCCGGGCCGCGCCCGGAGCCCAGGAACGTCCCAATCTCGATGAGGGCCACATGGCCTCCCGACGCCCGGTTGGCTTCGTGCCGCACGAAGACCTCCCCCGACGCATCCCGGATCAGATACCACCGGTCACCATTGGGGCTGCAATAAAGCTTTCGTGCTTTCGCCATGCGTGGCCTCCCGCCTGGAGGCGTCAATAAAGGAGGGTGCCTGATGTCCGGCAAGACACGGCTACTCGGCAGCATCCGGCACATCCGTCGGCTTGTCCTCCAGGGCGGACGCGATGGCTTCGTCGACCCGCTCCAGCCAAATGAACTCAAGCCGGGCCCGCGTATCCTCGGGGATGTCCTCGAAGTCGCGCCGGTTGCGGGCCGGGAGCATCACCCGGGTGAGCCCCGCCCGCGCGGCCGCCGTGACCTTTTCCTTGATACCACCCACCGGCAGGACAAGCCCGCGCAGGCTGATCTCCCCCGTCATGGCGGTGTCGCTGCGCACCGTCCGGCCCGTCAGAAGCGAGACAAGCGCCGTGAACATGGCCACGCCCGCACTTGGGCCATCTTTCGGAGTGGCTCCCGCAGGAACGTGGATGTGGATGTCGCTCTTCTCGAATAGGGCGGGATCAATGCCGAATGAAGCGGCGCGGCTCTTCACCAGGGTCATCGCCGCCTGTGCGCTCTCACGCATAACATCGCCGAGCTGCCCCGTGAGAATAAGGCCTCCCTTGCCTGGCGCACGGCTGGCCTCAATGAACAAGATGTCGCCGCCCACCGGCGTCCACGCCAAACCTGTGGCGACCCCTGGCACGCTGGTGCGCATCGCCACCTCGTCCTCAAAGCGGACCGGACCGAGGATTGCGGCGAGATCCCCGGCGTCGATGCGCACGTGCTCGGCGCTGCCCTCCGCGATCCGCACGGCGGCGTGGCGCAGGGCCCGGCCGATCTCGCGCTCCAGGTTCCGGACGCCGGCTTCGCGGGTGTAATCCCGGATGATCCGGCGCAAGGCCTCGTCGCTGATCTCGGCCTGCTCGGCCTTAAGCCCGTTCGCTTCCAGCTGGCGCCGAACCAGGTAGCGCCGGGCGATCTGAAGCTTCTCGTCCTCGGTGTAGCCAGCAAGGGTGATGATCTCCATGCGGTCGCGCAGGGGACCCGGAATGGTGTCGAGCATGTTGGCGGTAGCGATGAACGCCACGCGCGAGAGGTCGAACGGAACGCCCAGATAGTTATCGCGGAAGGTGGCGTTCTGCTCAGGGTCAAGCACCTCCAGCATGGCCGCGGAGGGATCGCCCTGGACGCCGCGTCCCATCTTGTCGATCTCGTCCAGCATCATCACGCAATCGCGCGCGCCAGCCTTCCTGATCGCCTGGATGATGTTGCCCGGCAAAGCGCCCACATAGGTGCGCCTGTGGCCGCGGATCTCCGCCTCGTCGTGGACGCCGCCGAGGCTGACCCGCACGAAGGGCCGCCCCATGGCGCGGGCAATCGACTGCCCAAGGGAAGTCTTGCCGACGCCGGGTGGGCCAGCAAAGCACAGGATCGGCGCCTTGCCGTTCGGGGCGAGCCTACGCACGGCGAGGTACTCGATGATGCGTTGCTTGATCTTCTCAAGCCCGAAATGGTCCTCGTCGAGGATGCGGCGCGCCTGCGCGATATCGATGGGCTTCTCCTCGGGCAGCGCCCAGGGCAGTTCGACCAGCCAATCGAGGTAGGTCCGGATCATCCCGGCCTCCATGGCGCCTTCCGGCATGCGCTCGTAGCGGTGCAGCTCCCGGCGGGCCTGCTCCTCAACCTCCGGCGGCATGGTGGCTTTCGCAATCTTCTCGGTGAGCTCCTGGACCTCCTGGGCGCGCCCGTCGCCCTCGCCCAGCTGGCGCTGGATCGCCGCCATCTGCTCGCGCAGGATCACCTCGCGCTGGCGTTCGTCCAGGGTGGCCCGGGTCTGACGGCCGATCTCCTGCGTCAGGCGCAGGACCTCGATCCGTTCCGCCAGCAGGCGGGAGACCTTGTCGAGCCGCGTGGTGTGATCAATGGTTTCCAGAAGCTCCTGCTTCTGGTCAGCACTGACATCGAGATAGGCCGCAACGAGGTCCGCCAAAGTCCCGGGCGTGGCGGCGGCCTGCACGGTCCCGACAAGCTCCTGCGGCACCTGCGGCAGGAGCTGCAGCGCCTCAAGTGCCTGCTGCCGGAGGTGAAGAAAGCGGGCCTCGATGTCCGGTGTCAGCATCCCCGGCTCCTCGATCCGGAGAACCCGCGCCACGATGAACGGCCGCTCCTTCACGAACTCGGTGACCCGGAAGCGCTGCTCGCCCTGGAGGACGACATGGTGCGTGCCGTCGGGCGCATTCACATAGCGCAGGATGTTAGCGATGGTGCCGGTTCTGTGCAGATCAACCGCGGCCGGGTCGGCCACCTCCGCGTCCCGCTGCATCAGGAGGCCGATCTGACGCTCTTCCCTCACCGCCTGCTGGGCCGCGGCGATGGAGCGCTCACGGCCAAGAGCAATGGGGAACACGGTTCCTGGGAACAGGACCGTGTTGCGCACGGGTACGATGAGAAGGCCAACCGGCGGAAGAGCGTTCGCGGAGCCTTCCGAACCAGGGCTTGTGCCGTCCTCGACCGCGCGCGGGAGATCATGTGAAGCGATCATGACGGATGCTCCTCAGGGCGCTTTGCGGAGGCTGATAACCAGGCACCCGTCTCCGGCGGCACGCCGGACGGCGTCGTAGCGGCCTGGCGGCAGGGGAATACGCCGCTCGAACCGGCCCTGCGGCAGCTCCAGCCGGTGGATCACGGCGGTGCGCAGTTGCGGCGGCAGAACGCGGCGGCCGGCGACCACGAGGGTTCCCTCCTCGATCGCCGCCTCGACCTGGTCCGGCGCCACGCCGGGCAGAGCAATGAGGACGAGAACCTCCTGCTCGGTCTCAAGCACGTCGACGGGGGGTTCCCAGGCGGGTCGGCGCGTCGCCGAGGGCGGTTGGAATATCTGCCGGTGCAGGCGCTCGGCGCGGGCAAGGGCCTCAATTGCTTCCGAGAGCATCCAGTCCGCCGGATCACGCATGGCCACGCGTACCTCAGCTTGTGGTCCGGACCCGAGGCCTGTTCTTCCGCGTCAGCGTCGCGGACGCTCCGGGGACAAGACCGATTGGAACATGCAACTTCGTCAATGCATCGGCAGGCCGTTTAGTTCGTGATTGCGAAACGCATGAATCCAAATCGATGTCACGAGCATGCTGTCGATGAAGGCGTTCGCCTTGATGGGCGGATGGGGGTCGGCCTGCGCGTTTGGTTCGCAGCCACGTACCTTTCCTCAGGAATCGACCGGTATGCGTATAGGCCCTCGCAACTGCTACCCTCCACGAATCGCGCTGAAGCAGTGTGCTGCGGCGAGCGTCTGCTGAAATGACAGAACGCCCGTCCGGGGCGCGGGATAGCCAGCATGGAGGCATGCCATGGCAGACGGATTGTGTGACATCTGTGGTGTCCGGCCTGCGACCGTTCGAGCGCAGGTGGCCAGCAACGGCCAGCGCCAGACCATGGAGCTCTGTGACGTCGATTACCGGCGTTTGGCGCGGCAGCAGCGGCCGAGTTCGCAGCTGGAGTCCCTCTTCGGCGGGCGCGGCAGCCTGTTCGACGACTTCTTCGGCGGCGACTTCTTCGGCGAGAGCCCGCGCAGCAGCGCAGGGAGACTTGCCGATGAGCCTTCCGACACCGGGGATGGCGGCACGCCCATTCCGGTCCGGTCCGGACGTGGACGCGGCCGCGGCGCGGCAGCAGGCGTGGCGGACCGTCTGAGCGAGCATGCTGAGGAGATCCTCCAATCGGCCGCTCAGCGGGCTGGCGACTTCGGCCGCCGCGAGGTCGACACCGAACATCTCCTGCTCGCTCTGACCGAAAGTGACGTCGTCCGCACCATCCTCGACCAGTTCAAGGTCTCGCTCGATGACCTGCGTAACCAGATCGTCCAGGAAAGCCCCCGGGGCGATTTCAATCCGGAGGAAGGCGGCGAGATCGGCGTCTCGCCCCGGGTGAAGAGCGCCCTCTCGCGCGCCTTCTCGGTCTCCGGCGAGTTCGGCCACTCCTATGTCGGCCCCGAGCACCTGCTCATCGGACTGGCCGAGGAAGGGGAAGGCATCGGACCCGATGTCCTGAACCGCTATGGCCTCACGCCGCAGGCCATCCGCCAACAGGTCACCAAGGTGGTCGGCCGCGGTGCCGAGGAAGGGCGGGTCGACACGCCCACCAACACGCCCAATCTCGACAAATACTCACGCGATCTCACCAAGCTGGCCCGTGAAGGCAAGCTCGATCCCGTGATCGGACGGGCGCAGGAGATCGAAACCGCCATCGAAGTCCTCGCACGGCGCAAGAAGAACAACCCAGTCCTCATCGGCGAGCCGGGTGTCGGCAAAACCGCCATTGTCGAAGGTCTTGCTCAGCGCATCGTTGCCGGCGAAGTGCCGGAGAGCCTGCGCGACAAGCGCCTCGTTGAACTCTCGATCAACTCCATGGTGGCCGGCTCCAAGTATCGCGGCGAGTTCGAGGAACGCGTTCAGCAGATCCTCAAGGAGGTCACCGAACGCGAGGACGAGCTGGTCCTGTTCATCGACGAGATCCACACCATCGTCGGCGCGGGCCAGGGCGGCGGCGAAGGCGGCCTCGACATCGCCAACGTGTTCAAGCCGGCGCTCGCCCGCGGCGAGCTCAACCTGATCGGCGCGACGACGCTCAACGAGTACCAGAAATACATCGAGAAGGACGCGGCCCTGGAGCGCCGCTTCCAGCCGGTCTTCGTGCCGGAGCCGACGGTTGCCCAGACCATCATGATCCTGCGCGGCCTGCGCGATACCCTGGAGGCGCACCACAAGGTCACGATCACGGACGAGGCCATCATTGCAGCGGCGGAGCTGTCCGACCGCTACATCACGGGACGCTTCCTGCCCGACAAGGCCATTGATCTGATCGATCAGGCCGCTGCGCGCGTAAAGATCTCGGCCACCGCCCGGCCCGTGGACGTGCAGGACATGGAGGCTGAGGTGCGTCAGCTCAAGCGCGAGCAGGATTACGCCTCGTCCCGCAAGCACTTCGATCGCGCCTCGGAAATCCAGGCCAGGCACGATGCCCGCAGCAAGGACCTCCAGGACGCGACCGAACGTTGGCGGCGGGAACGCGGCTCCGCCTCGACGGAAGTGCGCACCGAGCATATCGCACAGGTGGTGTCCAAGCTCACCGGCGTTCCGGTCAACGAGCTCACGAGCGAGGAGCGCCAGCGCCTCGTGAAGATGGAGGAGCGCCTGCACAAGCGCGTCATCGGCCAAGAGGAGGCGGTGAGAGCGGTCAGTGACGCCGTGCGCCTGGCGCGCGCTGGCCTGCGGGAGGGGCGCCGTCCCATCGCGACCTTCCTGTTCCTCGGCCCGACCGGCGTCGGCAAAACGGAGCTGGCGAAGGCTCTTGCTGAAACCGTCTTCGGCGAGGAGGACGCGATGATCCGCCTCGACATGTCGGAGTACATGGAACGCCACGCGGTCGCCCGCCTCATCGGTGCGCCTCCCGGCTATGTCGGCTACGAGGAAGGCGGACAGCTCACCGAGCGCGTGCGCCGGCGCCCCTACTCCGTCGTGCTGCTGGATGAGATCGAAAAGGCCCACCCGGATGTCTACAACGTGCTGTTGCAGGTGTTCGACGACGGGCGACTCACCGACGGCAAGGGCCGCGTGGTCGATTTCACCAACACCGTCATCATTGCGACGAGCAATCTCGGCTCTGATATCATTCAGCGCCATCTCAACCTGCGCGGCACGGCCGAAGACGATCAGGCCCGTCTCAAGCGCGAGCTGATGGACGTGCTGCGCGGCCATTTCAGGCCGGAATTCATCAATCGCATCGACGAGATCATCGTCTTCCATGCCCTGGCGCGCAGCGAGATCCGTTCCATCGTCGACCTCCAGCTCGAGCGGGTGAAACGCACCGCCCATGGCCAAGGCGTCGAGCTTGACATCGACGGCAGCCTTGTCGACCACCTGGCGGCCGCCGGCTTCCGGCCGGAGTTCGGAGCCCGCGAGCTGCGGCGCCTCATTCGCTCCGAGCTGGAGACCCAGCTTGCCCGCGCGATGCTGGCAAACGAGGTTCAGGAAGGTGACCGGGTACTCGCGCGCTGGGACGGAGACCAACAGAGGGTAGTGCTGGAGCCGCAACCCGCAGAAGCGCAAGCTGCGGAGCCGGCTGAGGGCGGCACAAAGGAAGAGCCTCGCAGCGCCGTCGAAGTCGAGCGGAAAGCACAGCGCGGAACGGGCAGCAGGGGACGCACGGCTGCCGAGTAGGAGGCGCCGGGGCCGAGCCCGGCAATAGGTCTGAAGCTGACCCAATACGATCGGATCGGCACCAAGAGCAGTATTGCGTGCGGGGATCACCTTTGGCGACGGGATCGCATGACAGGAGATCATGTAATGGCAGGCAATCGAGCGGTCACATATATCGCGCCTCGCAAGCTCGAGGTGAAAAGCTACGATTATCCGAAACTGGTCGGCCCCAAGGGGCAGAAATGTGATCACGGCGTCATTCTCAAGCTCATCACGACCAACATCTGCGGCAGCGATCTCCACATCTATCGCGGGCGTTTCCCGGCTCCCAGCGGCATGATCCTCGGGCACGAGAACACCGGCGAAGTCGTCGAGGTCGGCTCTCATGTGGAGTTCATCAAGAAGGGCGACATCGTATCGGTCCCGTTCAATGTCGCCTGCGGGAAGTGCCGCAACTGCAAGAACGGCCACACCGACACCTGCATGAATGCGAACGACGAGGTGGACTGCGGAGCCTATGGCTTCAATCTCGGCGGCTGGCAGGGCGGCCAGGCCGATTTCATGATGGTCCCATGGGCTGACTTCCAGCTCCTGCCGTTCCCCGACAAGGACCAGGCGATGGAGAAGATCAGGGATCTGACGCTTCTCTCCGACATCCTGCCGACTGGCTTTCACGGCTGTTTCACTGCAGGCGTCAGGCCAGGGTACACGGTCTATATCGCCGGTGCGGGCCCAGTCGGCCGCTGCGCTGCTGCTTCAGCCCAGCTGCTTGGGGCGGCAGTGATCATCGTCGGCGACAACAACAAGGAGCGCCTCGCGCTGGTGAAGAACGCCGGCTACGAGACCGTCGACACGTCGAAACCCGAACCCGTAGCGGACCAGATCGAAGCGATTCTCGGGGAGCGGGAGGTTGATGCCGGCGTCGATGCGGTGGGCTGGGAATGCCACGGCTACGGCCCCAATGCTCCCGAGGACCCGACCGCGGTTCTCAACACGCTCTTCCAAGTAGTGCGCGCCAACGGCGCCATGGGCATTCCGGGCATCTATACGTATGGCGACTCCCAGGCCCGGAATGAGGAGGAGAAGCAGGGCAAATATCCCATCGCGTTCGGCCAAGCGTGGATCAAGTCGCCTCACCTGACGGCTGGCCAGTGCCCCGTGATGCACTATCATCGCGAACTGATGATGGCGATCCTGAATGACCGGATGCCATACCTGACCCCACTCCTGAACACCCAGTTCATCTCCCTCGATCAGGCAGTCGAGGCCTATCAGGAGTTCGATCAGGGCGCGCCGGTGAAGTACGTCATCGATCCGCACGGCAGCGTGCCGAAAGCTTCATAGCGGCAGTACTCTGTGTTAGAGCCGCGACGGATTCATCCAATAAATGGCCCCATTGTTGAGTCGGCCCATTTTTAGGCTGCTGGACTGCAACCGTTACCGTCCGAGGCAGCACGCGCAGCCTGCGGGGTGGCGCATCAGTCTGCGTCCGGGGTCATCCGCGACGAAGGTGCGGTTCTGGACGGAAGCGGTGCCGGCGATCGTCGGTGCCTTCAGGATCGCGCGCGGTGCCGCAGCGCCGCAGATCGGACACGGGGACGAGTCGCTGAATTCCGCCATCGGCCGCAACACCGTGAACGGCCCGCATGCGTCACAGAGATATCCATAAAGCGGCATGGTCTTCGTCCCTCTCCTGCAGTTTCCGTGCGAGCAAGAGGCGGCGCGATCTGCAGTATCGGCGGGCAAATGCTGCGACATGCTCGTCCGTGATCGATAGGCTCGCAGAATTCCGGACGCCCTGATCCAGGTCAGGCTGGCCACATCGCGCGCAGGCCCCGGAACACGCATTGCCGATCACGGCTTTTCGCAATGGCGATCCGCGATCGGGCTGATGCGGATCAGTGTACCATTCGCAGCCTTTCCTAGTCTACAACGGCACGACAGCGGCAACCCACCTGGAGGCCCATGCGACACCATCCATTCGGACCGGGGGAAGCGCCCGGTTCCCGTCATCGGCCAGGGAACGTGGGACATCGACGAGGGCGATCGGGCCCTCGCCATTGCTGCCCAGCGCCGCGGCCATCGATCTCGGCATGACCCACATCGACACGGCGGAGATCTACGGCGATGCGGAGCCGCATCATGACCTTCCGCCCGCTCTACGACCGCGGTGTGGTGTGCCTGGTCAAGGCCGAGAAGAAGGACCGCGTCCACGACGCCATGCACGCCACCAAGGCCGCCGCGGGCGGTTGCCCTTCCCAGTGGATCCGGATCGGGTGCAGGCAAGCTTCGAGAACGGCGTGCTCACCGTGACCGTGCCGAAGACCGGGCAACAGGAGCGCTCCCGCCGCATCCAGGTGCAGGGCCGCAGCTCAGGTGGCCAGGCTTCTCAGGGCGGTCAGGGCGCGTCAGGCGGCACCGGTGATGGAGGCAGCCGAGGCGGACAAGGTGGCGCACCGGACAGCACACCGGGCGGCGCCAGCAGCTGAAGCCAGAGGATCACACATGAGGCAGCCATCCGACGAGGGGGGCCACCCCCGGGCCGAGCGAGACAACCCCCGCTCCACGATGCGAGCTGGCCACGCCCTGCGCGAGACCCGCGAGGCCTGGCCCGGCCTGAGCACCTACGAGCGTTTCGAGCAGGTCGTCTCGCTGGTGCTGACCGGCCTCATCGGGCTGGTGATCGCAGCCGCAGTGATCCACCTGAGCTTCCGCATCCTCATGCTGGTGCTGTCTGGACTGCTCGACCCGGCGGAGACGGGTGTGTTCCAGGCGGTCTTCGGCATGATCTTCACGGTGCTGATCGCCCTTGAGTTCAACCATTCGATCATCGGCGTCCTTCACCGCAAGGAAAGCATCGTGCAGGTGCGCACAGTAGTGCTGATCGCCCTGCTGGCGCTGGTGCGCAAGTTCATCATCCTGGATGCGAGCAAGACCGACCCGCTTACCATCCTCGGGCTGGCCGCGGCTATCCTGGCACTCGGCTCGGTCCATTGGCTCGTGCGCGACCAGGACAGGAAGGATGCCGCCGAGCAGGATCAGGCCCAAGGGACTGCCGACTAGGCCGGAGCAGCTCCTGAATTTCAGTGCCGCCACCCGGCCCGATCATCTCATACCGTGAAAAGCAAGGTGTCCCATGGCAGCCATTGATCCCCGCGATGAGCAGATGTTTCCGAAATTTCGGACTGCGGACATCGACCGCCTGCGTCGCTTCGGTGAGGTCCGACGTCATGTGACAGGTGAGCCGCTCTTTGTCACTGGCGATGTTGCTCCGGGTATGTTTGTCCTCATCACCGGCTCGGTCAGCGTCACCCGACGTGACCCATGGGGGCGTCTGTCACCCATCGTCGAGCTGGGACCCGGCGACTTTGTCGCCGAGGTGGGGCAGTTGTCAGGCCGGCCAGCGCTCGTCGATGCTCATGCCATCGACGGTGTGGAGGCGCTGCTCATTCCGCCCGAAAACCTGCGGGCCTTGATGATCGCCGAACCCGCATTGGGCGACAGGATCATGCGGGCGCTCATTCTCAGGCGCGTCGTGCTGATCGAGACGGGCGCAGGCGGCCCGGTCCTGATCGGTCCCGAAACCCATCCCGACGTGGTCCGTCTGCAAGGCTTCATGGCCCGCAATGGCTATCCATGCCAGGTGCTCGATCCCGCCCGCGACCGGGATGCGGCGACCCTCGTCGAGCGCTATGCGCCGGACCCGAAGGATCTCCCCCTCGCCGTCTGTCCCAAGGGGACAATTCTCAAGAACCCGACCGAGCGCGCTCTGGCGCAGGCGCTCGGCATGGTGCCCGTCGATGAGCCAGATCGAGCCTATGACGTTGCGATCGTCGGAGCGGGGCCCGCTGGTCTCTCGACGGCAGTTTACGCCGCGTCGGAGGGGTTGTCGGTCATCGTCCTGGATGCGGTTGCTTTTGGCGGCCAAGCCGGTGAGAGCGCCCGGATCGAGAACTATCTGGGGTTTCCCACCGGCATCCCCGGCCGGGAGCTTACGGCGCGCGCTTTCGTCCAGGCGCAGAAATTTGGCGCCGAGATGGTGATCCCGGCCGAAGCCGTCGGCCTCGATTGCTCGCAAATGCCATATGGGATTCAACTCGCTGACGGCCGGCGGGTCAAAGGCTCCACGGTGGTTGTGGCCTCGGGCGCCCGCTACCGGCGGCCTGACATTCCTCGCCTACGGGAGTTCGAGGGACGCGGCGTGTGGTACTGGGCCTCGCCCATCGAAGCGCGCCTGTGCCGGAACGAAGAGGTTGCCCTTGTGGGCGGCGGCAACTCTGCCGGGCAAGCGGCGGTGTTTCTGAGGGACTTTGCCGCGAAGGTGTGGATGTTGGTCCGAGGCCCCAGTCTCGCCGAGAGCATGTCGCAATACCTGATCGACAGGATTGCGGCTGCGGACAACATCGAAGTGCTGACCGAAACCGAGATCACCGCCCTCTCGGGTTCGCCGGAGGGGCAGCTTGAGCGCGTCCAGTGGCGCAACCGCGTCACCGGAGGGGAGACGGAGAAGCCCATCCGCAACGTTTTCATCTTCATCGGCGCAGATCCGGCAACGGGCTGGCTCAAGGACTGCGGCGTGGGCCTGGACGCCAAAGGCTTCGTTCGGACAGGTGCGGCTCTCACGGCCCCCGGCACGAAGGAAAAAAGCGGTTCAAGACGCCCCCTTCCGCTGGAAGCGGAAGTCGCCAATGTGTTTGCGGTCGGTGATGTTCGGGCGGGGTCGGTTAAGCGCGTCGGCGCCGCGATTGGTGAGGGAGCGGCGGCGGTAGCTCAGATCCACACCGTTCTCTCAAATTCATCTGTGCCGCCGCCTACGACAAGGGAGCGGAGAGCGCGAGGCCGATGAACGCCAGCTTGCCCCAGCTGATCGCACAGGCACAATTGCCGGGCCGTTGTGAATATGTCCAAAGGCCTCACATGAGACCATTGCGGCGCGTTTTATGGCGCTCCTCGATCAGGGGACGGCAAGTCTGCTCGATGGCCTTCACCGCCAGATCGAGCCGCCTCCTGAGAATGTCACCGTCCCCTTCGCCCCAGCCAATCGCCGCTTCCCATTGGTTGCGCCTCGCTTCCGCCGAGCCTGTCTGCTCTTGGCCGTAGGTGCGGATCAGGTTGTGGGCTGAGTCGATGACCTCGCTGTGAATGGCCCGGATCTCCTCGAAGGGCCGGGCGGCCTCCTCCCCGAAATAGGCCATGAAGCGGTACCGACTCGCTTGGAGCTCGGAAAACACCTGGCTCTCCTTGGTCAGGCGGTCAACGGGCGTGAAGATCTCGCCCCGTTCAAGCTCTTCGTCCACCGGTCCCCCTCCAGGGTGATCATCCTCCCCATCGTGGTAGTCATCCGAAGCGGGAAAGCGCGCCCATGTTAGGATGTCCCTGACCCGGTAGAACCCGGCTAGCACCTCCTCGGCGAGCTCAGTCTTGCGGCGGCCGACCATCTCGGTCCGCCAGGCATTGAGCCCGCGGACGCCGGCCCAGCCGGCGACGACGGCCGCTAGGCCTGTCATGAGATTGGCCAGCGCCGAGATCCAGTCAGGCGACAAGATCGCCTCCGTCAGGGACTAGGAAGAGGTGGCTCCAAAGCCACTTCGGTGCGACACCTCCAGGGGCCCCCAAGCTAGATGGCGTGGGATGGGAGCCGGGCAACCCGCCAGACTTCGGGAGACCGTGACAGCAACCCTATCACAGTACGGCCTGCCGGCCTCGTTGGGGGCGCATCACCAGCTTGCAAAAGAATCAATTTTGCTTCGAGAGCCTGCGGAGTTCACTTGGAAGAACACCGTAAGCCGCTTTGAAACGGCGGCCGAAATGGGTCATGTCCGAGAAGCCCCAGCTCGATGCGATCTCAGTCACGGTTCGATGAGCCTGAAGCGGGTCCTTCAGGGCCTTGTGGCAGCGGTCCAGCCGTCGGGATTGGACAAGACGGGCAATCGACGTGCCTTCTTGGGCAAGCAGCGCGTTCGCGTACCGTACGCTCACGCCGGCCGCAGTGGCAACCATCTCGGCATCGAGCCGGGGATCGGCGAGACGCGCCTCTATGGCGGCACGCACGTTTATCAGGGCCGATGCCTTGGCCGACGAAAGATACGGCCTCGGCCCCTCCTGCGTCTTCGCCAGAGAGATGGCCACGAGATCAAGCGTCTGATTTTTGACCGTCTCTATTGCGACCGTGCCCAACTGACCGGCGTAATCCGGCAGCATGGCCAGAAATGCGGAGGCCAAGCCGTGCTCCGCCTCCGCGGGTTTCATGGTCCGGGTGACCATGTCGGTGATTCTGCCGACACGGGCCTCCATGGAACGTCGGGGTGCCTTGAGAACCAGCAGCTTCACACCTGCCGAGAACTTGCCCTCATAGGGCAAGAGAGGGTCGAGCAGCGCCATGTCGCCTGCCTCCATGACAACCTCGCGACCCGCCTGCTCCAACACGAGCTGGCCCGAGATCAAGCGGCAGACAAAAGCCTCATCGCTCTGCATCCGAGCACAGTGATACCGTGTATGCGAAACCCTCATCGGCGCGGTCTTGAAGAGAACCAGGCCCAGGTCGGCCAAGGCACCGGCATGCAGTTCAGCCTGGAAGGTAGGGCGGCATTCAGGCGTGGCGTCATGAATGATCAGGTTCTTGCACGCGACATTGTGCCAGTAGTCAAATCGGTCGCGCGGATGAACCTGCGCCGTCGAGAAAAGCCTCTCCATCGTCTCTGACCCTGCGTCGTGTTGAATTAGCCGAGCACTCGTACCGTCCCAGCCGATCCGGGTGAGATTTTCTTACCTATAAAGCCGATAACTAGACGGCCCGCAACGACAGTATATCAGTCAAGCAATCGGTAGCTGCAACTGTATCCTGTTCAAGACTTTCGCCTGACTGGAAATGTAAGACTGAACTAAGGACATCGATCCTTCCATGTCGTCCCGTTTCTACTTCAACCTTACCAATGGGAGCCATTTCATTCACGACAGTGAAGGTTGCCAGTTGGAAGACATCAATTCCGCTGTCGCCTTTGCCAACAAGGCGATCAAGGAACTCCGGGCTGAGGCCTCGTTGCCGTCTGAAGTTTGGCAAAGGTGGGAAATGGAGATCCATAACAGCGCCGGCGAAGTGGTTTGGGTGGTCCCCCTGGAGCCTTTGCCCGTGAAGAAGTGCTCTTTGCATTAAGAGAGCTGTCTTCATCCCGAACCATTCAGTGCAGCCGATGTGACGATGGAAGTTGATGACGATCCCGTTGAGATTCAGGAAGTTGATCCGAGGAACGATGGCCTTGCCCGTGTCCTCAGATGGGTAGGATTGATTTTTGCGATTGGCATTCTCGCAGCGGCGGCGGCTATCGCGGTGGGCTAAAGGCTCCGTTGAACTGCGGACAAAGCGAGACAAGCTGTGACTAAGCGAAATGAGCAACGCGGGCACCATAGGCGGTCGTCAAACCTCAGCGCACAAGCGGTGTTCGGCGACCAATCCGCAGCTCTCGAATGCACTGTGCAGGACATCTCCGCCAGCGGAGCCAAGATTGCATTTGCAGCATCCGACAAGCTGCCACTGGAATTTGTGCTGGAGGTCCTAGCGTTAGACTTGAGAGTCAAGGCTCGCTTGGTACGGAGCCAAGGCAACTGTCATAGGGTCGAGTTCCATTGGGCGCAAAAACAGGGTGGTTGTGAGGACGCAGGTACACGGTTCGGTTTCATCCAGGCCATTTGGTCTAATCGACCCTCCGGCGGCAAACATAATCTTGTCCGCCAAACAATTGGGGGCATTTGTGCTCAAACCAGACCGTCTTCATGAACTCATTGCCATCAGAGCGGCTCTCGGACTCTCACAATCCGCGATGGCTCACCTTCTTGAATTGACCACCCGGGACTATCAGGCGTTCGAATGGGGCGAGTGTGAAATCCCAAATCTCTACATCCTGGCCGCCGAAAGGATCGCAATGGCCCACGCCGTCCTACACGGCGCCCCTATGAAGGCGCCTCCTGAGCTACGGGAAGAGGCTCTCGCCCTCACGAGGCTAACGGAATCCCAATTACCTGCCGAGCCATCTGCCTAATCGACAAGGGGCTACTATATCGGTCCGATATAGTAGCCCCATCCAATTGAGAACGCCTAAGTGCCGCCCAGCAGGAGCGCGCCACAGAGCATCAGCCCCGTCAGCCGGATGAGGATCTGCAGGAAAAGACTTTCGTTGGAAATTCCAGTAACACAATGATCCTTGATCCCCTCACGTTAGCCGCTGCCTTTGTGCTGCTCTCAGCCATGCTCGGCGTGCTCTTACTCTTCGCCTGGACGCACAACCGAAGAGTTCAGGCCCTCGGCTGGTGGGGAGCCACCTTCTGCCTGATCCCGGTCGGAATCGGAATGGCAAACTTCGGACAGAGCTTGCCGAGCCATCTCAATCTGCTCATGGCGAATGCCTTTGTGACCTTCGGCTATGGCGCCCTGTACGCTGGATGCAGGGCCTTCAACGGCCGCACAGGCTGGTTGCCCGCCATCGGCCTCGGACCCGCCCTCTGGATTGGGGCTCTCCCATTCATTTACGAGACATACAGCGCCAGACTTTTGCTCTTGTCCCTGGTTACCGGAGCATACGCAGCCCTGTCTGCCTGGGAGCTCGGGAAGCACGCTCCTCGGTGGCTGGCCTCCCAGCGAGCCGCGGTCCTCCTCCTGTCCATCCTCGTTGCCTTCAATGTTTTCCGCGGACTGCTTGGGCTGTCGCTGGGCTCGACCGTCTGGCTCAATGGCTTTGCCGCCCGGTGGTCCACGGAAATGGCGCTCTTTCTCGTGGTCTATGCCCCTGCGCTCGCCTTCATCTTCCTGTCCATGGCCAAGGAGCACCTCGAAGAGGCCCTGCGCGAGAGTGAGGAGCACCATCGCTCGTCTGTTGAGCTCAATCCGCAGATCCCGTGGACGGCCGATCCGCACGGCAATGTGCTCGACATGTCTCCGCGTTGGGGCGAGTTGACGGGAATGCCTCCGGAGGAGGCGCTTGGGCAAGGCTGGACCACGGCCCTGCACCCGGACGATGTCCCCATCGCAGCACAACACTGGTCGGATGCTGTAGTCAGCCGCAGTCTTGTCGATGTCGCGTACCGTCTGTGCTTTGCCGACGGGAGCTATCGCTGGTTCCGCGCCCGGGCCACGCCCCGGCTTGGAGAGGACGGCACCCTGATCCGCTGGTACGGCACGGTCGAGGATATCCACGATAAAAAGCTTGCCGAGGAGCGTCTCCGCTGGGCGGCCTATCATGACGATCTGACGGGCTTACCCAACCGCAGGCTTTTCTTTGAGTGCCTGCGCGAGGCGCTTGACAGCAGTTCGGGCCAACATCGCAGGATCGGTCTGCTGGTCCTGGATCTGGATCATCTCAAGCAGACCAATGACCGGTTCGGTCACGATGCCGGTGACGCTCTGTTGAAGGAATTCGGCCAGCGACTGCGACGCCTTGTACGCACCACCGATACAGTTGCGCGTCTGAGCGGTGACGAGTTCACCGTCGTCCTGTCGGATGTTGCCGGAGCGGATGGTGTTGCGGCGGTGGCTCAAGCCATTCTGGTCCGAATGCAAGAGCCCCTGACGCACAATGGCAAGACGTTGGATTGCCGCACCAGCATTGGAGGCGCCATCTCTGGCGAGCACAGTCTGATTGCAGAGGAGCTTCTGAAGCAGGCGGACCTTGCGCTGTATAGCTGCAAGGCAGCGGGCCGCGGCACGTTCGAGATGTTCAAGCCCCTTATGCGCGATGAGGCGCAGAAAACAGCCTCGGCTCTGGAAATCGCGCGCCGAGCGTTAGAGCATGATTGGATCGAGCCCTTCTACCAGCCGAAAGTGGAGCTAGGCTCAGGGAGGCTCGCCGGCTTTGAGGCGCTCCTGCGCTGGCGCCACCCCCGCATGGGGATCCAATTACCCGACACCCTTGCGCCCGCTTTTGATGACATGCAACTCGGGCTTGCCCTTGGTGCCCGCATGCTCGCCTGCGTGGCCAGCGACATACGTCGCTGGCTCGATGCAGGCCTTCCTGTTGGCAGAGTCTCACTCAATGCGTCCCCCGCCGATTTCCGTCGGGATGATTATGCCGAATGGACGCTCGAACGCCTTCGCGTGGCAGGCGTTCCGCCGAGCTGTTTTGGGTTGGAGATTACCGAAACTGTGTTTCTCGACCACAATGCTGAGAATGTTCTAAAAGCGCTCCATACCCTGAGCGAAGGGGGAATTTCCGTGGCGCTCGATGATTTCGGCACGGGCTACGCCTCGCTGTCGCACCTGAAGCGGTTCCCGGTCAACGTCATTAAGATCGACCGCTCGTTCGTGAGCGACGTGGAAACCGATGCGGGAAATGCCGCAATTGTCAAAGCGGTGCTGAGCCTTGGACAGAGCCTCCGCATCAGAGTGGTTGCCGAAGGCGTTGAAACCGCGTCGCAGGCGTCGTTTCTCCGGGAGCACGGCTGTGACGTGGGACAGGGCTACCATTTCGGGCGCCCCATGCCGGCGGGCGAGGCAGAGCACTTCCTGACATCATTGAAGCCTGACCCTCTAATCGCAAGGCCATGCGAACCTTGAAACCGTCTATCTCCGGGAAACCATCAGCCTGTAGCACCCGCTGTGCTGTTTGGGCGGCCGCCAAGCCAAATGCCTCAGATCTGCAAAAGGCAGCTCCGGGTCAAGCGAGAGCTTGCGCCAGATAAGGCGCCGTCCGGCTGCCCGATGCTTTTGCCACTTCGTCCGGCGGCCCCGATGCCACCACCCGCCCGCCCTCGTCACCGGCTCCCGGACCGAGATCCATGACCCAGTCGCTTCGCGCCGCGACACGCATGTCGTGCTCGACCACGATCACGGTATTGCCGGCTTCGACGAGCCCGTCGAGCTGGGAGATGAGCCTTTCCACATCGGCCGGGTGCAAGCCGGTGGTCGGCTCGTCGAGGACGTAGAGCGTGTCGCCGCGCTGGATCCGCTGCAGCTCCGTCGCAAGCTTGATCCGCTGCGCCTCCCCTCCGGACAATTCGGTCGCGGGTTGGCCAAGCCGCAGATAGCCCAAACCCACCTCGCGCACGATCGTGAGGGAGCGATGCAGATGCGGCTCGTCGGCGAAGAACTCCCAGGCCGCGTCGACCGTCATTCCGAGCACGTCGGCGATGGACCTATCCTGGTATTTGATCTTCAGCGTCTCGGCATTGTACCGCGCCCCATGACAGGTCGGGCAAGGTGCATAAACGCTCGGCAGGAACAGCAGCTCGACCATCACGAAGCCTTCGCCCTCGCAATGGGGACAGCGTCCCTTGGCGACGTTGAAGGAAAAGCGTCCCGCATCGTAGCGACGGGCGCGCGCCTGCCTGGTTGCGGCAAAGAGCTTGCGGACATGATCGAAAAGGCCGGTATAGGTGGCAAGATTCGAGCGCGGCGTGCGCCCGATCGGCTTCTGATCGACCCGCACCAGGCGCTTGATCCCTTTCATGCCGCCGACAATCCGGCCGCTGGCGGGGACGACCGCTGCCCGCTCGAGCTCCTCCCCCTCTTCCTCCTGCGCGGGGATGTCATGGCCGAGATGCTCCGCGACCAGTTCGACCAGGGCCTGGCTGACCAGGCTCGACTTGCCGGAGCCGGACACTCCCGTGACACTCGTGAACACGCCCAAGGGAAACGCGACATCGAGCCCGTCCAGGTTGTTGCGCGTGATGCCGGCGAGGCGCAGCCAGTCTTTCGGCGCGCGCGGCTCCCGAGGCGGGAGAGGGCTTTCGCCGAACAGGAAGCGCCGTGTCTGCGAGGCCTCGACCTGTCCGAGCCCGTCCGGTGGGCCGCTATAGAGCACGAAGCCGCCCTGCTCGCCGGCGCCCGGACCGACATCGACGATCCAGTCGGCGTGACGGATCACGTCGAGATTGTGCTCGACCACGAACTGCGAATTCCCGGACGCCTTCAGCTGCCCAAGCGCATTCAGCAGCGCCTCGGTATCGGCGGGATGAAGCCCGGCCGACGGCTCGTCGAGCACATAGACCACACCGAACAGGTTCGAGCGCACCTGGGTGGCGAGCCGCAGCCGCTGGAGCTCGCCGGGCGAAAGCGTCGGGGTGCTGCGATCGATGGCGAGATAGCCGAGCCCGAGATCGAGCATGACGCTGAGCCGGGCGACAAGATCCTGCGCGATGCGCTGCACGACCACCGCCTTTTCCGGATGCTCCGCCTCGATCTTCGACCTTCGTGAGGCCGTCCCGTCCGCATAGGGGCGAAAGATGTCGGAGAGGCGGGCGAGCGGCAGGCCGGAGATGTCGGCGATGTCCAGCCCCGCGAACTTGACGGACAGGGACTCTTGCCGAAGGCGCTTGCCGTGGCAGAGGGGGCATTCGGTGCTCACCATGTATTGCGCCACGCGCCGCTTCATCAGCGGGCTTTGCGTATTGGCGAAGGTGTGCAGCACGTGGCGCTTGGCGCTCGTGAACGTTCCCTGATAGGCGGGCTCTTCCTTGCGTTTGAGCGCGCGCCGAACCTCCTGCTGCGTATATCCCGGATAGACCGGAACGGTCGGCTGCTCGTCCGTGAAGAGCAGCCAGGTGCGGTCCTTCTTGGGCAGATCCTTCCAGGGACGATCGACGTCGAAGCCGAGCGTGGTCGCGATGTCGCGAAGATTCTGGCCATGCCAGGCGGTCGGCCAGGCGGCGATGGCACGCTCGCGGATCGTCAGCGAGTCGTCCGGCACCATCGATTGCTCGGTGACCTCATAGACCCGGCCGAGGCCATGGCATCGGGGACAGGCCCCCTCCGGGGTATTGGGCGAGAACGACTCGGCATAGAGGATCGCCTGGCCGCGCGGATAGTCTCCGGCGCGGGAATAAAGCATGCGCAAGAGGTTGGACAAGGTCGTGACACTGCCCACGGAGGAGCGCGTGGTCGGCGAGCCGCGCTGCTGCTGCAGCGCGACGGCAGGCGGCAGGCCATCGACGTCGTCCACATCGGGGACGGGCATCTGATGGAACAGTCGCCTCGCATAGGGTGACACCGACTCGAGATATCGCCGTTGCGCCTCGGCATAAAGGGTTCCGAAGGCGAGCGACGACTTTCCGGAACCGGAGACGCCCGTAAACACCACCAGGGCGTCGCGAGGAATGTCGAGATCGATATTCTTGAGATTGTGCTCGCGGGCCCCGCGGACGCGGACAAAGCCGGTTCCTTCCCGCATGGCCGTCGGAGATCGGAACTTGCTGTTCTTTGGCATTGCGGGACTCGGCGAGATATCGGATCCGCGATGATCTAGGGTGATCCGACGCTCCCGCCAGAGGAACAGCTTCCAACTCCGCGTGGGGGAACCGTCAAGAGCATGCTTGCCGGAAACAGGCCCTGTCGTTCAGCGCCAGGACTGTCATGGAGTCCGTGTTGCGCACAAGGCATATGATCCCGAACCGGATCACGTCCGCCTCGGGTCACGCACTGAATCGGAACGTCCGGTTACGTGAGAATTGCTGCCTTCGAGCTTAGATCTCAGGAGTGCCACGAGCTGACATTGGCCAGCCACACTCGGATAGCTGAGGAACAGCCCCACGGCGGACATCAGCTTAACGGTCGCTTCTGGCTTTCGCGCTTAAACAAATCCCGTCATCGCGTGCGGCACATACGACTCTTCCAGTTCCATGACCTCCTCATGCGTCAGCTTAAGAGACAAGGCGGCCACCGCATCCTCCAGATGCTGGGGCTTTGAGGCGCCGACGATGGGCGCGGTCACCACCGGCTTGTGCAGCAGCCAAGCCAGTGCAACCTGCGCCCGCGGAACACCGCGCCGACCTGCAATCTCGGCCACCCGCTCCACGACCTTGCGATCGGCCTCGGCTGTTTTGGCATACAGCGACTTGCCGAACTCGTCCGTCTCCGAGCGGGCGCTGCTCTCATCCCAGTCACGGGTGAGACGGCCGCGGGCCAGCGGACTCCAGGGGATGACGCCAATTCCTTCCGCATGACACAGACGCAGCATCTCCCGCTCTTCCTCGCGGTAGAGGAGATTGTAGTAGTTCTGCATCGACACAAACCGTGTCCAGTCGTTCAGATCAGCGGTGTACAGTGCCTTGGCGAATTGCCAAGCATACATCGATGAGGCTCCGATGTACCGCGCCTTGCCAGCCTTGACGACGTCATGCAGGGCTTCAAGCGTTTCCTCGATAGGAGTTGCGTAATCCCAGCGATGGATCTGGTAGAGATCGATATAGTCGGTGCCGAGCCGGCGCAGGCTGTTGTCGATCTCGGTCATGATCGCAAGGCGTGATGAGCCGGCACCGTTCGGCCCTGGGCGCATGCGCCCGTGCACCTTTGTGGCGATCACGACCTCCTCGCGTCTGGCGAAATCCTTGAGTGCCCGGCCGACGATCTCTTCGCTCGTACCGTCGGAATAGACGTTGGCGGTATCGAAGAACGTGATGCCGAGCTCCAGCGCACGTTTGATGAAGGGACGGCTCTGCTCCTCGTCGAGGGTCCAGGGATGGTTGCCGCGATCGGGCGTTCCGTACGTCATGCAGCCGAGACAGAGTCGAGAGACCTCAAGGCCTGAGCGGCCAAGCTTCACATAATCCATAGTGTAGGTCTCCTCGCTTGCATTGTGATTCTGCCGGACCGCCGCTTGAACAGGCCCGACCGAAGGTGTTGGTGAGGCCATGTGCCCGGCTTCGCCCTAATCTATGGGGTTATATCGCTCACTCCGTTGGTCGCCCAGCACGCGATCAGTCGTCAGCGCGCACATCGAACAGATCTGGGAATTGCCGAGGCTGCGAGCGCAAGTACTGGTTCGGGGCCTTGACGGCAGCACCGAAATGCGCGGCCGCGTGCCAAGGCCAACGGGGATCGTAGAGGATGGCACGAGCCAGAGCGATCAGGTCGGCATCGCCCGTGCTGAGGATGGCTTCCGCCTGCACAAAGTCAGTGATGAGTCCCACTGCGATTACCGGCATTGTGGTGGCTGCCTTGACCGCACGGGCGAGCGGGATCTGGTAACTCGGGCCCACCGGGATCTGCTGCGCCGAACTGAGCCCGCCACTCGAGACGTGGAGCGCACTGCATCCGCGGGCCTCAAGCTCTTTCGCAAACACGACGGTCTCCTCGATGGTCCAGCCACCCTCAGTCCAATCGGTGCCCGACACACGCACCGTTACGGGGCGTTCCGCTGGAAACGCAGCCCGAACGGCATCGAATACCTCAAGCGGGAAGCGCATCCGGTTCTCTAGGGAACCACCGTAGGTATCCTCACGCCGGTTGGACAAAGGCGATAGGAACTGGTGGAGCAGGTAACCATGGGCCGCATGGACCTGAACGGCACCGATGCCGAGCCTGGCCGCACGCCTTGCCGCATCAGCAAAGGCATTGCGCACCCGGGCCAGCCCGTCCTGATCCAGTGCCGTGGGAGAGACCTCCGCAACGTCGTGCGGGATGGCCGAGGGTGCTTGGGTTTGCCATCCGTTTGGATGATCGGGCGGGATCTGTTTGCCCCCTCGCCATGGCACCTCGGTGGAAGCCTTCCGCCCGGCGTGGCCCAGTTGAATGGCAATTGGCATATCGGACCAGCGGCGGATGCTGTCCAGAACACGCTGCATGGCCGCTTCGCATTCGTCTGAATAGAGGCCAACATCGGCGTAGGTGATCCGCCCCTCAGGCTCGACAGCCGTTGCCTCAATGGTGAGCAGCGCGGCACCCGAGAGCGCGAGCTGACCCAGATGGATCAGGTGCCAGTCGGTCATACATCCGTTCTCGGCCGAGTACTGGCACATGGGTGCGATTACGATGCGATTAGCGAGTTCGAGATCTCCCACCTGGAAAGGCGTGAACAGTTTTGCGCGTGTCATCGGCTGCCTCTCAGGTGCTAGGTGAGCTCAAGCCTCACGGCTGTCCTCCGCAGAAACGTGCGACTGGCCGAAAAGGTCTGATTTGAGTGTCATCGAAGTGAATGATCCTCTCAGCGCGAGTTTCCCTTTTGTCTCTTCGTCACCACGTCGAACGTCCGGGCAGGGTCAAGTTGGGAAGTTCGGGCCTACCAGATAAAGGTCCGCTCAACGCGCGAGAACAGACCTTTATTGCTTCGTCACTGGCCGTACTTTGGCAACACTACGAACAAGCTGGGAGTAGACGGAGGGTAGGCTTTGAGCGACTCACTTCGTCTTTCCCGCTCCTTAGGTCGGCTCGACCTTTTCGGATTTGAGCGCGTCCAGACCGCCTCAACGTTTGGCTACCTGGAGCAAAACGGCTCAAAGGGCGATTGCCGGTAACCCTTTGATATTGGTGGTGAGCGCGCTGGGACTCGAACCCAGGACCCTCTGATTAAAAGTCAGATGCTCTACCGGCTGAGCTACGCGCTCCCAGAGGTGAGCCCGGAGATAGGGGGTCTCGGGGCCCGGGTCAATCGAAAAGCCCTCCCCGTGGAGCTAATTCCTCAGCTTCGGGTGCCAAGGGGCGCTGCCGAGGCGAGCCCAGCCGCCTCGGGGGTCTGGAGATCAAGAGGCCCGGTCCGCCGGCGAAATGCGGCGTCGGAGCCACCTGCGCGAGGAGGCGGCCCTACCCCTCGGCGACCATGGCGATGTTGTCGGCGTGGTGACCGATTTCCGCCTTGCTGTCGCGCTCGCCCCTTGCCCAGCCCTCCTTGACCTCGCCCACGTAATCCTCGAGCCGGCCCTCGGCGATGGCCTTGCGCAGGCCGGCCATGAGGTCCTGGTAATAGGCCAGGTTGTTCCAGGTCAGCAGCATCATTCCCAAAATCTCGTTCGAACGGACGAGATGATGCAGATAGGCGCGGGAATAGGTGTTGGAAGCCGTGCATTTCGAGCTTTCGTCGAGCGGGCTCGTATCCTCGGCGAAGCGCGCGTTGCGCAGGTTCATGCGGCCGTTGCGGGTGAAGACCTGGCCGTGGCGCCCGGCGCGGGTGGGCATGACGCAGTCGAACATGTCGACACCCCGGCGCACCGCCTCGACGATGTCGTCCGGCGTGCCCACGCCCATGAGATAGCGCGGCTTTTCCTTCGGCATATGCGGCTCGACCGTCTCGATCATGCGCAGCATCACCTCCTGCGGCTCGCCCACCGCCAGACCGCCGATGGCGTAACCCTTGAGATCGAGACCGGCGAGCTCCTTCGCGCTCTCGACGCGCAGCCGCTCGACCGCGCCGCCCTGGACGATGCCGAACATGGCCTTGCCCGGCTGCTCGCCGAAGGCGATGCGGCAGCGTTCCGCCCAGCGCAGGGACAGGCGCATCGCCTTCTCGGCCACCTCGTCAGTGCACGGCAGCTTCACGCATTCGTCGAGCTGCATCTGGATGTCGGAGCCGAGCAGGCCCTGGATCTCGATGGAGCGCTCGGGCGTCAGCACATGGGTCGAGCCGTCGATATGGGACTGGAAGGTGACGCCTGTCTCGTCGATCTTGCGCAGGGCCGACAGGGACATGACCTGGAAGCCTCCGGAATCGGTGAGGATCGGATAGGGCCAATTCATGAACTGATGCAGCCCGCCGAGCTTGGCCACCCGCTCCGCCCCGGGGCGGAGCATGAGATGATAGGTGTTGCCGAGCACCACATCGGCGCCGAGCGCCTTCACCTGATCGGGATACATGGCCTTCACGGTGGCGGCCGTGCCGACGGGCATGAAGGCCGGTGTGCGGATGACCCCGCGGGGCATGCGGATCTCGCCTGTCCGCGCCGCGCCGTCGGTCTTGTTGACGGTGAAGGTGAAGGTCTCGGTGGTCATTCATACCTCGTCATGTCATTCCCGGCCGAAGCGTAGCGGAGGGGAAGGGGATCCATGGATCCGCAACACCTGTCAATGGATCCCCTTCCCGCGCGTTCCGCGCGCCGGGGATGACAAGGAATAGGACGACATGGAATATCAACGCCTGAAGAGCAGACTCGCATCGCCATAGGAATAGAAGCGATAGCCCGTCTCGACCGCATGGGCATAGGCCGCTTTCATGCGCTCCAGCCCTGCAAAGGCCGAAACCAGCATGAACAGGGTCGAGCGCGGCAGGTGGAAATTGGTCATCAGCACGTCCACCGCCTTGAAGCGGTAGCCCGGCGTGATGAAGATCGCCGTGTCGCCGGAAAACGGCGCGATGGTGCCGTCCTCGCGGGCGGCGCTCTCCAGGAGGCGAAGGGACGTGGTGCCGACGGCGACGATCCGCCCTCCCCGCGCCCGCGCCGCGTTGAGCGCCCGCGCGGTCTCCTCCGAGACGGAGCCCCATTCCGCATGCATCCGGTGCTCGGCGGTATCGTCCGCCTTCACCGGCAGAAAGGTGCCGGCACCGACATGGAGCGTCACGAAGTGGCGGCTGACACCACGCTCATCGAGGCGGCGGAACAGATCGTCGGTGAAATGCAGGCCGGCGGTCGGGGCGGCGACGGCGCCCTCGTCCTTGGCGTAGACGGTCTGGTAGTCGGCGCGGTCCTTGTCGTCGGTCGGCCGCTTGCCGGCGATGTAGGGCGGCAGGGGCAATTCGCCGAGGCGGGCGATGGCCTCGTCGAGAAAGGCGCCGGAGAACGAGAAGCGCAGGGCCACATCGCCCCCCTCGCCTTTCTCCTCGACCTCGGCATCGAGGCGCACGAGCTCGCAGGCCGTGCTCTCGGAGCTTTCGCCGAAGCGGATGCGGTCGCCGACATGGAGCTTCTTGGCCGGGCGCGCGAAGGCCCGCCAGCGGTCGGCGCTCTCGCGCTTGTGCAGCATGATCTCGACACGGGCGGCCGTGTCCTCGCGCATGCGAAGGCCGTAGAGCCGCGACGGGATCACCTTGGTATCGTTGAGCACCAGCACGTCGCCCGGCTGCAGCAGGTCCGGCAGGTCGTGGACGCTGCGATCCTCGAGGCCGGATCCGGGCCGGACCACGAGCATGCGCGCGCGATCCCGCGGCTCCACGGGACGCAGCGCGATGCTGGTTTCAGGCAATTCGAAATCGAACAGGTCGACGCGCATGAAGGTTTCTGGCTGTCATCCCGGACGCCGTAAGGCGATCCGGGATCGCGTGACGAGAACGGCGTTTTATGCGGCAAGCGATCCCGGGTTCCGCGATGCGGCCCCGGGATGACGGCTGATCGTATGCTTTAAGCCGCGTCCGCCGCGACCTTCATGGAAACGATGCGGTCGGGATCGCGCACGGGCTCGCCGCGCTTGATCTTGTCCACGTTCTCCATGCCCTCGGTCACCTTGCCCCAGACGGTGTATTGCTTGTCGAGGAAGCGGGCGTCGTCGAAGACGATGAAGAACTGCGAGTTCGCGGAATGCGGAGCGTTCGTGCGCGCCATCGAGCAGACGCCGCGCACATGCGGCTCGGCGTTGAACTCGGCCTTCAGGTCCGGCAGCTCGGAGCCGCCCGAGCCGGTTCCGGTCGGATCGCCCGTCTGGGCCATGAAGCCGTCGATCACCCGGTGGAAGACCACGTTGTCATAAAAGCCCTGGCGGGAGAGCGTCTTGATGCGCTCCACATGTCCCGGAGCGAGATCGGGGCGCAGTTCGATGACCACGCGGCCCTTGGTGGTTTCCATGATGATGGTGTTTTCGGGATCTGCCATGGGATTCTCCTTGGAATGGCGTGTATTTAGGGGATGCGGCGGCAAGCCACCAGAGCATCGGACGTCAAAACGCACATCCGCTCTTTGGGGACTTAAGGGTTCATTTGACGCGCTAGAGAGACTGCAATTTTTCCGTTGCCGGGGAATCGACAAAGCGGAAGGTGAACGGACGACCGGCCACCGCCGCCCCGAGCTTGTCCGTGAACGGCATGGGCGAGCAGCGCACCAGGGCTTCCCTCACCGCCTGGGTGAACGCCTCCTGGTTCGCTGCGTCAGGCTCGCCCTCGCGATAATGCGTGATCATGGGCTTGCCGAGCACCTCGCCATTCCGCTTGAAGCTGATCCGGATCGTCACCGACTGGCCGGAATAGCGCACGCCTGTCGGCCGCCAGCAGGCCTGCATCGCGCGAACGATGTCGTTGAGGGTGTCGACCTGCTTCGGCAGTTCCTCCCCGCTCGGAGGGCGGATGATGCCGTTGAAGCTCTGCGGCAGAGACGGAGCCGGCTCGCGCCGCTCGTCCGAATCGTCGAACAGGCTCCCCTGAGAGAGCGCCGGCACAGCCAGGCCCAGGCTCAGGAGAAACACGGCGATCCACGCCCCGTATGGCCGCAGGGAACGCATTACTTCGCGTCGGCGGCGAGCTGCATCTTCACGATCTTGTCGGGCCTCGTCACCATGCCGTTGGCGGCGGCATCGCCCTTCTTGATCTTGTCGACCACGTCCATGCCGGACACGACCTCGCCGAAGAGGGTGTACTGGCCGGTGAGCGGGCCGCAGCCGTCATAGCAGATGAAGAACTGGCTGTTGGCGGAATCCGGGCTCTGGGAGCGGGCCATGCCGACCGCGCCGCGCTTGTACTGGGTCTTGCTGAACTCGGCCGGGATGTTGGGCAGGTTGGACTTGCCCGTGCCGGTGCCGGTCGGATCGCCCGTCTGGGCCATGAAGCCGTCGATCACCCGGTGGAAGACCACGCCGTTGTAAAATCCCTGTTTCGTCAGAGCTTTGATCTGCTCGACATGCTTCGGGGCGAGATCCGGACGCAGGCGGATGGTGATGCGGCCGTCCTTGGTGTCGAGGAAGATCGTGTTCTGCGGGTCGTTGGCCTGCTGGGCCAAGGCCGGAGCGATGAAGACCGGGACGAGGCCGGCGAGCACGAAGGCTCCGGCTGCGAGCAAACGCTTCATGGGTGGAAGTCTCCCCTTTGGGTGATGGAACTTTATGGCCGCTTGAATTTGGCCTTCAGGCGCTCGGCGACAAGCCCCGGCACGAAGGCCGAGACGTCGCCGCCCATCCCGGCGATCTGGCGCACAAGCGTGGCGGTGATAGGGCGAACGGCGGGTGAGGCGGCGAAGAAGACGGTCTGCACCTCCGGCGCCATGGTGGCATTCATGGAGGCCATCTGGATCTCGTAGTCGAAATCCGTGCCGTCGCGCAGCCCCCGTACGATCAGGCCGGCGCCGTGGCGGCGGGCGGCCTCGACCGCCAGATCGGAGAAGGTCGTCACCTCGAGCACGACGCCCCGCTCCTGCAGCAGCGGCCCACAGACGGCCCCGAGCATCTCGGCCCGCTCCGCGGCCGGAAAGATTGGCGCCTTCGAGGAATGGACCCCGATGGCGACCACGATCCTGTCCGCCACGCCGCAGGCCTGGCGCAGGACGTCCAGGTGCCCGTTGGTGACGGGGTCGAAGCTGCCGGTATAGAGGGCGGTGCGAGTCATGGCTAAGGCGTAGCCGGATTGGGCCGGCCGGGCAAGCCGTGCGCTGGCACACGGCAAGCTGGGCGGCTTCGTGAGAGATAAGGCTCACCTTTGGTCAGGAGAGAGCCATGATCGTCCGTCTTTTCATCGTCGCCATCACCGCCGTCGCGGTTCTGAGCCCAGCCGCGCTGTCGAGCCTGACTTAATCAACCGGATTCTGCAGGAGCAGGCCGTGCTGCGTCTTGGCGTTATCCTCGTCGCGATGGCCTTGTCGGCCGGCGGAACCTTTGCCGCCGAACTCGCCTGCGAGGGCCCGTTCGCGAAGGACAGCGATCACAAGCGCCTCGTTGCCGCCTTCGGCCATGCGAACGTCATCCGGAAGGCGATTCATGATCCCGAAGGCGCGGAAGTGAGGGCCAGCATCGTCTTTCCGAAGGATTCGGTTCGGCGCGTCGTGGTGCTGTGGTTCGACGAGAAAGCGCTGAAGCGCCCTGCCCGTCTTGTCCTAGAGGGATCGAGCTGGTCAGGCCCGCAGGGTCTGAGGATCGGCAGCCCCCTCGAAGTCGTCGAGACGGCGAACGGCAGGCCCTTCACGCTCTATGGCTTCGATTGGGATTACGGCGGGAGCACCGAGAGCTGGAACGGCGGAGCGCTCGGCAACCTTTCCGGCGGCTGCGCCTTCGCTCCCATCTTCGAGCCGGATTACACAACGTCTGACGAAATCCAGAATGCCGTCTCCGGTGACACGCAGTTCGCCTCGGACTCGCAAGCCATGAGAGCCGCCAAGGTGAGGATCCGAAGCCTCCATCTGCGCTACCCGCGGAAATAACGATTCACCGTCAGGGCTGACCTCACGCTCGCTACAACGAGGTGGTGCTGGCAGGTCTGAACTGAGTTTTGCGGATTTGCATCGCCCGCTCCCCACTGTCATTCCGGGGCCGCGCAGCGGAGCCCGGAATCTATAACCACGACGTTGCTCATAAGAGCGCTGCTGCTCTCATATCTCTCTATTCTGCAGCGTTAGCGTTTATGGATTCCGGGCTCGCGCCAAAGGCGCGCCCCGGAATGACATCGGAAAAGCAGAACCCATAACAAAACCCGCCGGTGTGAGCCGGCGGGTTTTGCATTTCCAAACGAACGGACGTTCCTACTCCTCCGCAGTCTCGCCGCCTTCGGTCGCAGGCTCGTCGCCGTTCTCGTCTTCCTCACCCTCGACATGCTCGACGGAGACGACCTTTTCTTTGTCCTTGGTCGAGAAGACGGTGACGCCCTGCGAGTTGCGGCCGACGACCCGGATGCCGTCGACCGGCACGCGGATCAGCTGGCCGCCATCGGTGACGAGCATGATCTGGTCCGAGTTCTCGACCGGGAACGAGGCCACCAGCTTGCCGTTGCGGCTGTTGACCGCCATGGCCGTGATGCCTTTGCCGCCGCGTCCGGTGATGCGGTACTCGTAGGACACGGTGCGCTTGCCGTAGCCCTTCTCGGAGATCGTCAGGATGCACTGTTCCAGCGCGCTCATCTGCGCGTAGCGCTCCTGCGAGAGCGAGAAATTCGCGCCCTCGGTCTCCTCCGCATCGTCGGACGCGTCCGCATCGGCGCCCATCTGCTCGCCGGTGACGGCGCGGCGCATCTTGAGATAGGCGGCGCGCTCTTCGCCCGTCGCCTCCACGTGGCGCAGGATCGCCATGGAGATGATGTCGTCGCCCTCGGCCAGGTTGATGCCGCGCACGCCCATGGAATCGCGTCCCTTGAACACGCGCACGTCCGTGACCGCGAAGCGGATGCACTGGCCCTTGGCCGTGGTGAGCAGCACGTCGTCGTTCTCGGAGCAGATCTGCACGTCGACGATGTGCTCGCCCTCGTCCAGCTTCATGGCGATCTTGCCGCCGCGATTGACCTGGACGAAGTCCGACAGCTTGTTGCGGCGCACCGTGCCGCGCGATGTGGCGAACATCACGTCCAGCTTGTCCCAGGACGCCTCGTCCTCGGGCAGCGGCATGATGGTTGTGATGCGCTCGCCCTGCTTGATCGGCAGCATGTTCACCAGGGCCTTGCCCTTGGCGTTGGGCGCGGCGAGCGGCAGGCGCCACACCTTCTCCTTGTAGGCCTGGCCTTCGGAGGAGAAGAAGATCACCGGCGTATGGGTGTTCGCCACGAAGAGGCGGGTGACGAAATCCTCGTCCCGCGTCACCATGCCGGCGCGGCCCTTGCCGCCGCGGCGCTGCGCCCGGTAGGCCGAGAGCGGCACGCGCTTGATGTAGCCGGCATGGGAGACGGTGACGACCATGTCCTCGCGGGCGATCAGGTCCTCGTCGTCGAGATCCGAGTCCCAATCCACGATCTGCGTCTTGCGCGGCGTGGCGAAGGTCTCACGGATCTCGGTCAGTTCATCCCTGATGATGGACATAATGCGAACACGGGAGCGCAGGATGTCGAGGTAATCCGAGATCTCGGCAGCGAGCTTCGACAGCTCGTCGCCGATCTCGTCGCGGCCGAGAGCGGTCAGGCGCTGCAGGCGCAGGTCGAGAATGGCGCGGGCCTGGGTCTCGGAAAGACGGTAGGTGCCGTCGTCGTTGATCTTGTGGCGCGGATCGTCCACGAGCGCGATCAGCGGCGCGATGTCGTGCGCCGGCCAGTCGCGGCCCATGAGGGCTTCGCGGGCGGTGTTCGGATCGGGCGCGGTGCGGATGAGGCGGATCACCTCGTCGATATTGGCGACCGCGATGGCAAGGCCGCACAGCACGTGGGCGCGCTCGCGCGCCTTGTTGAGCAGGTACTTGGTGCGGCGGGAGACGACCTCCTCGCGGAAATCGACGAAGGCCTGGATCAGGTCCTTGAGCGTCATCAGCTCCGGCCGGCCGCCGTTGAGCGCCACCATGTTGGCGCCGAAGCTCGTCTGCAGCGGCGTATAGCGGTAGAGCTGGTTGAGCACGACGTCCGCCATGGCGTCGCGCTTGATCTCGACGACGATGCGCATGCCGTCGCGATCGGATTCGTCGCGCAGGTCGGAGATGCCCTCGATCCTCTTCTCGCGCACCAGCTCCGCGATCTTCTCGATCAGGGACGCCTTGTTCACCTGATACGGAATCTCGGTGAAGATGATCGCCTCGCGATCCTTGCGGACCTCCTCGATCTCGGACTTGGCCCGCATGATCACGGAGCCGCGGCCCGTCGTGTAGGCCGAGCGTGCGCCGGCACGGCCGAGGATCAGGGCGCCGGTCGGAAAATCCGGGCCGGGGATGATCTCGATCAATTCCTCGGCGGAGATGTCGGGATTGCCGATGAACGCCAGGCAGCCGTCGATGACCTCGCCCAGATTGTGGGGCGGCATGTTGGTGGCCATGCCGACCGCGATGCCGCCGGCGCCGTTGACGAGCAGGTTCGGGAAGCGTGCCGGCAGAACCGACGGCTCGTCCTTGGACTCGTCGTAGTTGGGCGTGAAGTCGACCGTGTCCTTGTCGATGTCGTCGAGAAGCGGCATCGCCGCCTTGGCGAGCCGGGACTCGGTGTAGCGCATGGCCGCCGGCGGATCGCCGTCCACGGAGCCGAAATTGCCCTGCCCGTCCACGAGCATGACGCGCATGGCGAAGTCCTGCGCCATGCGGACCAGGGCGTCATAGATCGATTGGTCGCCGTGCGGGTGGTATTGACCCATCACGTCGCCGACGATGCGGGCGGACTTCACGTATTTCTTGTCGGGCGTGTAGCCGTTCTCGTGCATCGAGTAGAGGATGCGCCGGTGCACGGGCTTGAGGCCGTCGCGGGCATCGGGCAGAGCGCGGCTCACGATCACGCTCATGGCGTAATCGAGATAGGAGCGCTTCATCTCGTCGACGATGGAAATCAGCTTGATGTCGCTGGCCGGCGGTTCCCCCGCTGGGCCGCCGGAGCCTTTATCGTTCGGATCGGTCAAGTTTGGTCTTTCTAAAAATCGGTCTGCCCTTTCGCGAGAGGCGGCTTATGAATGCCGCTTCGTCAAGCCGTTCGGCAGCCCCGCGAATCCAAGAGAAATCAGCCTCTTAGATGGGGGAGAACGCGGCTTTTTTCAAGCGTTTTGATGGGTTTTCCAGAGGCAACGACAGGACCGAATTCCGTTGACGTTTCAGCAACTTATTGTCGGATTCGGCGGCGCGGGCGACAGGTGGCACTGTAGCTGAGCGCCTCGGGGAGCAAGAAAGAGATGTAATCGGCTCGTATAAGTGGTTGAAATTATTTAATATCGCACCCCGAAAGCTACTCGCTCCTATCCCCTCACTGTCATTCCGGGGCGGCTCCTAAGAGCCGAGCCCGGAATCCATAACCGCTAACGGTGGACCAAGAAGCGTAACTCTACCCGCTCTTTCTTGAATCGTCGTGGTTATGGATTCCGGGCTCTCGCTGTCGTTCGCCCCGGAATGACAGTGGGCCGTAAAGCACTAAGCCCTCAGCAAAATCGCCGTGGTATCGTCGCTCTGCTTGAAGCGCGGATAGAGCGTCCCGTCCGGGTCGGCTTGCGTCTCGATCTCCCGCGCCAGGTTCGCCAGGGGTTCCAGGCCGGAGGCCAGCGCGGCCTCCATCAAAGCCCTCGCCTCCATGGCCCTGTAGAGATCGACGAGCGCGGAAAAGCCGTCCGAGGCCAGGAGGATCGTCGTTCCCTCCTCGCAGGGCGCCGTCTCGTGCCGCAGGCGGTCGGCAGCGTCCGGGTTGAAGCTGAGAAGGGCTGCCGGGACCCCGCTTTTGCGCTGGCGCTCGCGGCGCTCCGCCAGCCAGGCGAGGAAGACGGGCTCGTCGAGGATGGCGGTGGGCCTGGAGCCCGCCTGTCGCATGAGGTCGGCGGCCATGGCCGCTTCCGCTTCGCGCAGGCCGGGCGCGTCGCCCAGAACCTGCACGGCGCCGTCCGGCTGCCGGACATAGGCCGTCGTGTCGCCGAAGGTCCAGACATCGAGCGTGTCGCCCCTGCGGCGCACCAGGGTCATGGCCCCGAGCGGCCAGGTGACGAAATCCTCATGCCGCTCTTTCGGCGCAACGGCCCGATAGGCGGTGCGGGCCTCCGCCATGACGTGCCGCAGGAGGGTCACGCCGTCCTCCGCCTGCGGCGCGAGGTTCGAGAGCCGCTCATTCGCGAACCGGGCAAGCCACGCGGCATCGCTCTTGTCGTGCATGACGGGCGCGGTGCCGGGAAAGATCGAGGTGTCGATGACCCAAGCCCAGTCGCCCGAGACGCCGCAGATGTCCTCGTTGGGCTTGTCCGGGTGACCCGGCCGGCTGATCCGATCCAAAACCGTGAACATCGTTGCTCCGCCCCTCGCCAAACCGTCTCGGGAACCCCATAAAGCAAAGCTTAAGGGAAGGTCCAGCCGATGCTCCTCGACTATATCTCCGCGGCCCTCGTCACCCTGCTCGTCACCCTCGACCCGGTGGCGCTGGCGCCGATCTTCGTGTCGCTCACCCGGGGCATGAACGCCGCGGAGCGCCGCAGGGTTTCGATGCGGGCCTGCCTGATCGCCTTCGGCATCCTGGCCTTCTTCGGCCTCGGCGGCGAGGTGCTGCTGCGGCTCCTCGGCGTCGGCATCCCAGCCTTCCGCATCTCGGGCGGGCTGCTGCTGTTCTGGATCGCCTTCGAGATGGTGTTCGAGCGCCGCAACGAGCGCAAGCAGCACACCGCCGACATCGCGATCACCGAGGATCACATCCGCAACGTCGCCGCCTTTCCCCTCGCCATCCCCCTCATGGCCGGCCCCGGCGCCATCACCGCCGTGATCCTGCTGGCGGGCCGGGCGGGTGGCAACCTCGCCTATCTCTCCTCCCTGCTCATCCTAATCGCCCTCGGCATCGTGAGCTGCTTCGCCGTCTTCTCCGCCGCCGAGCGCGTCGCCCGCTGGCTCGGCGTCACCGGCAACGTGGTGCTGACCCGCCTCCTCGGCGTCATCCTGGCAGGGCTGGCGGTGCAGTTCATCATCGACGGCGTGCTCGCCCTCAACCGCATGCCGGCTGTTTAGGCCTCATCCGGCCACCCGGCCCCAACGACGTGCTGCGTGTCATCCCCGTGGCCGAAAGGCCGGGAAGGGCATCCACTCCCACGCTCTCCGATCTGGTTTCCCTTCCCCTCCGCTTTGCTCCGGCCGGGAATGACACCGTCTCTCATGCCACCCACCCCGTCATGGCCGGCCTCGTGCCGGCCATCCCGATCCGGAAAAGCGCGGCGCCTCTCGGTTCGGGATCACCGGCACGAGGCCGGTGATGACGTGAGAGGGGGACAAGAGAGTGGCGCAGGCAACGATATGTTCTCACTTTGTTCTTGACGAGGAGCATAAGCTCTGCTATATCGTGAGGGTCTCTTCTTCGAGGGGCGCGCTCGCGAGGCGTCGCAGTGTGGGAGCAGACCCGGTCTCGCTGGTTCGCCTCGCAAGCGGGCCAGGCGAGTGGCCCAGGCTGTGCGCCGCTGACTAGGGATTGGGTCGAGGCCGCCGCTGACCTTGCGGTCGCCGCCTCGGGCAGTCGCCGAACCGGCGCCGCCTGTCCGCCGAAACAAACCGGACGCGAAGAGACGGTTCGGCTCTTCCATCATCACCATGCATCATCGAGCCGGGCCGCCCTTCGCGCCACCCTCGATACCTGAAAGGCTCGGAGCCCAACGGCTCCGGGCCCACAGGTGCTGGCCCATGGGCCAGCACCGTTCTCCAAAACCTGTTCGTTTCCCGACAATTCATTGCTTTCGAGGTTTTGCCATGATCCCCACACCCAGGAGCCGCAGACGAAGGATCCTCGCCTGCCTGCCCGATGCCGACGACGCCCTGCGCCGGCTTGCCGACGCGATCCAGGCGCCGGAGGCCTGCCGCAAGCGCGTCTGCCGCGCGGCCCATCGCTGCCAGGGAGGGTTCGGTCCGCCATGCTTCCTCGCGGATCGCGGGCGTTTCGCCGATGCGGTGCGGGAGGAGATGGACGAGCACCGCGCCTATCGGGCCGCCCACCGCGCCCGATGGGAGGCCGATCTGCGCGCGCTGGAAAGGCCCCGCTCGTCGTCCCGCTCGCCCCTGAGCCCCTATCCCGAGGAGATGTTTTAGCAAGATCCCGAGGTCCGGCCCGTTGAGGCAGCGTGGAGTTTTGCCCCGTGCAGACACCTCCGTGCAGACATCCCCAAACGAAAAAGCCCAGGCTCCGGGGCGAACGGGCGGGATGCCTTCGCATCTCTCGCCTCGCCTGCTACGGGCCTGGGCTGATTTGGTCCAGCGCATCGTGCGGACCCAGAGGGCCGCGTCAGCGAAAAGTGGGTACCGGTTTTCCGCGCCCAACGATGCGCCAGACAAGAGAAGAAGCATCGGATGGATCCCAAAAGTGGAATCCACTTTTGGGTCCGATGCTTTGGGCGCCTGCATCGTCAGGCAAGCGCAGGATTGGACCGGGCCGGAGTACATCCGTCCTGGCACGGTCCCATCGAGGCTGGCGGTGACGCCCGCCGCTCTCGAAGTCCACAACAATGTCCGCTGGGTCAGCCTGATATGGGGATCGAAATGCGATCCGCAAGAGGTGGGACGCGGGCTCTACCGCCGGCGCGCCTCGCCTGCCGGCGCGGCGGGCTGCGCGGGGCAAGGCCCTCGCTCGAACGGCAGGTCGGCGAGCTCTTCCAGGCTCATGCGCTGCAGCGCCGGATGGGACAGGGGATCCTCCCACGCCTCGGCCTCGCGCTCCGCGCCCCACAGCACCGGACGGGGCAGGAGGATCTTGAGGTATGGCATCAGGTTCAGCATGGCTTCAGACTGCGCCTCGCGCGCGCTGAAAGAAATGGCGTTTTTCTGCATGTGTCTATAGAAAAGCTATATGCGAAACCTCAACCGCTTCCACCTGAACGGCCTGCGCGCCCTCGAGGCGGCTGGGCGCCTCGGCAACCTGCGCGCCGCCGCCGAGGAGCTCGGCGTCACCATCGGCGCCGTGAGCCAGCAGATCCTCAAGGCCGAGGAGCAGTTCGGCCGGCCCCTGTTCGAGCGCCATCCGAAGGGCTTGCGGCCGACCGCCTTCGGGCAGGAGGTACTGCGCTATCTCAGCGCCGGCTTTGCCGAGATCGCGGCCGGGCTGGCGCTCGCCGAACGGCGGCGCGAAGGCGTGCTCACGGTCTCCGTCGCGCCGGTCTTCGCCAGCAAGTGGCTGGTCTGGCGCCTGCAGCGCTTCCGCGAGCGGCACCCGGAGCTGCGCATCCGGATCGACGCGGACGTGTCCCTCGTCGATCCGGGCAGCTCGGACGTGGACGTGTGCATCCGGGTCGGGCGCGGCGGCTGGCCGAACGTCAAGGCGGAGAAGCTGCTCGACCAGCTCGTCTTTCCCGTGTGCAGCCCTGCCCTCGCCGAGCGCCTGCACCATCCACGCGACCTTGGCAGCGTGCCGATCGTCCGCGAGCCGACGCCGATGTTCGGCTGGGACGCGTGGCTCGGCCCGAACGGCCTCGACGAGTCGATCCTCGGCGACGGCCCGGTTTTCTCGGATGCCTCCCTGTGCCTCGATGCGGCGGTGGCCGGCCAGGGCGTGTTTCTCGGTTGGGAGACATTGGCCGGCGACGCCATCGCCATGGGCCGTCTCGCGGCGCCCTTCCCCGACCGCTACGAGACCGGCATCTCCTACTGGTTCGTGACCGCCCGCTCCGCTCCGGCGACGCGGGCCGTCGGCGCCTTCCGCGACTGGCTCACCGCCGAGCTCGCGATGGGACGGTGAGAGATGCAACATTGGCTTGAGCCTGCCGCCCACCGCACTAAGCTCGCATGACAAGCCGAAAACCTGTTGGGAGAGAAAGCCGATGAAAGCGCTGCGATGCGACGAACCGGGCAAGCTGAGCATCGTCGAGCGCGAGCCGCCGCGCATCGGGCCGGGCGAGGTGCTGGTGCGCATCCGGCGGGTCGGCATCTGCGGCACCGACTATCACATCTTCCACGGCAACCAGCCCTATCTCGAATATCCGCGCGTGATCGGCCACGAGCTGTCGGGCGAGATCGCGGAGGCGCCGAAGGGCAGCGCGTTCAAGTCGGGCGACATCGTCTGCATCGAGCCGTATCTCTATTGCGGCACCTGCCGCGCCTGCCGGCAGGGCAAGACGAATTGCTGCCGGAACCTGCAGGTGCTCGGCGTGCATCGCGACGGCGGCGCCTGCGAATACATCACGGTGCCGGAACGCAACGTGGTGCCGGCAGCGGGCCTCGGCCTCGACGAGGCGGCGATGGTCGAGTTCCTCGCCATCGGCGCGCATGGCATTCGGCGCTCGGGCGCTCAACCTGCGAGCCGCGTCGCCGTGGTGGGCGCCGGGCCGATCGGGATCGCTGCCGCGATCTTCGCCAAGGCCCGCGGCGCGGAAGTGTCCGTGCTCGACATGAACGCCCGTCGCCTCGCCTTCTGCAGCGACGTGATCGGCGTCGATCATGTGTTGGAAGTGTCGCCCGACATCGACGCCCGGCTCAAGGCGGCGACCGACGGCGATTTCTTCGACATCGTCGTCGACGCCACCGGGAGCCCCAGGGCGATGATGCAGGGCTTCTCGTACGTCGGACACGGCGGCACCTACGTGCTCCTGTCCATCGTGCGCGGCGACATCACGTTCAACGATCCGGAATTCCACAAGCGCGAGACGTCGCTGCTCGGCAGCCGCAACGCCACGCGGCAGGATTTCGAGACGGTCCTAGACGCCATGCGCGCCGGCAAGGTGCCGACCGCGGCGCTGGCGAGCCACCGAGGCGGCCTCGACGAGGCGCCCAGCCTCATCCCGACCTGGTCGATGCCTGAGGCCGGCGTCATCAAGGCGCTGGTGGAGATCTAGCCGCAAGCGCGGTTGACAACCGATCCCGAAGGGCACAGCCTCGATTCTCGCGGCCGTCAACTTGACCGGACCGCTCGCGTTTGCGTCCGCCACATCACCCAGTATCGGGAGGTTGTGATGCAGTCGTTCGTGCTTCGGGCCGCAGGCTGCGGCTCCGCTCTCCTGTTATTCCTCGCGCCGGCGCTCGCTCAGCAGCAGCACCAGCATGCCTTCGTCAATGCGGGTGACGTCGCCTGGAAGGACGGGCCTCCCTCGCTGCCGAAGGGTTCGCAGATGGCGCTCCTCTACGGCGATCCCGCGAAGGACGGCATCTTCGTGATGCGGCTGAAATTCCCGGCCAATTACAAGATCCCGGCGCACACCCATCCGGCCGATGAGGTCGTCACCGTGATCAGCGGTTCGTTCAACATCGGCACGGGCGCAGCGTTCGATCCGGCGAAGACGCAGGCCATCGCCGCGGGTGGCGTCGTCGCCATGCCGCCGGGCATGCAGCATTACGTGCAGATCGGCCAGGAAACGGTCGTGCAGCTGAGCACACGCGGACCGTGGAACATCTCCTACGTGAATCCGGCGGAGGATCCGCGCAAGTCGCAATAGGCTGCTACGCTGCGCTCAGAAGAACCCTACTTGAAGATCCTACATTTCGGCTCCTCGAACTCGAAGGGGAACCGGCCCTGTTCCGTGAAGAAGTCGTCGAACGCCTTCTTCACGCCGGGCCAGTGCGGGTAATCGTCTCCGATGAGCACCCCGCCGGGCTTGAGCATCGGCCACCATTCGCGCAGATCCGACATGACCGCCCCGTAATCGTGGCCGCCGTCGATGTGGATCACATCGGCCTGGACGTCGTAGTTGCGCAGGACATACGCCGCATTCACCGAGTCGAGCGGCAGCGGCAGGACGTGACCCTGCAGCCCTTCACCGACGATGTTGGAGGCGAAGGTGTGGTAGAGGGCGGGATAGCCGTGAATGAAATTCAGGTGCGCGAACCACTCGTCGTTGTTCCAGTGGTCCCACGCCCCGAGCCAAGTATCAACGGCGATCACGACGGCGTCCAGGTTCATCGCCTTCATCGTCGAGGCGAGGGAGATGGTGGAGCCGCCCTTCCAGACGCCGACCTCGACGACCACCGACGGGCGAAGCGCCTCGATCGCCTCCGTCAGATAGGGATGACTCGAGCCCCAGCCCTGACGGTCCTGCCGGTAGAGCAGTGCGGGGTAGTTCAGGAAGGGATCCTGGCCTCGCCAGATCCGCTTCAGCAGGGTGTCGCGGGTTCCGGTCATGCTCTGCCTCGCTCGCTGCACTGATGGGCGTGGCTGGGATACCGCACAGCCGGGTCGGAAGTTCCCTCAGGCTGAACCGGAGCGCTCAGGGCGCGTGCACAATTCACGGGCATTCTGGCGCGAGATAAGGCGCTATATGCATAGCCAAAAAACTTAACGGTTTATTGCATGCGAATTTCGCATGTCTCTCATGCCGTTTGCCTTGCTTTTGCCCGGCGCGAAAGATGCCATATTCCCTATACGAAAGTATGAGGCCCGCCGGGCCGAGCCGAACCACCCAGGAGACCCGCCATGATCCTCGTCAGCTTCCTCAGCCTGGTCCGCAGCGTCCTGTCCGAGGCCCGCCAGATGGAGCGGGATGCGGCGCGGCGCTTCCCTGGGCTCGACCGGTAACCCGGCCCGCCGACATTACGCAAACTCGAACGGAGACAAGTCCATGTTCACATCCATGATCCTCGCCAAGCTCGCCAGCTGGCGCCGCTACCGCCAGACCGTGCGCGAGCTCGAAGGGCTCAACGACCGCGAGCTCGCTGACCTCGGCTTCGGCCGCCGCGACATCCGCGCCGTCGCCCGTCAGGCATCCTTCTGAGCTGTCCCGGGACATCCCCGGGGCACTTCCCCCTGCTTAAGCGCTCAAAACTCTCGCAGGCATCATGACCATGCTGTCGGGCGCCTCCGCGACGCCCTGGCAGAGATAGCCGACCGCCCGCGGCGCATTGTCGAGGTAGTAATGCTCGATGCGGCAGATGGTGAAGCCCGCCTCTTCGAGGAGCTTGCCGACCGGGCGGGTCAGGTTGCAGCCGACCGCGAGCCGGCGCCAGATCGGGTTGAGCCGGCGCTGCCAGAGCGCCACGCCCGCATCGCTCGACAGGCCATGCTCCAGGAACAGCACCCGCCCGCGCGGCTTCAGCACGCGCCGCACCTCGCGCAGGGCCAGCACCGGATCCTCCACCGAGCATAGGGTATAGGTGATCACCGCCGTATCGATGGAGGCGTCGGCCAACGGCAGCGCCTCCGCAGGCGCCTGCACGATCTCTACCGGAACCGGAGAGCTGCGTCGGCGCTCACGGCCCAGCTCGAGAAACTCGGCGATGGGATCGACGCCGATCACCCGCGTGACCCGTGCGGGATCGTAGAACGACAGGTTTAGACCCGGTCCGATCCCGATTTCCAGCACCACGCCGGAGGCCTGCGGGACCACCCGCTCCCGCTCGGCCGCGATCGCTTCCATCGAGCACAGGCAGCTGACGAAACGCGGGCCGATGTGACGCGCATAGAAACCCATGACGGCGACCTCCCGTTGGAGGCTGAAAGACACACAACCTCACCTTGAGTCATAACCCGGACTCGCTCCGTAATCTGTGAGCCAGCACACGCCGTTGCGGCATCTTGACGAAGCTTCTTTGCTCCGGGTCCGGGCCGCACAAAGATGGGCCGCATTTCCGCGCCATCCCCGCCGCCGATTATCCCTAATTTAACCAAGCCCGCGTTTAATCGGACCTCGGTCAAAACCCGATCTCGCGCATGGAGTCCCCTCCTCCTGCGGCATCAGTCCGCGAGCTTCATGCGAAGTCCGAGTTGTTGCGTAGAGTTTGTCATGTTGCACAAGTCATTTCCCGCGGGCCGCCGCGCCCCGCGCCGCCACCGGCGCAGCTTTTTTCTCACCGCCGCCCTCGTCGCCATCTCGATGAGCCCCGCGGCATACTTTGCCGATTTCCGGCGCCCCGCCGATGCACCGCCCGCGGAGAGCGTCGCCCCGCCGGCTGGCGCGCCCGAACGCGTCAAGACCGCAGCGCCCTTCGACATGGCGCTGGTCGACCCGAAGCCGGCGCTCAACCCCGATGCGCTCGCCCTCTCCCGCAACGCACCGCTGCATTCCGGTTTCCGCAGACAGCTCCCCGAGCGCGACGCCGGCACGGAATTGCCGGCCGTCGCAGCACAGGAGCCGCCGCAACCGGCACCCGAAATCGAGGTCGCGGAAGCAACACCGCCGGAGCCCGTTCCCGTTCCTCTGCCGGTGCCGCGCCCAGCGGAGCTGCGGACGCCGAAATCGCCCTCCCTCCGGCAGCAGATGGCCAGCGCATCGGCTGCACCGGCGACGCCCCGCGCTGCGGCTCCGGCGAGCGCACCGCAGGACAACCGCTCCTTCATGGAAAAGCTGTTCGGCGTCCGCCCCGCCTCCTCGCCCGCGAATGCGCTCAGCTACGCATCGGTCGACGACGCCACCGGCAGCATCGCGCCGAGCGCGCGCTTCAGCCCCGTTCCCGAGATCGGCGGCGGCGGCACAGCCGTCTACGACATCGTCGCGCAGGTGGTGACCTTGCCCAACGGCGAGAGGCTGGAAGCGCATTCCGGCCTCGGCGACATGATGGACAACCCGCGCCACGTGAATGTGCGCATGAGGGGCGCAACGCCGCCCGGCACCTACGTCGTCACCGAACGCGAGGCGCTGTTCCATGGCGTGCGCGCCCTGCGCCTGACCCCGGTGGGCGGCAGCGCCGCCATCTATGGCCGCAACGGCATTCTCGCGCACACCTACATGCTCGGTCCGCGCGGGGATTCGAACGGCTGCGTGTCCTTCAGGAACTACGACCGCTTCCTTCAGGCCTATCTGAGAGGCGAGGTGAAACGCCTCGTCGTCACCGCCGGCCGCGGCCAGGATCTCCTGCCCCGCGTGGCCAATAACCGCCCCGCATCGATCAGGCGATCCGCCCGCGCGATCTGATCGATGCAGTCACGTCGCCGACAGAGCGCGCTCCTTATAGGGTCGTAACACCGACCACGTCATGGCCGCCCCTTCACGTCATAGCCGGCAGCCGCAGGCTGGGATTGACATCCTCGACGCATGGCCGGCCGTGTCGCGGCCATACCCGTCGCGGCCCTCCCCATTCTGAACCGTCGAAGCCGCCCACTCACGTCATCCCCGGGCTTGTCCCGGGGATCTCGATTGTTTGAGGCGCGGCGCTTGTCCGTATCGGGATGGCGGGCACAAGGCCGGCCATGACGTCGAGGGGACGGGAGGGGGTGAGCGGAAGAGCGCGGGCAACGTTATGTTCTCACTTTGTTCTTGACAGAGATGGCAACCTCGGCTATACACTTGCCTAAGATCTGCTCCTGACGAGGGGCGCGCTCGCGAGGCGTCGCAGTGTGGGAGCAGGCACGGTCCCGTGACAGGTCTCGCACCCCTGTCGACGGGAGGCCCAGGCTTAAGTGCCGCTGACTAGGGATTGGGTCGAGGCCGCCGCTGACCTTGCGGTTCCCGCCTCGGGCAGTCACCGAACCGGCACCGCCTGTCCGCCTAAAAAAGCCGTGCGCGAAGCGGCCTCCCGGCTCTTCCATCAAACGCATGCATCCTCGAGCCGGGCCGCCGTTCGCGCCACCCTCGATCTCACCACAGGCTCGGAGCCAAACGGCTCCGGGCCCCACGGTGCTGGCTGATTGACACCTGAACATCACCCGCATCCGTCATGGCCGGCCTCGTGCCGGCCATCCCGATGCTGTGAGGCTCGGCGCCCAACCAATCGAGATCCCCGGGACGAGCCCGGGGATGACGGCGAGGGGATCGTAAGAGCTGGACAAGAAGAGTGCGACAAGCCCTCTCCCCCCTTGTGGGGGAGAGTTGGAGAGGGGGGGTGCAACGCCGGACTGGAACCAGCGAAGCGCCAGCACCCCCTCCCTGGCCCTCCCCCACAAGGAGGGAGGGGAATGGCGCCATACTCGTCATGCGATCCCCGGACAATCCCAGGTTCCCGGATCAGGTCCGGAGGCAGGATGACCGGGGGGCTTGCTTCCGCTCTATGGCCGAACCGCCCTCACCTCGCCGCTCAGGTCCGTCAGCGTCTCGGCATTCGGGCAGTACACGCCGAAACGAGCCGTGGAGCGGCCCGCGTCGAGATCGTCCCGGCAGCGGACGGCGGCGGTGCATCCCGAGCAGGTGAGGCTCATGTCGCGCATCAGCGCCGCGTGGATCTTCCGGATCTCGTCGGCATCGAGGGACAAAGCCTGCATGAGGCGCGGAAGTTCGGCGGCGGCATCGGGGCCGCGGGCCACGAGAGCGGGCAGCATCTCCGGCGGAATGCCGATATCCCGGGCAAGCGCCTCGCGCTGCTCCCGACCCAGAGCCTCCAGCTCGCGGACCTGCGCCCAGCGCATCTGCCACTGCCTGACCGTGTTTCCCAGATTCATGGTCGCCTCCCTGGTTTCCGCCCATTCTACCGGCGCAGAGGGAATCGGCTTTGATCCAGCGCAAAATCATGCTGCCGTCCGATCAATATTGATACTTAATAACATTGGCGTCATAGTGCCTCCGAAGCATTCGAAGGCAACGGAAAAGGATCATGGCGCAGAAGTTCAGAGCCGCAGCGACGGATGGCGACGACATCGTCCAGATCAGGGCGACCGAACTCGCCGGCGCCGTTCTCGATGGCGGCATCGGAAACGACATTCTGCAGCTCGTGGGTGAAGGCAGCTTCTATTTCACGCCCGCAGCAGGCGAAGCCACTGAAGCCGAGGCGGCGGCAAGCTTCGGCAATTTCGAGACCATCCTCGGATCGGACGGCCTCGACCGCATTTTCCTTTCCAGCACCCAGCTCGACGGATTGCGGCTGATCGACGGCGGAGCGGACGCAACGAACTACCTGTTCCTGACCGGCAGCACCATCGACATCAGCAGCGTCGCGATCGCGAATATCGACGAGATCCTGCTCTATTCCGACAACGCCGTCATTGTCGCCGACGACCTCGAGGTCGCCCGCCTGATCACGGCTCACACGACGAAGAACGACACCCTGCGGCTGGCCGGCACGACCCTGTCGGACGCGGATCTGGGCATGCTCCACCGGCAAGGCTTCGACCGCATCGAGTACGGCAACGGCCAGGTCAGCACCGACCGGGCGCCGACCATCGTCGGCATCGCCGCCGAGCTGCGCGAGATCCGCAGCGGGCAGATCGTAGCGCTTGATCCCCGCGGAGCCATCGACATCGTCGGCGATTTCGGCTGGGTGCGCGAGATCCAGATCGAGAGCGCAAGCCCCACGACCTCCGGCACTTTTGAGCTTGCTCAAACGGCCCGGGTCACCGTGTCCGGCACCCTGTCCCCTCTCTTCGTCGACGGCGTAAGCATCGGGTTCGTGCGGCCCACTGGCGCAGGATTAGCGATCACACTTGATGCGACGGCGACGCCGGACATCGTCAAGGCCATCCTGCAGGCCATCACCTACAAGCCCACTGGCAGCACGTCCGTAAGCGGAATCGAGTACGTCACGCTCACGGCGATCGACAATGGCGGGCGCGCGGCAAGCGGAAGCATCGGCTTCTATCGCCTTGCTGATTCCAGCGGCGGGAGCACGGACGACGTGCTGATCGGCGGCTCGGGCCGGGATACGCTTCAGGGCGGCGATGGGAACGACAGGCTCTACGGCAAAGGCGGCAAGGACGTGCTCGTCGGCGGCACCGGCAAGGACATCTTCGTCTTCGGCACCAAGCCGAACAAGAAGACGAACGTCGACACGATCTCCGACTTCGCCCTCAAGCAGGATTGCATCTGGCTCGACAACAAGGTGTTCACCAAGCTCGGCAAGGGAACGGAGAGCAAGCCCGGCAAACTCAGCAAGTCGTACTTCGCCTTGGACAAAGCCAAGGACAAGAACGACATCATCATCTACAACAAGAAGAAGGGTATCCTCGCCTACGATTCCGACGGCTCCGGGTCCAAGGCGGCGGTGGAATTCACACAGGTGAAGAAGGGCCTCGCCCTATCCTACAAGGACTTCTTCATCGTCTGAGATGCCCCTGCCCGTTGCGGCGCGGCCAGCCTTCCGGCATATCCTCTCTCGCGCGGAACGGACGAGGTCTCGAGGATGGAGTTGGCGGCAAGCAGGGTGATCTGCATCGGCGGAGCGGCCGTAGACCGCAAGTACCGTGCCCTGTCGTCGCTCCGGTCGGCAACCTCGAATCCGGTTGCATCGGAACGCTCGTTCGGCGGCGTCGCCCGCAATGTCGCGGAGAACATGGCTCGCCTCGGAGCGCAGGTTTCCCTCGTCTCGATCCTCGGCGATGACGAGAACGGCCGCGAGATGCTCGAGGACCTGAAGCGCCTCGGCATCGACACACGGCACATGGCGAGTTCCGAGAGGCACAGCACCGCCGAATACGTGGCGGTGCTGCAGCCCGACGGCGAGCTGGCCATGGGGCTCGCCGACATGGCGATCTTCGACGAATTCGGCCCTGCCCTGCTGCAACGGATCGAATCCGACTTCGGATCGGGCTGGATCTTCGCCGACTGCAACCTGCCGGTAGGAACCATGCACTATCTCGTCGACCTGTCCCGCCGGAAGGCCCTGACGCCCGCCATCGACGCGGTCTCGACGCCGAAGGTCATGCGCCTCGCGGCGGATCTCAGCGGCATCGGCCTGCTCTTTCTCAATCTCGACGAGGCCCGCACCTTTCTCGACCGGCCCGACGCCTCGCCCGAAGCGGCCGCCGCGGCGCTCATCGAGCGAGGAGCGGAGCGGATCGTCCTGACGCTGGGAGACAAGGGCCTCGTCGCGGCGGATGGCGCCGGGATCCGGCGGATCGGCTCGCTCAGCGCGCAGATCGTCGACGCCACTGGAGCCGGCGACGCGCTGATCGCCGCGACGCTCGTCGGCCTCATGGGCGGACACGATCTGCACGAGGCAGCCCGTCTCGGCACGGCTGCAGCGGCGCTGACGGTGGAGAGCGGCGCGAGCGTTCGGCCGGATCTCTCCCCTGCCTTGCTGGAAACCACATTGTCGCTTAGAGCGGCTGGTTGAAAAGCGGCCGCCACTTTGCGCGATCGATCTTCGTTTTGAAACGGGAGCCCTCATGAAACACGACCTCGCCAGCCGTTTCCTCGACATTGCTCCCGAAGTGCAATCAACCCTGGACATGGGCGGCGCGGTGGTCGCGCTCGAATCCACGATCATCACCCACGGCATGCCGCATCCGCAGAATGTTGCGACGGCGCGCGAGGTCGAAGCCGTCGTGCGTGACAACGGCGCGGTTCCTGCGACCATCGCGATCATCGAAGGCCGCATCAAGATCGGCCTCTCGGATGCGGAGCTGGACTGGCTCGGGACCGCGAAAGACGTGTTGAAGCTCAGCCGCGCCGACCTGCCCTATGCGGTCGCCGCAAAGCGCCACGGCGCGACGACCGTCGCCGCGACCATGATCTGCGCCCATCTCGCCGGCATCCGTGTCTTCGCGACCGGCGGCATCGGCGGCGTGCATCAGGGCGTCGAGTCGACGATGGACATCTCCGCCGATCTCGACGAACTCGCCCGCACGCCGGTGGCGGTGATCTGCGCCGGCGCGAAGGCCATCCTCGACCTGCCGCGGACCCTCGAATATTTCGAAACCCGCGGCGTCCCGGTCGTCGGCTACCGGACCGACCGTTTTCCCGCCTTCTGGAGCCGGACGAGCGAGCTTGCCGTTCCGCTGCGCCTCGACAGCCCGGACGAGATGGCCGACCTGATCCGAACCAAGGAGGCCCTGGGGCTCGACGGCGGCGTTCTCGTCGCCAATCCCGTGCCCAGCGCCGATGAAATTCCGGCCGAGGACATGAAGGCCTTCATCGATGCGGCCGTGGCCGAGGCGAAGGCGCGCGGCGTCGTCGGCAAGGCCGTGACGCCGTTTCTCCTGTCCCATCTGTTCGAGATGACCGGCGGGCGGAGTCTCGCCACCAATATCGCCCTGGTGAAGAACAATGCTGCGCTCGCCGCGCAGCTCGCCCTGTCGCTGGCCTCTCGCACGGCGTAACGCCTATTCGTTCGCGCTCCAGGAGGCCATCGCTTCGAAGACGATGGCATGGCGCTGAGCGAGCGCTTCGACATCAGGCGAATAGCCTCCGCCGATGACGGCGACGAGCGGGATCCGGCGGCTGCGCACCTGTTCGATCACATAGCTGTCCCTCTGGCGCAGACCATCGTCGGACAGCGAAAGCCGCCCGAGCTTGTCGTCGTGGTGCGGATCGACGCCGGCATTGAAGAACACGAGATCCGGCTCGGTGGCATCGAGCAGGCGCGGCAGATGCGCCTTCAGAACCTCCAGATAGGCGTTATCCTCCATCCGATCCGGCAAGCCGACATCGAGATCGCTCGGGATCTTGCGAACGGGATAGTTCTTCTCCGCATGCATGGAGAAGGTGAAGAGATCCGGCTCGTCGCGCAGGCAATCGGCCGTGCCATCGCCCTGATGCACGTCGAGATCGACGATGAGCGCGTGGCCGATGGTGCCTTCCCTCCGCAGCGCCTTGGCGGCGATGGCGACATCGTTGAAGACGCAGAAGCCGGCACCGGTCTCGCGCTGTCCGTGATGACTGCCGCCGGCGGTGCTGCCGGCAAGCCCGTGCTGCAGGGCCATGCGCGTCGCGAGCAGCGTGCCCGCAGCCGAAGCCCGGGCACGGCGCACCACGCTCGCGCTGATCGGCAGGCCGATGCGGCGCTCGATCTCCCGCGACACCGAACAGGCGAGCACCTGATCGACGTAAGTCCGATCATGAGCCAGCCCAATGACGTCGGCGGAGGCTTCATCCGGGGTAACGAAGCCGTTCGGGGCAAGTCCCTTTTCCGCGATGACTTCCGCCAGTCGTCCGTATTTCCGCATCGGGAAGCGATGCCCATCGGGCAACTCGGCCTGATAGGCGGGATGGGAAACGATCGGCACCTGCTTCATGCGCTCAACCTTCTCGGATGAGACCGTCTCTACTCGCCGGCGCAGATGGCCTTCTCGGCAAGCAGGATGGTGGATTCCAGCGAACGCGCCCCGCAGATGAATCCGCTCGGATGGCAGAATACGCCATCCTCGATCCCTGCCGCCCGGGAAAATTCCTCGTCCTGCAGGCCGCGCCAGGATTCGGGCAGGGCCAGCCTCTGGCCGAAGGAGCCCGGCTCGGGTGGAATCGTCCGGCAGTACCATGCCGTCGAATCCTCGTTGGGATAGATGACGAAAAGAAGATCGTGCAATTGCCCTTCGAACACGGCCTTTTCCCACGGCAGTTTGCCGTCGAGGACGATCACCCGGGGATCGCGGGATTTGCGGGCGGCAGTCAGCACGAGCGAGAGGGCTCTCGCTTCGGCATGGGCCTGGCAGCAGGCGCGGAGCAGGATTCCTTTTGCGAAATCGGCCGCCTCCAGGAAGGCGGCATCATAGGATTGCTCGCTGTCCCAAGCAGGGTTGAATGCTTCGACCAGCAGCGAAAGATGAGTCTGGCCGACGGTGGCGACGCCGTTATCGGCCTGGTCGATGGCCAGGACGAAATTCGTGTCGATGTCCTGCCAGACCGAATCCAGCATGTCCTCGTCGATTCCGGGCGTGAGCCGCGGCAAGGCAGAACGCCCGAAATCGCGCCAGATCAGGCCGACGGAGCTATAGGGCGTCCCGTCCGGCCGGCGCGGAAGGTCGCGCATGTGGTGGTCGTAGCGGCCCCGCGCGACATCGTACTCCCCGCCCACGTCGAACACGAGATCGGCGGCCTCGATCTCGGCCATGTCACGGGTGCGCACGAAATCGAAGGCTCCCAGGGCTTCCCGCAGGATGGCAAAGGCAAAGACATCGTCGGCATGGAACGTGCCGCTATGGGTAACAACCTTCATCCCGCTCTCCCCGACCGCAGTCGGCTACTCCTGCAACTCTATTCGCGATAACAGAGCTATCAGAAGAAGATAAGCCACAACAACCACATCCTTTGTGCTGATGGGCCTCTAGCCCTTTTGCCCCGGGATGCGCTTGACCTTCCCAGCGTGGAAAGGTCCAGAGCCGAGGGAACCTCGGATTGAAAGGATCCCGACGATGAAATTCAGTCACCTTGCCCTCTTCGCCTTGATTGCGGTCCAGCCGACGCTCGCTTCGGCGCAGGGAACTCATGGCGGCCATTCGGGCCACTCGACACCCGCCCAGACGGCGCAGACGCCGAATGCCGCCTCAACCCAGGGTTACCGTGAGGCCAACGAAGCCATGCATCGGAACATGGATATCGCCTTTAGCGGCGATGCGGATGTGGACTTCGTGCGCAGCATGATTCCCCACCATCAGGGCGCCATCGACATGGCGAAGGTCGCACTTCAGCATGCGAAGGACGAGCAGATCCGAAAGCTGGCCACCGACGTGATCCGCGAGCAGGAGCGCGAAATCTCAGAGATGCAGGCCTGGCTGAAAAAGAAGGGCGTGCAATAATCGACCATTAATCGACATTGTCTTGCCGGCTGCTTTTCCTTGTCGGGCCGATATGCGACATGGGCTGCCACGAACGCGTGGGTTCGAGCGTTAGTGCAGATCCCCGCGGGCGAAAAGAAAGGATAAACGATGTTCACGCTCACGATCAGCGACAAGCCGGTTGCCATCACCAATGCCGAAGAGGATGAAGCCCGCGAGCTCCTCATGAGCGACGATTTCAAGGAGGATCTCAAGGTTCTCGAGAGCGACGGCGCTCCCTTGTGGGACGGCTTCGCGACGCTCAGCGTCAGGGCAGCGACCGACGAGGAAAAGGCCGAGTTCGAGGATGCGGATTTCGACGACGACGAGGACGACGATGATGAGGACGAAGGTCCCTACATCATGTTCCTGGTCGACGTGACCGACCCGTTCGAGGCGGAAGACGAGGCCTAAGCCCAAGTTTTCGGGCCCAGCCGGCCCTTTTGAGAAGAACCGCTTTCGACAAGGCTGCGCCCGGACGACCCGGGCGCAGCCGTTTTCATTCAGCAAAAGGTTACCCGAACACCGATGCCCGGCAGGGAACGCTCCTGCTATCGTGGCCGTTTGATCGGGATGAGCTGGCTTGTTCAACCCCGCCTCGTGAACGACCCCTTCAGCGATCCGGGCGTCTATCTCGATTTTCGCTATGGCCGCCGGGCGATCCTGTTCGATCTGGGCGATGTCGGCCCTCTCTCCACCCGCGAATTGCTGCGCGTGAGCCACGTCTTCGTGTCGCATACGCATGTGGACCATATGGCAGGCTTCGACCGGCTGTTCCGCCTCTGCCTCCACCGCCCATCACCGCTGACGCTTATCGGCCCGCCGGGCTTTGCGGCGCAGGTCGAGCACCGGATCCGCGGCTTCACCTGGAACCTTCTCGACGAGAACTCGGTCGATTTCCGTCTGAGGGCCATGGATTATGACGGCACAGTCCTGACGCGAGCGGCCGAGTTTCGTGCCCGCGAGGCCTTTGCCCGGCGCGACGTCGCGCCGCCGGAATTTCCTGATGGTGTCGCCTGGTCGGAGGACGAGTTCAGGATCGAGGCCGTCGCCCTGGACCACGGCATCCCCTCCCTCGCCTTCGCGCTGCGGGAGGTGGTTCAGGTGAATGTCTGGCAGGGCGTGCTTGCCGAGATGGATCTGTCTCCCGGCCCCTGGCTCAACGAGGCCAAGCGGGCGGTTCGCCTCGGCCTGCCGGACGACCATAAGGTCGAGACACCCGGAGGAGCCGGCATCCACCTCGGCGATCTCAAGGGCCGCGCCCTGCGGATCGCTCCGGGCCAGGCGGTCGCCTATGTTACGGATGCGGCGCCGCACTGGGAGAACCGCGCGAAGATCCTCGCGCTCGCCCACAAGGCCAATCAGCTTTTCATCGAAGCCGTCTTCCTGGAGCGGGATCGCTCCCTAGCGCTCGCCGCCCATCACCTGACGGCTTGGGAAGCCGGAGGCATCGCCCGCGAGGCGGGCGTTCGTCTCATGACGCCGTTCCATCATTCGGCCCGCTACCTCTCCGAGCCGGACGCGCTGCGGGAGGAAGCGTTCGCGCGCTTCAGGGTTCGCGAGAGAGAGCGGGTCGACGCGTGAGAAGCCCTCATTGCGGCCTGAACACCGCCTCCTGGATCTGCCGCGGGTCGGGCCGGCGACCGGAATTGAAGCGGATCACCCGGTAGCCGCACGACGTCAGGACCTTGTCGCGCTGGGCATCCCGGCGGGCATCGTGAGAGCGGTCGTCGAGTTCCACGACCGCGAGGACCTCCATGTCCCTCACGATCACCCAGTCGACGCGGGTGTTCGAGATCTTCTTGAACGCCATCCAGAAGGCGCGGCTGCCCTCCTTCGCATCGGGCCGGACGAGAGCCAGGATCGGAACCTGCGGCCAGATCTGGCAATCCGGGCATGCGGCGAGAAGGCGCCCGTAAAATTCCCGCTCATTCTCCGTCATGATGGAATGACGCCGGTAGCGCGGCTTGCGGGTCCAGACGAGGACCAGAACGAACGCGATCCCGAGCAGGGCGATCCCTGCGAGCCACGACCACGAAAGATTTTCGATCATCCTGCCGCCCCAACTGCGCCCGGCATCGCTCGATCGTGAACGGCCAGGCTTTCATCAATCCGGAAGCATAGCAGCTAGCATGAAACCGGGATGCGTGGTCCTGCGTCTTCTTATTGTCGAGTTAGAACAAATCGGGGAGACGATCATGGACCTCAGCCGCAGAACCTTCCTGGTTGGAGCGTCAGCCGCGATGGGCTCCGCTCTGCCGACGGCCCGCAGCTTCGCTCAATCGATGCGCGACATGTCGGCCTATCAGCGCATATACGGGCCCGTCGACGACGATATCTTCCCGATCCCTGGCATCGACCTCTCCCGGATCAACTCGGCCTATCTCCGGAGGGTCGTGCAATACGACACCCCGGAGGCTCCGGGCACGATCGTGATCAATCCCCAGACCCGCTATCTCTACCTCGTCATGCGCGACGGCATGGCCGTGCGCTATGGGGTCGGCGTCGGGCGCTCCGGATTCAGCTGGGCCGGCTCCGCCACCATCAAGGACAAGCAGGAATGGCCGGACTGGTATCCGCCGAAGGAAATGTTCGGGCGGCAGCCCGAGCTCAAGGAGCAGATGGGCGAACTTCCCGGCGGTCCCGGCATGCCCGGCGGCCCGGGCAATCCCCTCGGGGCGCGTGCGCTTTATCTCTGGCAGGGCAACAAGGACACCCTCTATCGCATCCATGGCACCTTCGAACCCTGGACCATCGGCACGAACGTGTCGTCCGGGTGCATCCGCATGATCAATCAGGATGTGATCGATCTATACAACCACACGCCGACGGGAACGAAAGTGGTTGTGCTATCGGGTCGCACCCGGCGCAATCAGACCGCATCTCACAGCTGATTAAGCAAAAAGGCACCCTTCGCGCCTATTTTCGCCATGGTTAACAATCACACGTCGCTTAAGGGACGCGGGAATTAACGAACCATGGCGAGACTTTTCGCCCGATCCGACCGATCGGTGGGCGGATGCAGGACGCAAACTGCATCCAAACGCAGCCGCCTGTCGCGCCGACAAGGCAACCTTGCACTGGGCCTTTTTGCGACGGCGTCGACCCTTCTGCTGATGACGTCGCTTCCGACGCAGGATGCCGCCGCCTTCGGCGAGACACGCACCCTCAGCTTCTTCCACACCCACACGCGCGAAAGCTTGACCGTGACGTTCCGCCGGAACGGCCAGGTCGACGAGGGCGCCTTGAGTCAGCTCAACTGGTTCCTGCGCGACTGGCGTGTGGAGAAGCCGGCGCAGATGGATCCGCGCCTGTTCGACATCATCTGGGAGGTCTATCGGGAATCCGGTTCGTCGCAGCCCATCAACATCATCTCGGCCTATCGTTCTCCCGAAACCAACGGCGCCCTGCGCCGCCGCTCGAGCGGGGTCGCGGAACACAGCCAGCACATGCTCGGCAAGGCCATGGACATCCGCCTGCCGGATGTGGAGACAGGCCGCCTTCGTGCCATCGCCATGAAGATGCAGTATGGCGGCGTCGGCTATTATGCCTCCTCCGCCTTCGTCCACGTGGATACGGGCAATGTGCGCGCGTGGCCGCGCATGACTCAACAGCAGCTCGTGCAGCTGTTCCCGGACGGCAAGACGCTTCACCTGCCGTCGAACGGCAAGCCGCTATCCGGATACGAGCTGGCGAAGGCGGAAATCCCTGCCCGCAACGCCGGCATGGCTATGCAGGCCTCGGCCGGAGGCGGCCCGTCCATCGGCGGATTGTTCGCCAATCTCTTCGGCCGTAAGAATGCCGCGCCGGCGCCGGAAACGGCGAAGCCGAGCACCGCGACGATGGTGGCCTCCGCCGATCCGGAGAGCATCCCGGCCGTCGTTCAGGCCGTTCCGCTTCCGCCGCAGCGGCCGCGCGAGATTCAGCTTGCCAACGCGCTTGTGCCTGAGCCGGCCTCCGATGCTCTGGACGCGATCGTCTCGGCTCCTGCGCCGAGCGTCGTTCCGGGTCCCGACGCCATCATCGGATACGACGCTGCGGCGGCGGTGAAGTCCCTGTTCGACCCGAGAACGGCCTTCCTCGATCTTGGCTTCTCAGCCCGATCCAGGGAGCAGCTCAGCGTCATGCACTTCACCGGACCGGCGGTGAAGCCGCTTCCCACGATCGAAGAGGCACGGGCGGAACTCTGATAGGCTTGTCCCCGCAGGGTCAGACGCCGAAAAGCACGACGAGAGCGCCAAGCAGCACAAGCACGAGAAGGCCGGACCCGGCGACAGCCCAATGCGCCGCGCCCTTCTGGCCGGATGCTTTGGACGCATCCGCCCGGGACGCAGCGCTGTTCTGGAGTGTCCCGGTCTTCCGCTTCATGCGCGACGCCGCGGCGCGGTCCGGGAAGGGAATGATCTCCGCAGTTTTGACGGGCGCCGGACCGGCCTTCGGGTTCGGAGCGGTCAGGCTGTCGTCCAGTTCGACCGGAATACCGGCCTCCTCCAGATGGACGACGATGAGGGCGATCTCCTCCGCACTCATGGCATCTACCGGCAGGTTGGCCTGGAGGTCCTGATTCGTGAGATGACCCTGCTTGCGACCAAGAGCGGCCAAGCGGTCCATGATAGTGCTGTCAAGCGCCGGCTGCATGAGGATACGACCCCATTGTGGCTGTTGGGCGGAGAAGAACTTTGTGCGTGAGCTAACGCGACAATAACCCGAGACGTTGCACGGGGAAAATGCCTTGAGCGCAATTTTGGCGGGGCATTAGTCGTAAGTCGAATAAGTGTGAGCGTCCTCTGCCGGTCTAATTTTTCGTGGCGCCGGACGCTTCCTGAAGGGCTTGCTTCTCGCGCCGGACCTGTTCGGACAATTGCTCCGCGATGGCGACGAGCTTGCCGGCGGTCAGATCCTTGCCATGAAGCTCCACATGGCCCGCAAGTCCCACGGTCAGAAGGGATTCGAACACCATGTCGGCCGGGATTCCCTTCCGGATCAGGTCTATGGCGACTTTCTGCCATTGATCGGACAATTGCTCTTTGAGTTCGGAGATATCATTGCTCATCGTCGGACCTTACATGATCGGGCTCGCGATGTCCCGCGGGCGCAGCGATTTCCGGCACTGTCACCAAGCTTACATGGAACCGTTCTAATCGGGCTTGTCCCCCCAAGAAACGGAGAACCCGGTATGGACGAGCACAAGGGCCGCCTTCGCGCCAGCGAACTCGAAGATTCAGGCGATCTCGGAATCAATCCGACGCACAACCTCACCATGGGCGAGATCATCGCCAGCCGCTTCAGCCGGCGCGATCTCCTGCGCGGTTCTCTTGCGGTCGCCGCGATTTCCGCCACTCTGGGCACCCGCGCCCTGGCCGCCAACGAGCAGCCGGCCAGAAAGGCCGCCGGAGCCTCATTCGACTTCAAGGAAATCGAAGCCGGCATCGACCAGACCCATCACGTGGCCGAGGGCTACGACGCCAAGGTGCTCCTGCGCTGGGGCGATCCGCTGTTCCCCGACGCGCCGGAATTCGACCCCGCAGGCCAGACGCCCGAACGCCAAGCGCGCCAGTTCGGCTACAACACCGATTTCGTCGGCTATGTGCCGATCGACGGCTCGAGCGACCACGGCCTGCTCGTGGCCAACCACGAATACACCAACGAGGAGCTGATGTTCCCGGGCGTCGGCATTCAGGATGCCAAGGACGTCAACTTCTCGAAGATGACCAGGGACTTGGTGGATATCGAGATCGCCGCCCATGGCGGCGCCGTGGTCGAGATCCGTCGCATCAATGGTGAATGGCAGGTCGTCAAGGATTCCAAGTACACCCGCCGCATCACCGCCGACACGCCGATGGACATCACCGGCCCGGCTGCCGGTCATGAGCGCATGAAGACCTCCGCGGACACGACAGGCCGCAAGGTGCGCGGCATGATCAACAACTGCGCCGGCGGCGTAACCCCCTGGGGCACCTGGCTCAGCTGCGAGGAGAACTTCAACGGCTATTTCTGGGGCGCGCTCGCCGACAGCCATCCCGAGGCCAAGAACTACAAGCGATACGGCATCGGCACGCCGGCCTATGCGTGGGGCAAGTTCCACGACCGTTTCGACCTCGCCAAGGAGCCGAACGAAGCCAACCGTTTCGGCTGGGTGGTCGAGATCGACCCGTTCGATCCGACCTTCGTGCCGAAGAAGCGCACCGCTCTGGGCCGCACCAAGCATGAGGGCGCCGCCGGCATCACCAACAGCGACGGGCGCTATGTGATCTATCTCGGCGACGACGAGCGCTTCGACTACGTTTACAAATTCGTCACCGCCGGCAAGGTCGACACGCAGAACCGGGCTGCCAATCTCGGCCTGCTCGACGAGGGCGTTCTCTACGTCGCGAGGTACAACCCAGACGGCAAGGGCACGTGGCTGCCGATGGTCCATGGCCAGGGACCGCTCATCGAGGCGAACGGCTTCAGGAGCCAGGCCGACTTGCTGATCGAGACCCGTCGCGCGGCGGACCTCCTCGGCGCCACCAAGATGGATCGTCCCGAGGATATCGAGGCCAATCCGCAGACGAACCGCGTCTACGTCATGCTGACGAACAACACGCGCCGCAAGGACGATCAGATCGATCCGGTCAATCCGCGTGCCAACAATGCCTTCGGCCACATCGTCGAGATGATGCCCGACGGCGGCGACCATGCAGGCACCACGTTCACCTGGGAAGTGCTGGTGAAGTGTGGCGACCCATCCATCGCCGCTGTGGGCGCGACCTTCTCGTCGGAAACCACCAAGAACGGCTGGTTCGGCATGCCGGACAACTGCGCCATCGACAGCCAGGGCCGCCTCTGGATCTCCACCGACGGCAACAACGCCAAGGCGACCGGCCGTGCGGACGGGTTGTGGGCTTTGGAAACCGAGGGCGAGATGCGCGGCACGTCCAGGCACTTCTTCCGGGTTCCGGTCGGTGCGGAGATGTGCGGCCCGTTCTTCACGCCCAACGACGAGACCCTCTTCCTCGCCGTTCAGCATCCCGGCGAAGCGGAGGAAGGCGCTCCTGTGAGCTTCGACAATCCGATCACCCGCTGGCCGGATTTCAAGAACGGCATGCCCCCGCGCCCGTCTCTGCTCGTCGTCACGAAGAAGGGCGGCGGCAAGATCGCCTGATCGACCCGACCGACTGAGTTCTGAAACGGATGAAGGAGCCCCAGCGGCTCCTTCGTTCATTCAAGCTGAACGATGACGCGGTAGGCAGGGAGAAGAAGTGGCGCGGGCGACGGGGCTCGAACCCGCGACCTCCGGCGTGACAGGCCGGCACTCTAACCGACTGAGCTACGCCCGCGCATTTCCTCGCATCGCCGGCCGGAAGCCGGCATCTCCGCGATGGAGGCGCGCTCGTACCGGTGATTGAGCACGCTGTCAAATCGCGCCCGGATTATCCCCAGGCGCCATCGTCCGGCCTTTTGCCCTACTCTCTCGTGCTGATCGAAAAGACCTCGTAGCCGGCCCCGTTGAGGACGCGAACCGCCTCGATCTGCGGATCGCGCGATTGCGGACGGCGCGCGAGCGAGAACACCTTCAGCGCCCTCTCCTTCGCCTTTTCCAGGGATTCGGTGCGAACCATGATCCGTCGGATCACGCCACCGCCAGCCTCTTCCGAGGCGATCGTCTCGATGCGGTAAACCTCAATCACGTTTGTCAGAACTCCCCCAAACAGCGTCTCCATCATCGCACCTCGATGCGCTGGAGCTTCTCGAACCGCTTGATCAGGCGGTCCCGTTTCAACTTAGACAGCCGGTCGATCCAGAAGATCCCGTCGAGCTGGTCGATCTCGTGCTGGAGACAGACGGCCATCAGTCCTTCCGCCTCCTCCTCGCGCATCGAACCGTCGAGTGCCCTGTAGCGCACCCGGACTTTCGCCGAACGCTCGAGCTCGTCCGTCACGCCCGGCATCGAGACGCTTCCCTCCACATGCCGGATCGCGTCCGCGGACGCCCAGACGATGTCCGGATCGATATAGATGTGCGGCTCGGGGTCCGTTTCCAACTGGATGACCACGAGCCGCTTGAGGATTCCGATATGCGGCGCCGTGATGCCGATTCCGGGAGCGGCGCGCATCGTCTCCGTAAGGTCGTCGGCAAGCGTGCGAACCTCGTCGTCGACATCGCCGATCGGTTCCGCCTTCCGGCGCAGGCGAGGATCGGGAAACCGGATGATTGGACGGGTGGCCACGGAAGGTCTCTCAAAACGCAAACTGAAGGAGGCCGGCGGTTCGCATTATTTGTAGCGGCCGCCGCGCTGAAGCACCTCGATCTTGTAGCCGTCCGGGTCCTGGACGAAGAAGAACCTTGCGGGAGGCCTGCCCTCGAGCGTCAACTCCTTGAGCGGCGTGGGATCGAGGCCATTTGCCCCGAACCGGGCATGCTCCGCCTCAAGATCGTCCACGGACAGCGCCAGGTGACCGTAGCCGTCACCGAGGGAATAAGGCTCGGTTCGGCCGTGATTGACCGTCAGCTCCAGCTCGAACTCGCTCTCTTCATTACTCAGGTAGAGAAGCGTGAAGCCGTCGAAGACCAGACGCTCGGCCACCTTGAGGCCGAACGCCTTCTCGTAGAAGGCAAGTGAGCGCTGCTCGTCGAGCACGCGGATCATAGAATGGATGGCCTTGGCCATAAAATATCACCTTCAGGCTGGTCGCCCGTCGCTTCCGGCGGATCGGATGCCGATTTTCGGATTGGGAGATAGCAGCCGGCCCGCGAGAACGAAAGGACCTCTAAGCTTGATGGTTCGGTCTATGGCTCGACAAAAAACCTTCCCCGGCTTGGCCGGGGAAGGCAAGTTCGGGAGGAAGAAACGCAGACTGCAAGGCTTCGAAAGCCACTTTGACGGAGCTGCCGTGGACCACGGCGTTCCGTCCCACCTGCCACCAGAAGGTGCAGAAATGCAGTGAGAACCCCGAAAATGGCGTAATCAAGGAAAGTTGATTCCTGCCAAGCTCTGGAAAAATGGTGGTACACAGGAACCTGGAGCGTGCTCAGCGCTTGATTGGGTACGGAGGCACCATTCCCCGCAACCCCTTGTCGCCTCCGCACACTCTTAGCCCCGTCCGGCATGTCTGGAACGGGGCTTTTTCTTTGGCCTACTGCCCGAACCCCTCGGCAATGGCGCGGATCCGGTTTCGGACGTAGTCCGGAAGGCCGGCGCTGATGGAGTTTCCGGAGTTGAACGAGCTCTTGCCCATGAGAACCTGGGCGGGGATCAGATTCCGCAGCACGGGAACGCTTTCGAATTCCTTCTTGCGCTCCAGCACGTCTGTCTCGACGGCGAGCGCCATGAACACCGTGGCAATCGTCCGGTTCGGATCGGAGGGATGTTCCTGCAGCACCGCCAGCAGCTTGCCGAACTGCATCACCTGGTTGACGTGGAAGATCGTCTGCTCGAGCACGCCGGCGACAGGCGTTTCCACACCGGTAAGCTTCGCGAGAGCAAGCCGGTCGATCTCTTCCGGAGGCAAGACTCGGATCTCGGTTTGAAACTCCATGAATTCCGAGATCTTCTTGCCCCCTTCCTCGAGCTTGTTGGCGAGACGGATGCCGACGGGCAGCTTGCCCTCTAGCGGATAGCGCGACTCGATGCACAGGCTTCCGGGCGCCTCGCACCAGCGCCTGCCGGGATGGCGGTTATAGGCGCTCTGAGGATCGGCCTCGGGTGCCGTCTCATCCGCCGTGATGCGCCGGTGCTTGATCGACGGGTCGATCTTTTCGAGCACGTCGATGCGGGTATAGCGCGCAAGGTCGATCGCGCCCGGCGCCTTCTCGATCGGGAAGCGCGCCTCCACCACGTAGATATGGAGCTTTTCGGTGTAGGATTTGGGGATGCCGTGGACCGAGACCTTGATGGTCGGCTCCACGTAGCCCGGGAACAGGCTCAGGAACTGCTTCTGCAAGGGCCTTTCGCGTCCCCAGTCCTCGAACCGGATCAGGCCTGTGCCCGCATCGGCGAGCTTGTCGTCCCGATGGTCGCTGAAAACGATGGTTTTCGGCTTCAGCCTAGCCGGCGCCACGGTGGTGACGGATGGCACCTCTTCGAGCTTGAACTCCTGAGCATCGACCGCACTTGCGGAGACGAAAAGAGCGGCAAGGAGGACCGGCACTCGTCCCCAAAACATTTTCGATGTCATCAGTAAACCTGTCCGTTGCGCCAGAAATAATCCGGATCGATCCGTCGCGGTCTGCGGGGAGGCTCCTCTTCCCACCACCAGCGGAAGCTCCGCTCGGACTCGGCCGGGCGGCGTGAGGGTGGAGCATTCTGGCGCAGGCTGTCGAGCCAACCGGGTCCCTGTGCGTAGGGGCCGTCCTGGTAATATTCCGGTCCGCCCCTCGCTTCGCCGTCGCTCCACGGGTCGGGATTGCGGAAGGCATAGACCTCGGATTGCGGCACGAGGCGGAACTGCGTCTCCGTAAGGCGACCGAACCAGTTCAACCGGAAATACTCCGTGAACGCCCTGCCCTCTCCATCCGTCAGCCGGTCGCCGGTGTTGAGATCGATCGGAAGCGCGATGAGATGCCGGGCCGCCTGCGGCGACGGAGGGCTCAAGGGGGCCTTCGGCGCATGGTGCTCCCAGGCCGCCTGGAGAATGGATTGGAAGATCGGAGCGGCCACCTTGCCGCCGGTCTGGCCGCGTCCGAGCGTGCGGCGCTTGCCATCCGCATTGTCGTGTCCCACCCACACCGCAACGGTGACGTCGTTGGTGAAACCCACGAACCAAGCGTCGTTCTCGTTGTCGGACGTGCCCGTCTTTCCGGCAGCATAGGGAGCGAGCGCCTTCAGGGAGCGGGCCGTGCCGCGCTCCAGAACGCCCTGCAGCATGGTCTTCAACTGATAAAACGCTGCCGCATCCGCCGAACCGAGCCGCGCGGGCGAAGCGATCTTGCGCTTGTAGACGACGCGTCCGTTCTCCTCCACGGACTCGATGGCGTGAGGCGCCGGCAATACGCCTTCGTTGGCGACGGCGGCATAGAAGGCAGCGAGATCGAGGATCCGCACAGGCTGCGCCCCGAGCACGAACGGATAATGCGGCGTGCATTCCAGGTAGAGCTGGGCCTCGAGAGCAAGCTCGCACACCCGCTTCAGGCTCTTCTCCGGCGAGGGTTCGATGCCGCCGTCGAGCAGGCGCGCCGTCACCAGGTTCTTGGAATTCTCGAGTGCCCGGCGCAGGGTCATGATGCCGGAACGGCCGCCGTCGAAATTCTTCGGGCTCCAGTAATCGCCCGGCCGGGCGTTCGCCTCTCCGGCGACCGGCGGCAATGTCAAGGGCGCGTCCCAGATCAGGGTGTTGGGCTGCAGGCCCTTCGAGAGAGCGGCCAGATAGGTCAGCGGCTTGAACGCGGAGCCCGGCTGGCGATGGGCCTGCGTCGCCCGGTTGAGCTGGCTCAGCGGATAGGAGAAGCCGCCTGCCATGGCGAGGATGCGACCGGTCTTGTTCTCCAGCACCACCGCCCCGCCCTGCACCGCAGGTGGCGTGCGCAGATCCGCGCGGACGGTCCCTTTGCCCTTCTGCTCGATGAGCTGGACCCGGACCACATCATAAAGTTTGAGATCGCGCCGCGCCGCATCCCAGGCATTCAGAGGCAGGACGCGGCCGTCGCCCAATCCGACCTTCAGGACATTCGCCCCGGTCTTCCGGTCCTTGCCCTTCTCGATCACGACGGCGGCCAACCACTGCACGTCGTAGAGAGGCAGCCGCACCGCCTCCAGAGCCTGCCTCCACGCTGGAATTGCAGCCGCATCCTTTGCATCGGGCTTCACTTCCGGAAGCGCCTTGATGGCACCGGCGAGGTTCGCTTCCGCGCCCTGATAGCGCTGGCGGCCGACGCTCAGCTCGTAGCGTGCGAGCCCCTCCTGCAAGGCAGCCTCGGTCGCCTGCTGCAGAGCCGGGTTGATGGTGGTGCGCACCGTATAGGCCCCTGCGGTCAGGGTCTCGATATCAGCAAGCGTGCGCGCATCGCGACTGACATGGTCGGCGAAGTAAAAGCCTGTGGTCCGCCGCAAGCGTTCGTAGGGCACGCGCTCGGGCAAGGATGCGACCGCACGCTGCATCTCATCGGGTTTCAGGAATGCGTCTTCCTGCATGCGGCTCAGCACATAGGCCATGCGTTCCTGGGCGCGCTCCGGCTTGGTATCGGGATTGTAGTAGTTCGGCCCCTTGGCGAGCCCCGCGAGCAGTGCGCTTTCGGCTACGGAGAGCGACTTTGCGCTTTTGCCGAAATAGCTCCGCGCCGCCATCTCGATGCCCCAGGAGGAGCGTCCGAGATAGATCGAATTGAGATAGATCTCGAGAATCTCCGCCTTGGTGAGCACGCGCTCGATGCGGGAGGCAACGATCATTTCCCGCATCTTGCGGTCGTAGGTGACGTCGTCGCCCACGAGCAGGTTCTTCGCCACCTGCTGGGTGATGGTGGAGCCGCCGGCGGGACGGCCGGGATTGGCCAGGTTGCCGACGAAGGCGCGGATCACGCCGCGCTCGTCGATGCCCCTGTGGTGATAGAACCGTTTGTCCTCGGCCGAGACGAAGGCCTGCTGCACGCTTCTCGGGATGTCCGACAGGGAGACGGAGATGCGCCGATGATCCGGCTCGAACACCTCCGCGAAGCGCTTGCCGTCGGCATCCAGGATGACGCTGACGCCCGGCAGCTTCAGTCCCTTCAATTGCCCCGCATCGGGGAGCCCGGCCACAGCGGCATTGTAGTAGGAGATCACCTCGCTGAGATCGACCGGCGACGGCTCGACCTTCTCATCCTTGCAGAACTGGCGGTAGCTGGCGTGGAGGTCGTTGAAGCTCAGGCCCTGGAACACCTTCAGATCGCCGGCGACGGCTTGCGGATCGTCCATGGCCGTGGCGATGAGATCGTCGAGATTGATGTCCTCGATATCGAAGGCCCGCCGCATATGCGTGCAGCCTTCTTTCAGGATCTGCGTCACGGCCAACTGATCCCGGGTGGGATCGAAGCTCGTCCTGACCGTCTCCGGATCGACGAGAACCTGGCTCAGGGTCAGGGCGGTCGCGAAGATCTTGACGAGGATTGCGCTCATTCCGCCGCCATCGGGTCGTTGCACTCCACGTGAAGGTCTCCGGCACGGCCATTCGGGATATGTCCTGCCGCCTTAGGCGAATCCTGCCCGGGACAAGCTGAATGGAAACCGTACATCGCGGCTGTTTTAGGACTGGGCGGCGACGGGAGAAGGGGCGGCCGAGCTTAACGTCCCGGCCCGATGACAGTTTTCACGGCAATGTGTCTCACCCCCGGCCGACGAACGGCATCTTCGTCGCCATGACGGTCATGGTGAGCACGTTGGTGTCAAGCGGCAGGCCGGCCATGTAGACCACGGCGTCGGCCACATGCTTGGGATCGATCCGAGGCTCCGGCGCCTTCGTCCCGTTGGGCTGCAGCACGCCTTCGACCATGCGCGCGGTCATCTCCGTGGCCGCATTGCCGATGTCGATCTGGCCGCAGGCGATGTCATAGGCGCGGCCGTCGAGGGAAGTCGACTTCGTCAAACCCAGGACGGCATGCTTGGTGGCCGTATAGGGAGACGACAGCGGACGCGGGGCATAGGCCGAAACCGACCCGTTGTTGATGATCCGCCCGCCCCTCGGATCCTGATCCTTCATGATCCGGAAGGCCTGCTGCGTGCAGAGGAAGGTCCCGGTGAGGTTGGTGGCGACGACTGCCTGCCATTGCTCGAACGGAACGTCCTCCAGCGGCACGGCCGGCGAGCCGACGCCGGCATTGTTGACCAGGAGATCGAGCCTTCCGAAGGCCTTCTTCGTGGCGGCGAAGAGAGCGGCGACGGAGGCCGGATCGGTCACGTCGGTCGGGACCACGAGCGTCTGAGCGCCTTCGACGGCGATCTCGCCTGCGGCAGCCTCGAGGGCGTCCCGGCGCCGCCCCGCCATGGCAACTTTATAGCCTTCCTTCAACAGCCCGGCACAGATCGCCCGGCCTACGCCGGTGCCGGCCCCCGTCACGATCGCAATCTTGGAACGCTCAGCCATTTTGCCCTCCCCGTCCTTGTTCATGCTGCCATGAGAGATGCACGCGGCGGCCGGAACGGCAAGGATCAAGGACCTGCCGGTTCACACCTTTGAAAATATCGAAGGAACCGGCCAAGCTGTCCCGCGTTCGCATGGTGCTACTCGGAAAGGAATCCGTCATGCGCAATCATGTCCTGAATACAGGTGCCCTGTTGGCACTTCTGGCTCTCCCCCTGGCCGCCTGCCAGACCGGCACCGAAACGGGTGCGGCAGCGGGCGCTGCCGGCGGTGCGGTGACGGGCGCCGTCGTCGGCGGACCGATCGGAGCCGTTGTCGGCGGTGTCGCCGGCGCCGCAGTCGGCAGCGTGCTCTCCGCCGAGGAATCGACCCGCGTTCGCACCTATGTCGTCGCCCAGCGCCGCCCCACCATGCGTGTCACCGAAGAGATCGTCGTCGGCCAGCCCGTGCCGCAGCGGGTGAGGCTCTATCCCGTTCCGCAAAATGTCGGGCTTCGGAACGCCTACAGCTACACCGTCGTGAACGACCAGACCGTGCTGGTCGATCCGCAGACCCGGACCGTCGTTCAGGTCATCGAATAAGCCGAACGACCCTGAATGCAGAAAGGCGGCTCTTGGAGCCGCCTTTCCCTTGTCACGACAGCTGGATGGAATCAGTCGTCCATATCCAGATGATTGATCAGGATCTCGCGTTTACCGGCGTGGTTGGCGGGACCGACGATGCCCTCGTTCTCCATGCGCTCCATGAGCGAGGCGGCGCGGTTGTAGCCGATCTGCAGCCGGCGCTGGATGTAGCTCGTCGAGGCCTTCTTGTCCCTCAAGACCACCGCCACCGCCTGGTCGTAGAGATCGCCGCTGGGCGCCCCGAACTCGCCCTGGTCGAAGACGGCTGCGTCCGCACCAGCCCCGCCGCCCTCGTCCTCTTCCGCGGTGACCGCCTCGAGATATTGCGGCCGGCCCTGGCGCTTCAAATGCGCCACCACCTTCTCGACCTCCTCGTCGGAGCAGAACGGCCCGTGCACGCGCGTGATCCGCCCGCCGCCGGCCATGTACAGCATGTCGCCCTGACCGAGCAGCTGCTCCGCCCCCATTTCGCCCAGGATCGTGCGGCTGTCGATCTTCGAGGTCACCTGGAACGAGATCCGGGTCGGGAAGTTCGCCTTGATCGTGCCGGTGATCACGTCCACCGACGGGCGCTGCGTCGCCAGGATCACGTGGATGCCGGCGGCGCGCGCCATCTGCGCGAGGCGCTGGATCGCGCCCTCGATCTCCTTGCCGGCCACCATCATCAGGTCCGCCATCTCGTCGACGATCACCACGATGTACGGCAACGGATCGAGCTCCATCACCTCGTCCTCGTAGACCGCCTCGCCGGTCTCGCGGTCGAAGCCGGTCTGGACCGTGCGGGTGATGGTCTCGCCGCGCGCCTTGGCCTCGACCACGCGGGCGTTGAAGCCGTCGATGTTGCGCACCCCGAGCTTCGACATCTTGCGGTAGCGGTCCTCCATCTCGCGCACCGCCCATTTGAGCGCCACCACCGCCTTCTTCGGGTCGGTGACGACCGGGGTGAGCAGGTGCGGGATGCCGTCATAGACCGAGAGCTCGAGCATCTTGGGATCGACCATGATCAGGCGGCACTCGGACGGCGAGAGCTTGTAGACCAGCGACAGGATCATGGTGTTGATCGCCACCGACTTGCCCGAGCCGGTGGTGCCGGCCACCAGCAGGTGCGGCATGCGGGCGAGGTCGGCGATCACCGGCTCGCCGCCGATGGTTTTGCCGAGGCACAGCGCCAGCTTCTGCTTCGAGGTCTCGAAGTCCTGGCTTGCCAACAGCTCGCGCAGGAACACGGTCTCGCGCTTGTGGTTGGGCAGCTCGATGCCGATGGCGTTGCGGCCCTGGACCACCGCGACGCGGGCCGAGACCGCGCTCATCGAACGCGCGATGTCGTCCGCGAGCGAGATCACCCGCGACGACTTCGTCCCAGGCGCAGGCTCAAGCTCATACAGCGTCACGACCGGGCCGGGGCGAACGTTGATGATCTCACCCTTGACGTTGAAGTCCCACAACACGTTTTCGAGCGTCGCGGCATTCTCCTGCAGCACCTCGACCGGCACGTCCGCGCTGTCCCAGATTTTTGGTTCCGCCAGAAGATCGAGATCCGGAAGCTCGAACGTGAAGGAGGCTCCGACAGGCGCAGACACGCCCACGGAAACCGAGGCATAGGACTCGCGTTCGCGGCGGAAGCTGTCATTGGCGGGAACCGGCACTGCAGGCGCATGCGCGACGCGCGGCGGCGTCACGATGGCCGCTCGTCGCGGCGCTTCCTCGATGACCTCGTCATCCTCGTCCAGGAAATCCTCAGTTGCGACTTCGATCTCTTCGACTTCGAGCGTGACGTCTTCGAGCGCGACGTCGTCCTCCTCGTCGTCCCATGGCAGGTTCTCGGGCTCAGGCTCCACGGGCGGAGGAGGAGGCGTTGCAGGCACGCGCCTTCGGGTTTCGATCTCGGGGGCTACTGCCCTTGAGACCGGAGTTCTCCCCTCCCGCTTGGGCGGCACAGGAGCGGCAGGTGGGACTGGAGGGTTCGGAAGCGACGGATCGAGCAGATAAGTTCCCGGCTGCCAAAGGAAGCTGTAGGATCTCATTGCGGAAAGCTCATAGCTCACCGGATCGCTCTTTGCAGGCGATGCAGGCGGCTCCATAGCCTTCGGCGCAACAGAAGCCTCAGCTGCGACCGGAGCAGCGGGCAGGCGCCGCTGCGGCGCTTCCGCTCTCTGGGCTGTGGAAGCCGGCCGCTTGACCGGATGATGCGCTTGAGGCGCGACGCGACTGAATGCGCGCGCAGCACCGGAATCCGCTTCCTGTGAAGCGGCCTTATTCTGCAGCGCCTGCAGCCTCTGCTGAACGGCCGGCGCGGGATCGGGTGTGCGGGTTGCAGCAATGTCCCGCGCCTGACGCTCTACGCCCTCCGCCGCCGAATGCGGAGCAGCCTGCATGCGGCGTTCCTTCAAAACACGCTCCGGCGTCCGCGTGAAGCGCACCTCCGGCGACATGGAAAACGACTGTTCCCACACCTCGCCGCGCGGAGCGCCATTCGGGCCTCTGTTCTGTGCATTTCGGCGTGAAGGGGCATTGTCTCCGGGAAGGCGGTTCTCGGCAGACTTCGTCCGAACGGGCTCATGATGAAGTGTGCGGTCGTCCGGCGCAGATATCCGCGGACCTGGCTCAGCGCCCGACGCATTCATGGGATGGCTCGAACTGGGATGCTTGTCCTCGTCCTGCTTGGGCAAGCCATAACCATGTGCGGCGGAAGAGGGAGACCGTCGTTTGAAATGCATTGTCTGTTATGGTGTTGGGGCCGAACTGGCCGACCCGGGAGGAGATTCATCCCGATTACGCCTGCCAAAGGTAAAAAGAGGATTAGGAGGTCGTCGGGATATCGCGTCGCGGGCGCTTGTCCCCAGGTCGGACCTCTGCCCTTCAAAGCTTCCCCTGCACTTCCTATATGCACCGGGGGACCAAGACGCCCCCCTCCCCTATCAGATCGTTTGCATGGCAGGACATCCAAGATGTCGCTTGCCAAATTTTTTCTGATCTTTATATCGGCGCGACCCTGGTCCTGGTTTAGACCGGGGTGGATTTTCCGACAGGTCGGGGGTTTCAAGCGATCCGGGTCTTTGGCTCCGGGGGCTTGGTCCGGTTTGTGTCGGGCTTAAGCCGGGTCTCAGGGTCCGGCTTTGCCATGAGCGGTTTGCCGGTTCGACGGGGTCGAACGGTGGCGCGCTCCTCTGGCGCTCTTTCATCGGCAGCGGCTGCCAGGTCTTTCGGGCCTGGCGGCAAGATCAACGCAAGAACAGCGATGTTTTTGCGAACGGGATGACTTTGCCTCGACTTGCTCGATGCGAAGATCGACTTCGGGACAGCTTCAAAAAACTGTCTTGAACCCGGTTGACAGCGGCCGGATGAGGGCCTAGATCAGGGCCATCGGCGGCGCGGTTCTGATGAGCTTGTGCCGAGGGGCTTTGGGGATCGGGCGGCTTGCGAGGGCGGCCTGGTTGTCTTGAGGTTCCGTTTGCGTCCCTTGAGGGGGATGTGACATTTGCTCTTTGACATTGTTGAGAGGGGAAGAGAAGCGTAGGCGGCGGTGTCCTTGCGGATCGTTCGATGAACGATCGTTAAGAATATCGACCATGTCTATGCTTTGGTGAGTACACCGTTTCCGGGGAAACCTGGAGATTGGGTGCACTCTGTCAATTTGCGTAGAGATTTAGTCGAGATCAAATTCTTCAACTTGAGAGTTTGATCCTGGCTCAGAACGAACGCTGGCGGCAGGCTTAACACATGCAAGTCGAACGCATCCTTCGGGGTGAGTGGCAGACGGGTGAGTAACGCGTGGGAACGTGCCCTTCAGTTCGGGATAACCCAGGGAAACTTGGGCTAATACCGGATACGTGCGAGAGCAGAAAGATTGATCGCTGAAGGATCGGCCCGCGTCTGATTAGCTAGTTGGTGGGGTAATGGCCCACCAAGGCGACGATCAGTAGCTGGTCTGAGAGGATGATCAGCCACATTGGGACTGAGACACGGCCCAAACTCCTACGGGAGGCAGCAGTGGGGAATATTGGACAATGGGCGCAAGCCTGATCCAGCCATGCCGCGTGAGTGATGAAGGCCTTAGGGTTGTAAAGCTCTTTCGTCCGGGACGATAATGACGGTACCGGAAGAAGAAGCCCCGGCTAACTTCGTGCCAGCAGCCGCGGTAATACGAAGGGGGCTAGCGTTGTTCGGAATCACTGGGCGTAAAGGGCGCGTAGGCGGCTTTATAAGTCGGGGGTGAAAGCCTGTGGCTCAACCACAGAATTGCCTTCGATACTGTAGAGCTTGAGACCGGAAGAGGTAAGTGGAACTGCGAGTGTAGAGGTGAAATTCGTAGATATTCGCAAGAACACCAGTGGCGAAGGCGGCTTACTGGTCCGGTTCTGACGCTGAGGCGCGAAAGCGTGGGGAGCAAACAGGATTAGATACCCTGGTAGTCCACGCCGTAAACGATGAATGCCAGCCGTTGGCGAGCTTGCTCGTCAGTGGCGCAGCTAACGCTTTAAGCATTCCGCCTGGGGAGTACGGTCGCAAGATTAAAACTCAAAGGAATTGACGGGGGCCCGCACAAGCGGTGGAGCATGTGGTTTAATTCGAAGCAACGCGCAGAACCTTACCAGCCTTTGACATGTCCCGTATGGGTGCCGGAGACGGCATCCTTCAGTTCGGCTGGCGGGAACACAGGTGCTGCATGGCTGTCGTCAGCTCGTGTCGTGAGATGTTGGGTTAAGTCCCGCAACGAGCGCAACCCTCGCCCCTAGTTGCCATCATTTGGTTGGGCACTCTAGGGGGACTGCCGGTGATAAGCCGAGAGGAAGGTGGGGATGACGTCAAGTCCTCATGGCCCTTACGGGCTGGGCTACACACGTGCTACAATGGCGGTGACAAAGGGCAGCGAACCCGCGAGGGGGAGCTAATCCTAAAAAGCCGTCTCAGTTCGGATTGCACTCTGCAACTCGAGTGCATGAAGGCGGAATCGCTAGTAATCGTGGATCAGAACGCCACGGTGAATACGTTCCCGGGCCTTGTACACACCGCCCGTCACACCATGGGAGTTGGTCTTACCCGACGGCGCTGCGCCAACCGCAAGGGGGCAGGCGACCACGGTAGGGTCAGCGACTGGGGTGAAGTCGTAACAAGGTAGCCGTAGGGGAACCTGCGGCTGGATCACCTCCTTTCTAAGGATGTTCTCTTACGAAGCGGCGTCATGCCGGTTCTATCGGAACTCTTTTGAACACAAGGGATCAGTCAGATCCCACTATGCGGGACGCTGCCGTCTTCGTTTCTCTTCTCTCACATCCAAACATCGGTTGGTCTGGGATGGTCCCGTCAGGGATTGTTCGTCATGGCCGACTGGGCCTGTAGCTCAGGTGGTTAGAGCGCACCCCTGATAAGGGTGAGGTCGGACGTTCGAGTCGTCCCAGGCCCACCATTATCGTGCTGCTCGTTTGAGCAAGGGGCCTTAGCTCAGCTGGGAGAGCGGTAGCTTTGCAAGCTTCAGGTCGTCGGTTCGATCCCGACAGGCTCCACCACGATGCCTGATGTTTGGTGTGTCCATGGACCATGATCCGTCATGGTCGTGGATCATGTCATGAGGTTCGTGCCCTGCCCTTCTCGGGTTTGGCGGCGCGGATGTTT